>JAUYSB010000064.1 GCA_030696525.1 Hydrogenophaga sp. | reverse complement strand
CATCATCGGCACCAGCCCCGACATGATCGACGCCGCCGAGGACCGCGAGCGCTTCTCGGCCCTGCTGCGTGAACGCAACCTCAAGCAGCCGCCCAACGCCACCGCCCGCACCGAATCCGAGGCACTGGAAAAAGCCAGCTCCCTGGGCTACCCGCTGGTGGTGCGCCCCAGCTACGTGCTGGGCGGCCGCGCCATGGAAATCGTGCACGAGCAGCGCGACCTGGAGCGCTACATGCGCGAGGCCGTCAAGGTGAGCAACGACTCGCCGGTGCTGCTGGACCGTTTCCTCAACGACGCCATCGAGTGCGACGTGGACTGCTTGCGCGACCCCGAGGGCAAGACCTTCATCGGCGGCGTGATGGAACACATCGAACAGGCCGGTGTGCACAGCGGCGACTCCGCCTGCTCGCTGCCGCCCTACAGCCTGAGCGCCGAGACCATCAACGAAATCAAGCGCCAGAGCGCGGCCATGGCGGCATCGCTCAACGTGGTGGGCCTGATGAACGTGCAGTTCGCCATCCAGCAGGTGGACGGCAAGGACTTGATCTACGTGCTCGAAGTGAACCCGCGTGCATCGCGCACCGTGCCTTTTGTGTCCAAGGCCACCGGCATCCAGCTGGCCAAGGTGGCGGCGCGCTGCATGGCCGGCCAGACGCTGGCGTCGCAAGGCATCACCCACGAGGTCACGCCGCCGTACTTCAGCGTCAAGGAGGCCGTGTTCCCCTTCGTCAAGTTCCCGGGTGTGGACACCATCCTCGGCCCCGAGATGAAGTCCACCGGCGAGGTGATGGGCGTGGGCAAGACCTTTGGCGAAGCTTTCGTCAAGAGCCAGCTCGGCGCCGGCACCCACCTGCCGCGTCCGTTCAAGGCCGATGGCACGACACCCACCGGCAAGGTTTTCCTGACGGTGAAAAACAGCGACAAGCCACGCGCCGTGGCGATTGCCCGCGAGCTGGTGGCCATGGGCTTCGAGCTGGTGGCCACCAAGGGCACGGCCGCAGCCATCACGGCCGCGGGCATTGCCTGCGGCACGGTGAACAAGGTGACCGAAGGCCGCCCGCACATCGTGGACATGATCAAGAACGGTGACATCGTGCTGGTCATCAACACGGTGGAAGAGCGCCGCAATGCCATCGCCGACTCGCGCCAGATCCGCACCTCGGCCTTGCTGGCCCGCGTGACCACCTTCACCACCATCTTCGGCGCGGAAGCCGCCGTGGAAGGCATGAAGCACATGGGGCAGCTCGACGTGTATTCGGTGCAGGAGCTGCACGCCCAGTTGCATTAAACTCACGGCGAACAAGAAAAACCGAAACCGCCGCCAGGCGACTGGCGGCGGTTTCTCTTTTGACACACTGGAGATCTTTCCATGGCCACCATTCCCGTGACCAAGCGCGGCGCAGACAAACTCAAGGATGAGCTGCACCGCCTCAAGACCGTCGACCGCCCTGCGGTGATCAACGCGATTGCGGAAGCACGCGCCCAGGGTGACCTGAGCGAAAACGCCGAATACGACGCGGCCAAGGACCGTCAGGGCTTCATTGAAGGCCGCATCCAGGAGATCGAGGGCAAGCTGTCGGCCGCCCAGATCATCGACCCGAGCACGCTGGACGCGGGCGGGCGTGTGGTGTTTGGCGCCACGGTGGAACTGGAAGAACAGAACAGCGGCGAGCAGGTGCGCTACCAGATCGTGGGCGAAGACGAGGCCGACCTGAAGCTGGGCCTGATCAACATCAGCAGCCCGATTGCCCGTGCCCTCATCGGCAAGGAAGAGGGCGATGTGGCCGATGTGCAGGCACCGGGCGGCCTCAAGAGCTACGAAATCATCGGCGTGCGCTACGAGTGAGCCCCTTGCGCCTGCGCCTGGTCACGCTGTTGGCCGCCCTGTGGTGGGGCGGCTCGGCGGCGCTGGCCTTCATTGCCGTGCCGACGCTGTTTGCCCACTTCGGCAACCCGGCGGTGGCGGGGCCTGCCGCTGCCAAGCTGTTCACCGCCATCGCCTGGCTGGTGGTGGTGTGTGGCCTGGGCTTGCTGCTGTTGGGCCGCAGCGACCGGCACGGTCCCATAGGCCGGGGCCTGCCTTTCATCCTGCTGGCCATGTTGTGCATGCTGGTGCAGGAGTACGGCGTGTCCTACAAAATCCTCACCGCCCGCAGCACGGGCGCGAGCCTGGCGCTGTGGCATGGCGTGGGCAGCGCCCTGATCCTCACCCAGTGGCTGTGCGCCACGCGGGTGTTGTGGCTGCTTGGTAGCCGCACCGGCCGCTGAGTCGCCGCCGGGCCGCCCCAAGGTGACGGCTGTTGAGATATTCCAAGAGAGAACGGCGCGATATTTGGGATTTTCGGGGAAATCATGGAAAGAGCCGGGACGGTTCATAAGAAAATGATTTTCGCGTCAGGAAACTTTGACTTTCTGCGCCAATGACTCGATGTGTGCCGCCAGTGCGGACCAGTTGAGTGCGGTCTTGAGGACTGCCACGTGGCCGCTGGCTCTGTCGACGATGGTGACAACCGTCGCGTCCGTCGTGTCCATTAAAAGCCCGTCTTGCTGTCCCAGCTTGTGCATGTAACGGCCAAGGGCTGACCGGCTGATCGCTATCCCTTGGTCTAGCAGCTTCTCCCGGATCACAGCGATCTGGGAATAGCGATGCAGTCTTATGCAAGCGTCTGCTGCGACGTGTTGCTCAGGACTGAGGTACTTGAATGTTGCGATTCGGCCCACGTCGGCTCTCCTTCTTGTTCAGAGTATGGCAGTAGGCCGATCCAGTCAGCCGAATCGATCAATCCACCAGGCGCGGATGGCGCGGCGCGGCCGGATGGTAAGTTCCAGGACCACCAGGACGATGGCAAGGGCAAGTTCCAGCGGGCTCCAGCGCTTCATGGCACCCCCAAGTAGTCGTTCAGCACATCCAGTACGGCGGCCTCGTCGGCCGGGCTCAGGGTGCCTGCGTCTGGATCGTCGGTCAGCAGACCACGACGGGGCATCGTTTTGGTGCCCCACTCGTGATAGGTCGCGTAGGGCGTTCCAAAACCGATCCGGACGCTGGTCTTGCCAGCCTCGTGGCTGAGGCTGTCCAGCATGTCGCCGTAACGGTCGAGCACTGACCTGTTGCCGTCGGCCGGGTAGCTGGCCACCGTGCTGGGCGCCCAAGGTGCCCAGGGCGTGCCGCTCGGATCGGTTTCCGTCTCGAACCGGCCGCTGATGCGGCTCACCATCTCCTGCCCGATACCCTCCATGGCGGCGCTCAAGTCGCTCACCTGGCGTTGAATCCTGGTCAGAACGTCCGTGACAGCCGTGTTTTCGATGGTGACGGTCAACATGGCGATTCCTATAATGGCTGCGAGGCGGTTGTTTCCAATGGGAATGGTTAGCGGTCGGGCATGCCCGGTCCTATGATCCGGTTCGAATCCGGCGCCGTCTCGCCCCTATTCATCGCCCAGCCGCACGTACTGGGCGCCGGTGGTCAAGTTGATGTCGGCCACCGCTCCCCCCGTCTGCACAAAGTTCGCCGTCACACGGGCGCGCTCCCGGCCCAGCCGGGCCTTGTCGCCGTAGTTCAGGCGCACCACCACTTTCCCAACACGGCCCTCGCCCAGCGCCAGCGCGTAGATCAGCGCTTGATCTTGCGTGTCGAGATACGGCGTTGCACCACGTAGCAGGTCGGGCAACTGGGCCCAAACGTCCGCCGGCAACGCTGCGTCGCGAGCCGACTTGGTGTCGCGCAGCGCGTGCAGCAACTCGCTGTCGCGCATGAGAATGGCCGCCGACTCCAGCTCAATGCCACGTTGGGCCAGCGCCTGAAGCGTCTGAGCCTCGACCACGTGCACCAACTGCGCCGCGCCTGCGGCCTGCCGGGTGCTCTGGACCTGAACAGCCATGGCCTGCCAGGCGCGAAGCTGGCCCAATGCTGCCCCGGCACGCACGGTGGGCCAGAGCGCCGCGCCAACGTCGGCTGGCAGCGCCAGGACTTTGTCCCGCACCACCGTCTGCAGCTCACGCTCAGCTGCCAAGCCGGCGTTGTAGCCAAAGCCCGGGTCAATGCCCGTTGGCACGTTCTCAAGCTGCCCCGTGCGGCGGTTCTCCCAGCGCTTCCACATCAAGTCCGGGCGGCCCTTGTTCATGTCACCGCCGCCGGGCACGGTCCCACGGTCGTAGTCGCGCTGGCTCACCGCCACCACGCGGCAGCGGCAGCGCCATCCGTTCGGTGGGTAGTGCGTGCTCCAGAAGGGATCGTCCACCGGCAACGTGACGTTGTCCCAGTTGCGGTGGGCGGCGCGAACCCGTTCATCGCGCTTGGTGATGTAGCGAAGGAACGGGTGTGTCGCCTTGCTCCGCTGGAAGCTCTCCCAGCGCCCGGCCGCATGGGCCTGCCGGGTGTTCACGTCGAAGATCAGCTTCAGGCGGTTCGGGTCGAACTTCGTCTGCAGAATCTCCCCCGTCGACGGCTCCACCACTTCCTTTTTCCCCCACCAGCCGGCCTCGGCCAGCATCTGGCGGGCGTCCCTGTTGAAGTCCGTGCGCGAAAGATCGCCTTGCACGCTCCGGGTGATCTTGTCCTGCAGCGCAGCCAGCAGATCGGCATTGGTCAGACGGCTGACGGTGAATTGGCGGGCGTGTTCGTCCTGCCACATGTCCTGCCACCCGTAGGTGACCGCCAGGCGGTTGCGGCGCTGCAGGTAGTCCACCGCGTCGGCCGGGGCCAGTTGCTGCAGGCGGGCAAATTCCTGCGCGTCGCTCATTGGCTGGCCTCGTCCTGGTCGACGGTCAACCCGGCCGCAGCCCCGAGGCGGGCGGTGAATGCCGCGCGGGTCAATGCATTGGTCATCGCTGCGGGCTCCATGGCCGGCAACAGCGCGGTCAACCGGGTCAACAGCTCCCCTGCGGACTCGCCCTTGGCGACGGCCTCATTGATCGCCGCTTGCAGGGGCGCCACCAGAGGTTCGGCCATCTGTTCCCAATCGCCCATTTCGGCGTCGACCAGGTTGTCGATCGCGTCCCTGGCCTGCACAGTGCCGCCCTCTGCAAATGCGGTGCTGGCAGCAGGAGTGCCCTCAACTGCAGGGGCCGTCTGGTCGATGTCTTCTTCGTCCAGGTTGTAGGTCTTCATGAAGTAGGTCCGGGTCAGCTTGGCCCCGGCCTTGACCAGCACCTCGTCCCGCTCGGCCTGCGCCTTGTCGACCTCCGCCTGCTCGTACAGCTCAAACTTCGGGCTGGGCGCCGCTTCGCCCTCGTTCAGGTCCACCACCCACCGCAGCAGCTGGTTGATCGCCGCTTCCACCAGCCGTGCATCCGCGTCGCGCAGTTCGTCCGACACCTGCAGGCCGGCCGTTGCGCTGGCCCGGTTGGCGGTGGCTTCGGTGGTCTGGTTCTGCCCCAGCAAGGCGATCGCCACCTCAGACCGGCAGAACATGAGCAGCTGCTCATAAAGGGCAGCGCTGGCCGTCTTGCCGCCCGACTCCACGATGTCCACCGAGGCGTCGTCAGGAATCACAGCAACCGCGTCCTGCACCATGGCTTCCAGCTGGTCGAGTAGCTTGTCCTGTTCCGTCGGGGGCGTGCCGCGCGGTGTCTTGCCCACCAGCCAGGGGGTGCCGAATTTCTCGGTGAAGGTCACCCAGAACTTGAGCCCGCCCCGTTTGAACACGGTCGGCCAAAAGCACATCGACAGGTCGGCAAAGCCGTAGGGGTTGGCGTAGCTGGCGTCCTGTGCCGGCACCAGGAACTTGCGAGCCGCCACTGCCTCGCCATGCAGGGGCTGCTCGCGGCTGCGAAACCGCAGCTGTGCCTCCGGGTCGAAGTGAAACCAGGTCATCGGCTTTGCCAGCACATCGCGCGGCACGATGGGACCGTCGCCTGCGGGTGACCAGATCACCTCCAGTGGGTTCCAGCCAAACAGTGGCGCATCCATCACCTCGCGCACCAGGCGGCGCATGTCCAGTCCTTGCAGCACGGTCTCGGCCAACTTCGCCATGCGCGCGCTGGCTTTCTCGCGTTGGATGCGCCACTCCATGCGCACCACCGCTCCCTTGCGGCGGCGGATGCAGCCACCCACGTGGGCATCGCCACGCAGGTCCGCATAGACCGACACATCACGCCCTTGCTTCTTCAGGATCGGGTCCGGGTTGGGCAGGTACATGCCCAGAGCGGTGAAGTCGGGGCTGCGGTCGCGGGTCGCGATGTGGTCGCTCAAGCGCTGGCGCTGTGTGGCCTCAGCAAAACTCACAAATTCATGAGGACTGACGTAGATGCCTTTGGCTTTCATGGGACGCTTTCAGTAGCCCAACAGGGACACGCCCAGGCCGCTGCGCCGCGCACGGCTGCTGACGGTCACCGGACCTTTGTTGATTTCGCGGCTGGCGTAGTAGGCCAAGGCAACCGCCACGGCCGCATCGCCGTGGCGCTTGCCCTTGTCCTCGCCGGTCGATCGCACGTCTGGAATCCGGGGCACACCGCGCACCATCTGCACGGCCCGCAGGTCTGCCAGCACGTCGGCGTCCTTGGCCAGATCATCCAAGGTGCCGTCTTCCAGCGCAGCCTTCACAGGCGGCATGTTCTCGCGGTACCAGCTCTCGGTCAGCATCACCTGCTGAATGCGGCTGACGCCATAGCGCTGCATTGCCACCTCTGCCAGGTACTGGCCGTTGCCACGCGCGTCGAACGCACCGCCCATGAAGCGCGGGAGGCGGTCGAGCAGGTAGAACGCGATCTGCTCCTGCTGGCGGAATGGCACGTTGCGCAGCTCCACCATGAAGGGGCAGCGACGCACCAGGTTCTGGTGCTGCAGCAGGGGCACGTGCACCGAAAGATCGCCGCTGCGGCCGAAGTCCTCACCGTCGAAGCTCAGCACGTCGGTGGGCAGCTTCTCCAGCAGCGGCAGCATCTGGGCCTCCAGCCAGTCGCGGGCCTCGGCCGCGCGGATGTGGTCTGCCAGCACCTCGAAGCCCGGCTTGCATTCCCAGCGCAGCACCGGCGTGTTGGCCGACATGCGCGATTCGATCAGCGCCCGGCTCAACCAGGCACCGCCCGAGTTGGCGGGAATGCAGTCCAGCTCCTCGGCCGCACCGTCGCCGTAGAACGAATAGACACCAGCCATCCATTCGGCCTCGTCCTCGGCCGTCCAGACCTTGCCCAGGCGCATGCACACGCGGCGGTACAGACCATCGGCCACCGCCTCCTGGAAGGTCACCCGGTGCACGGTGCCCTTGCGGCGGCCGGCACGAATCTCGGTCACCAGCTCATTGAACGGGTTCTCGGTGCCGTTGTGGGTGCTGATCACCCGCACCTTGCCGCCCCAGATCAGCATGGCCATGGCCGCCTTGAGCAGCTCGCCCAGCTGGTCGTGGAAGGCTGCTTCGTCGATCACGATGATCCCTTGCCGGCCGCGCAGGTTGCTGGGCCGGCTGGACAAGGCCACGATGCGAAAGCCCGACGGAAAGCGGATCGTGTAGGTCTTGATCGCCTTGTCTTCCTCGCTCTCACCGTCCCAAAAGCCGCCCTCAATTTCGCCCGCCGCGCGGTTGAACACCCTGGCCCACATCGCGCAGGCCTGGATGTATTCAATCGTCATATCCTGGTTGTAGGCGATGTAGTAGACGTTCTGCCCACCCGCACTGCGCTCGCTGGCAGACGTCAGCACGTTGTCCGAAGCCTCGGCCCAGGTCAGGCCGGTACGGCGCGACTTTTCTTCGACCTTCAAGGGCGACGGGTCGGCCACCCAGCGTTGCTGGTACCCCATCAGCACCGCAGGTGGCGCGGCGGCAAGCGCCGTGTTGGGGACTTCAAACGGAACGCTCATGGCTTATTTCTTCTTGCGGACCACGTAGATCACGCCTGCCACCACCAGGCCGCCCGCGATGTAGGGCGCGTAGGCCATGCCCACCAGTAGCCACCCGAACCATTCTGGATATCCGTGCATGTGATCCTCCGATGCTCAGTTGGCGACCAGCTTGCTGCGCAGTTCGTAGCCAAGCAACTGCCACACTTCGCGTGTCGCGTTTTCCTTTGCGACACGGCGGCCGATCTCGCCATCAAAGTTTTCGATGAAGACCACTGCGGACTCGCCGCGCACGGTGAATCCGTTTTTCAGTGTGAGCTCACAGACGGTCACGCGACCGCTGGGCAAGACGGTGTAAGTCTCGCTGACGATCGCCGCTGCGACATCGGCGGGCGTGACGCGAGGAGCCACAGTTGCGCCTGCCGCGACGATGGCCTGTTCGATTTGGGCATCGGCGGTCATGCCGGCACCTCAGCTTCCTTGGCGGCCTGAGCCTTCTGGTAGGGCATCCACTCGACGTAGCGGCCACAGGGCTTGCCTTCAGCATCCTTGCGCGGTTCGTCGCCTTCCTGCAGCAGGTCACACGAAAGCACCGGGAACTGTCTGCCCATGACATCCGTGACCAGCACATTCACCATGCGGTCACCCCACACGGCAATCACGGTGGCGTCCAGCGGCTGGCCGGCAGTGGGGTCATCGTGCGGCGCGGACACGGTCATGGCGAACGTGCCTTTCACGTCACCGGCGCACGGGCGGTACCAGACCTTGCGGCCAATGGAGGGAGAAACGACTTTGCTCATGGTGATCTTTCTTTGCTTGAGGGAAAAAAGGTTCAGCCTGCGATGCCAAGAATCTCGCGCCTGATCTGATCGGCCACTTCGCCCGACAGGCCACCGCTCTTGGCGATCTTTTCAACGCTGGCCGCTGCCGCCTGTGCGCGGTCGCGCACCTCGCCTTGGAACTTCTTGAGGCCCACGCTTGACCGGGTCAGCGTGGCGATGTTCTTGGCCGCGCTGCTCAGCATGGCCACACGGTCGGCCGGGTCGGCGTCCGGGTCGTCGGCTTCCTGCAGGCTCAGGATCGCTTCGAACAGTTCGGTCTGCACCAGGGCCGTCAAGGCCTCGCTGCGGGCATCGTCGTTGTCGCCGGCCTGGGCCTGGATCAGCTTCGCAGCCTCGGTGCTGGCCCGAATGGCTGAGAGGCGTCGCTCCAGCTTCTGGCCATAGCGGTGCACCGCGCTGCGGCTGGGCAAGTCGCCCGCCTGGTCGTAGGCCGGGAAGCGGTTGCGCAGGTCATCGAGCAGCTCGGCCAAGGTCAGCTTGCCCTCGGCCAGCTTGCCCTCGATGTAGGTTTTAACGTCCGCTGGCAAGCGGGCGATGGTGGACTTGCGGCCCATCTCAGCCTGCCCAGTACTTCGCTGGGCGGGCAATGCCCGGCTCCACTTCCACCGTGTATTCCGCCACGTCCACGCCGTACCTGGTCAAGTCTGCAAACCAACGCCCGCTGGGCTGTTTGTCCAGCTTCACCAGGTCGCGGTCCGCCAGGTAGTCCAGCTCGCGGCGCAGCTCCAACGCGGTGGCGTCTGGATACTCGCTTTGTGCGACTGCCAGCACCGGGCCTTCGAATGCCCCAATCGGGCGCGCGTTGTTCAGCGTCAGCAGGATCAGCCAACGCATGGATTCCCGTCGCACTTTCGCCTGGTCAAAAGACATTTTTTCCTCCGTTCACAATGCCCCGTAACTGGGCGTTTTCGATCTTGGTTGCCAGGCCATCCAGCTTGGCCTCAATGACGCTCTGCCCCCTGATGTAGTCCTCGCGCCGCACGTAGTGAATCGGCATCTCGGCGCGCAGCGTCATCAGGTCGCGCTCCACGCGCTGCCATTGCGCGGCCTCCTCACGGTTGGCGGTTTCGATGCCATCCAGGCGCGTGGCCTGCGAGTCAAAACGTCCATCGATGTGGGTTTGAAACTGGGACAGCAGCAGCTTGCCGGCGCCCGCACTGAAGCCGAAGAAGGCCAGCAGCAGCAAGATCAGGTGCCAGAGTTCGATTTGCATGGTCATCAACGAACCTCGTGTTGCGGGGATGTGGGTGCCTTCCAGTCGATCAGGGCGTCGAGCCTGGCGCGGCACTGCTCGTACCTGGCGCCAGCGGTGACGATCCACTGCCCAACCTCGGTGTCGGTGCTGTGCTGCTCGGCAGTGGCGGCAGCGGTGGCATGCGTTCCAGCAGCGCTGCTGGTGGGCGCGGGCAAACGAGCGGGCCAATCGACCCGGACACCTGGGGCGCCGTCGAGCACGCGCAAAGCGCGACTGTCAAAACAAGTGCGGCCAGTCGTGGCCTTGCGGATCGCATCATTTCGTTCTCGCTCCAGTTGGTCGGTTGATCGAAGGGCTTCATGAAGGCGCACCGTCAGGGCATCGCCCAGTGCCTGGGCAGCCTGCAGGTCGCGCGCTGCGGCCATGGCGGCGAGCTTGTGGCTCTCGGCCACCGCAGCTTTGTGGGTTGCCAGTTCCACCTGCATGGGCGCACGCCCCAGCGTGTAGCCAGCCCATGCGCCGGCCGCCGTGCCTGCCGCCAGTGCCAACAAGGGCACCAGGTAGGCAAATGCACGGTAGGCCGCTTGAAAACCCAGCCGCACGGCAATCCAGTTGAACAAGGTCAGCATCAGTCACCCCCTCGGTTGGGCGACAGCGTCAGACCCCATGTCTGGTAGCGCGGCTGCAGCATCCCCAGAATGCGCGCCGGGTAAGCGCGGGCACTACCTACAGCGTGGGCCGCGCCGACTTGGCCGAACTGTGGCTGGTGGATGCCGATGGCGACAAGGTGCCGACCACGAAATACGTCGTGAACTTGGCCGCAGGCAGCGTAACCATGGCAGCCGATTTGGACCTGACGGGCTACACCCAGCCGCTGACAGCGCGGCATCGCATCGAAGAAATGCAACTGCTGTCGGACGTGCAGATCAACGGGCAACTGAGCCTCACGGCGCCGCTGTCGCGTGCTTTCCCGCTGGGCTCGTATGTCAGCAGCGCATTGCTGTTCGGCGACATGGCAGCAAGCGTGCCAGTCCTGTTCGACCAGGGCTCTTGGACGGGCGTGTGGTCCGACGAGCCTATCGGTGGTGCGGCCACTGCCCAGTACAACGACGTTGACTACCCGATTGAGGTGCTGAACAACGGCGCACAGACTGACCGTTGGCGAATCCACTTCACCACCGGCAACCCGGTGAGCGGGACCGCGCAATTCCAGGTCATCAGCGAAATCATGGGCGTCATCGCCACTGGCAACACCGGCAGCGACTGCGCACCGATCAACCCATTGACCGGCGAACCCTACTTTGTGATCCGCGCTGATGGCTGGGGCCTGGGTTGGTCCGCAGGCAATCAACTGCGTCACAACACGCAAGGCGCATCGGCGCCGATCTGGATTGCCCGCACCGTACTGCCCGGCGCCACGCTCAACGGCGATGTCTTCCACCTCGCTCTGCGCGGCGACACCGATCTTTGACACCTAAGTAAGGACTCATCATGAACGTAAAACTCTCCACCGCCGTGCGTCAGGCCATGGCCGTCGCGTTGATCGCCGAACTCGACGCCGATGTTGACCCGGCCTACGTGGAGTTCTACACCGGAACCAAGCCAGCAGGCCCTGGCACTGCCATCACCAGTCAGGTGAAGCTGGGTACGCTGCCGTGCAGCGCCACCAGTGCGACCGCAACGGCAGGCGTGGTTACCTTTGCCGCCATCACTCAAGACAACGCTGCGGACGACGACGGCACGGCGACCTGGGCGCGGTTCTACGACGGCGCTGGTGTGGCTCACAGCGACTATGACGTGACCAACGAGGCGGGGGATGGCGCCATCAAGCTCAACACCACGAACATCGTGGCGGGCGGGCCTATCGCCATGACCAGCTTGACCATCACCATGCCGGGGGCTTGATATGGCAGCGCAGTTCATCGCGGGGACGGTGCCCGAAATTGCAGATGATGCGTCCTCACTGGCGGCTACCACGCCGTCCGGCATTCAAGACGGAGACAAGCTCTACGCCTTGTTCTTCGCCCGCAGTGCGGCGACCCCGCCGTCCGGGTGGACGCTTGTTGACCAGACCGACACGTTTTCAAGTGGGGCTGTCGCATACCAGCGCATCTTTGTCTACGAGAAGGACACGGTAACTTCGGCGAACAGCAGCACCTCGTACACGTTCACTTCAGTAAGCGTGAATCGCTGCGGTCTTTGCTACGTGGTGCTGCGCGATGCGGCGTTGGTGAGTGTTAGCAAGAATTTTCTGAACAGCACAGACACAAATCAGATTTCACCAGTCGCGGTATCTGCGGCAAGCGACAACTCAATCATCCTGTGCGTGGCTTCGTGTACGAACGCGCCCTCAGGTAGTCACGCCGGGCCAGCGGGCATGACGCTGTTCACGAGCGGTGCAGTATCGCCATCGCGCTTGGCTGCGGCGTACCAACTTCGCAACAGCGGAGAGGCCAACAGCGGGTACTTCGATTTTTACCCAAGTGGCTACATGGGGCCGGGCGGGTTTGGTTCGTTGACGATGTTGTTCGGACAGCCTGCTGCATTCTCCGTTTCGGGTACGGTGTTCGACTCGACCGGAGCGCCAGCAGCGCGAACCGTGCGCGCTTACCGTCGGGACACCGGGGCGCTGCTGGGCGAGGTGACGACAAGCGCCAGCGGTGGCGATACGGACTTCGATAGCGTCGTTTTGCTTTTGGACTGCAACGGCACAGACGGTTCAACGACCATCACCGACAGCAGCGGAACGCCGAAGACCGTCACCGCTCAAGGCAACGCGCAGATCGACACCGCACAGAGCAAATACGGCGGCGCTTCGCTTTTGCTGGATGGCTCAGGCGATTGGATTCAATCCGCAGACAATGCGGCGTTTGAGCTTGGCAGTTCAAATTTCACAATTGAATTTTGGATGCGCCTTGCCACTTCAAGCGGGCGCCAGGGTCTTGCGTCAAAAGGGGCGGGCGGCGACTACCCGACCTTTGATATTTCAACCGATGGTTCGGGCCTTCGTTCGCTAGAGGTCAAAGTCACCAATGGGTCTGGCTGGTCGCTTGAATTTTCGTCATCGGCATTTGTCTGGACTGTGGACACATGGCACCACATCGCGCTGACAAGGAGTGGTTCGACCTTCACTCTATGGCGCGACGGCGTGAGCATCGGCACCGGGACAACTTCGGTGACGTTATCGAACAACGCCGAGCCGCTGCGGTTTGGGCGGTCGGAGTATTGGGGTGCCGTGATGAACGGCCACCTTGACGACATCCGAGTAACGGTCGGGGTTTGCCGCTACACCGCGACATTCACGCCGCCAGCAGCGCCGCACGCTGACACGGGGCCTGTTTTGACTGGCGAATACGTAATCAGCACGGGCTCGTTTGACGGCGAGGTGAATGTACTCTGCCTGGACGCCGACGGCGGCACCCTCGAAAACGATCTGGTGCTGCGCACCTTCCCCGTTTGAGGTAGCGCATGGCCTACACCCGACCGGCTGGTGACGCGGCAGACTTTGCTTCCACGGGCCAGGCCATTGCCCGCACGTCCGGCGCGCACGCAGACTTCTCGGATGGATACCTTCGCCCGCACGGGTCCGATGCGAACTTTGTGTTCCAGGGGAACGCCTACACGCGCCCACTGGGCGACGCTGCCGACTTCGGCCAAGCAGACGCAGGTGAGGGTGTCACGGGGGTCGGTGATGTAACGCTGCCCGAACTGATCGCCGCTGGTTTCGCGGCGCATGGCGTCAGCGGCGCAGGCGCGGCAACACTGTCTGAGTTGGTGGCGGCTGGCGTCGGAACACATGCGCCCCCTGGCGCTGACGGGGCGGGCGCCGTCATCCTCGGCGATGTGATCGCGGCTGGCGTAGGCGCACATGGCGTGAGCGGTGCAGGCGCTGTATCCCTGCCCGAGTTGACAGCTACAGGCGCTGGGGTACATGGTGTGGCCGGTGCCGGGGACGTTGTGCTTGGGCCGCTGATCGCGGCGGGTGTTGGTGCGCACGGAGTGGCGGGGGCTGGCGTCGCTACTCTGGGCGATCTGCTTGCCGTTGGTGTGGCCCTGCACCCACGCTATGTGCTGCGCGGTGAGGTGCGAGACGGCGGCGTGTTGGTCAATCGAACCGTGCGGGCCTACCTGCTCAGCAGCGGCGCACTGGTCGGCGAGCAGGTGACCGAGGTGGGGCGCTTTGACATCCACGCCGGCTTCGAGGCGCGTGAGCACTACATCCTGCCGCTGGACATGTCAGAGGGCGCCACCGATTGGATGCCGCCTACCACCAACCACGTCATGTCGGTGTTGGCCGAGGACTGACGGATGTCAGCACAGAACGGCGCCTCCATCCTGTTGGCCTACGGGCCGCAGGGCGAGCAGCAGATGGGCGATTCCATCCTGCTGTTGTACCAGGCGCCCTCCACATCGCGCCGCGTCGCGGCCAGCACGGCTGCATCGTGGGGCGGTGCTGCGATGCTCCGGGTGCCGGTCAGCGTTCCGCACGAAGTGGTGCAAACGTTGGACACCACACGGGCGGCCAAGTGGGGGCCTGGCGGTGATTTGGATGCAAACCATGGCGCGGCATGGGGTGTGGCGGAAAAGCGCGACACCGAGAGAAAGTTGCCCTGGGTGGATGTCGGCAGGCCTGCCCAGCCCGAGAGTTCGGCGCCTTGGGGTGCTGCGCGCGCGCGCGACGTCGAGGCGGTGGGGCCTTGGGGTCAGTACGAGGGCAAGGTCGAGCCGATCACAACGGCGCCCTGGGTGGTCAGCGTCAAGCGAGACGATGAGCGACGTTCGCCCTGGGTTGGCCCGATGCTGGCGCTTGCACCCGGTGTGGCTGCGATCTTCCGCCCAAGTCGGCCAAGTGACGCCACGAGATCGGTGCCGTGGGCTTTTTACTCGCGGCGCCTGGCACCAGGCTGGGGCGTACCAACCCCACCTAACCCACTGCCCGAGCCGGGCGAAACCATCATCGTCCCTGTAAGGGGGGTCTACATCGTGCAAAACTTCGTCCTGCTTACCCGCGTCTCAAGCGGCGCGACCATCCCCGCCACGCGCATGAGCCTGTCCTTGGATGTGGACTCGTGGACCTGGCAGTTTTCGGCCAGCGTGCCCGGCAATTACCTATCGCTGCTGGAGCCATTGGCCGGCGCGCCAGTGGAGCTGGAGGCCATCATCAACGGCCAGCAGTTCCGCGTGCTTGCCGAGCGCCTGGCGCGCGACCGGGTGTTTGGCAGCACCAGCATCGCGGTCAGCGGTCGGGGCAAGGCGGCGCTGCTGTCCGCGCCCTATGCGCCGATATTGACCTTCGCCAACGACGAGGCGCGCACCGCCCAGCAACTGGCCGGTGACGTGCTTACTGTGAACGGCGTGCCCTTGGCCTGGACTGTCAACTGGGGCCTGACGGATTGGATCGTGCCGGCCGGCGTGTGGAACCACCAGGGCAGCTTCATAGATGGCCTGGTGCGCATTGCCGAGGCGGCGGGCGCCTACATCCGGCCCGACCCGCTGCTGCAGGAACTGAGCTTCCTGCACCGCTATCCCACCATGCCCGACACCTGGGCCAGCGCTACGCCCGACTACGAGCTGCCGGCGGCCGTCACAACCCGCGAGGCGATTGAGTGGCAGGACCGGGCCGATTACGACGCGGTGTACGTGTCAGGTCAACAGCAGGGCGTGCTGCGCAACGTCAAGAAGGCCGGCAGTGCGGGCGAGACGTACGCGCAGATGGTGACCGACGCCCTGATCACCCACACCGACGCTGCCAGCCAGCGTGGCCGCTCCGTCCTGGGCAACACCGGCCGCAAGGCCATCGTCACCCTGAGCCTTCCCGTGCTGGAAGAAACCGGCGTCATTGAGCCGGGAAAGATGGTCGAGTACGTCGACGGCGGCTCCTCTCGCATCGGCATCGTGCGCAGTACCAATGTGGATGTGCAGTACCCCGATGTGATCCAAACCATAGGAGTCGAAACCCATGTCTCGTAACCTCTATCGCGTCCTGCGGGACCTGATGCCAGCCCCGGCCTTGCTCGTTGGTGAGGTGGTGGCTTTCGTCGACGGAGTCGCCGACATCGAACTGCCTGACGGCAATCTCATCAAGGCTCGGGGAGCAGCTGCCGTGAGCGACCACGTGTTCGTGCGCAATGGCTTGATCGAAGGAGAGGCGCCAGCGCTGACGCCTGTGACTATCGAGGTTTGATCGAAAAAAGACGGGCGACTGGCAAGGGTGCGTCAACACCCAAACCAGCCCCAACCTGCAGAGTAGACCTGCAAGCCGGCGAAGACCCGCCACTCTCGCGAGAGCGGTCGGAGCCTATCAGATTTTCACCACAGAAAAGAGGCTTGCACAAATGAGGGCATCCCCCATCGTTCCCTGGCTCGGCGGCAAACGGCGCCTGGCCGACACGCTGATCCCCCGGTTCCCCGCTCACACCTGCTACGTGGAGGTATTCGCCGGTGGCGCCGCCCTGTATTTCCTGCGCCACCCGGCCGAGGTTGAGGTGATCAACGACGTCAACGGCGACCTGGTCAACCTCTACAGGGTGGTCCAGCGCCACCTGGAAGAGTTCGTGCGCCAGTTCAAGTGGGCACTGAGCAGCCGCCAGGTGTTCAAGTGGTTGCAGGACACCCGGCCTGAGACGCTGACCGACATCGAGCGCGCTGCCCGCTTCTACTACCTGCAGCACCAGGCCTTCGGTGGCCGAGTGGAGGGACAGACATGGGGCACGGCCACCACGGCGCCCGCTGTCAACCTGCTGCGCATCGAGGAGAGCCTGAGCGCGGCCCACTTGCGCCTGGCCAGTGCCTACATCGAGCAGCTCGACTGGGCAGCCTGCATCGACCGGTATGACCGCCCGCACAGCCTGTTCTACATGGACCCGCCGTACTGGCAGACCGAGGGCTACGGCGTGCCGTTCCCCTGGGAGCAATACGAGGCCATGGCGGCCAGGCTGCGCACGATCAAGGGAAAAGCCGTCGTTTCGATCAACGACCACCCAGACATCCGGAGTTGCTTCGAGGGCTACCAGATGGAGACCCTCAAGATCGACTACACGGTCGGTGGCGGAGCCAATCGGGCCGAACGGCAGGAACTGATCATCTACAGCTGGGACCGAGAGGCAGAACCCGCAGGACTGTTCTGATCAGAAACGCCCCGCAGGATCAAGCAGGCCCCGCGAGGGGCCTGTTGTACATTTCTGTAGCGAAATTTTGTTTCCCGACATGAAATGCACCAATGGCACCAAATATCGCGCCGGGACCGGCTCGAATATCGCGGCGCGCTTCACCAAGGCGACTCGCGCCCCCTCGGGGGGCAACGAGCCACACGAAGTGGGCGAGTGTGGGGGTGTTACGCCGAACGCTCTGCGCTCTCCAGCGTGTTGACCATCAGCATGGTGATGGTCATGGGGCCCACGCCGCCGGGGACCGGGGTGATGTGGCTGGCGACTTCCTTCACGCCGGCAAAGTCCACATCACCACACAGCTTGCCCTCGTCGTTGCGGTTCATGCCGACGTCGATCACCACCGCGCCGGGCTTGACCATGTCAGCGGTCAGCACATCGCGTTTGCCCACGGCGGCCACGATCACGTCGGCCTGCAAGGTCATCGCTTTCAGATCCTGGGTGCCGCTGTGGCAGATGGTGACGGTGGCGTTCTGCTGCAGCAGCATCAGCGCCATGGGTTTGCCCACGATGTTGCTGCGCCCGATCACCACCGCGTGTTTGCCTTTGAGGCTGTAGCCGATGCTCTCCAGCATCTTCATGCAGCCGTAGGGCGTGCAAGGCCAGAACCCAGGCATGCCCGTCATCAGCGCGCCCGCGCTGGCGATGTGAAAACCGTCCACGTCCTTGGCGGGCGAGATGGCCTCGATCACCTTCTGCGCGTCGTTATGCGCTGGCAGCGGCAGCTGCACCAGGATGCCGTGGATGGCGGGGTCGTTGTTGAGCGCTTCCACGCGCTTGAGCAGCTCGGCCTCGCTGAGGTCGGCGGTGTAGCGCTCCAGGATGGAGTGCATGCCGGTGTCCTCGCAGGCTTTCACCTTGTTGCGCACATACACCTGGCTGGCGGCGTTGTCGCCCACCAGCACCACGGCCAGGCCGGGCGTCACACCACGCGCCTTGAGTGCAATGACCCGCTCCGTGACTTCCTGGCGAAGCTGGCGGGAAAGGGCGTTGCCGTCGATCAGTTGTGCGCTCATGGGTGGGTCTTTCTTCAAAACAAAACGCCCGCTGGCGGCGGGCGTGAGGGTGTGGCGTGTCGGGTCAGGCCTTGGCCGGCGTCTGTCCCAATGCAATCTTGAGCAGGTCGGCAACGGTGTTGGCGTTGAGTTTTTCCATGATGTTGGCGCGGTGCGCCTCCACCGTCTTGATGCTGATGCCCAGGTCGTCGGCGATCTGCTTGTTCAGGCGGCCGGCAACGATGCGTTCGAGCACCTGGCCTTCGCGCGAGGTCAGTTTGGACAGCAGCGCGTCGCGGCTGGCGGCCTGCTGGTGGGTGGCAAAGCTGTCCTTGGCGCGGTCGAGCATGCGCTCGACCAGGTTGACCAGCTGGTCTTCGTTGAAGGGCTTCTGGATGAAGTCCAGCGCGCCTTTTTTCATCGAATCGACCGCCATGGGCACGTCGCCGTGGCCGGTGATGAAGACGATGGGCAGCGGCGACTGGCGTTCCACCAGCCGGTCCTGCAGTTCCATGCCGGTCATGCCGCCCATGCGGATGTCGGCGATCAGGCAGGCGACTTCGCGCGAGTCGTAGCGGCTCAGAAACGCCTCGGCCGATTCGAAACAGCGAACGCGGTAGTCCTTGCCTTCGAGCAGCCATTGCAGCGAATCGCGCACGGCCTCGTCGTCGTCCACCACGTACACAGTGCCTTTTTTGGGTATCAGACTCATCTCGCTCTTTCTTGTGTCTCGCCCCCCTTGTGGGGCTGGGCGTGCGCTCAGGCGCTGAGTTGCGGTTGGTGTGTGGGAGCCACTGGTATCCAGAAGCTGAAGCAGCAACCGCTGACCTCGGCGCCATTGTAGATGTTCTCCACTTTCATCCGCCCGTGGTGGGATTCCACGATGCTGCGGCACAGCTTGAGGCCGATGCCCATGCCTTCGGCCTTGGTGCTGTAGAAGGCCTCGTAAATGCGTTCCAGCATGTCGGCCGGCACACCGCTGCCGGAGTCGGTGATGGCGAATTCCACGGCGGCTATGTCGTCCTGGCGCGTCGGGCCCACACGCAATTCGATGAAGCGCTGCCCCGGTGAACGCTGCGCCTGCTGTATGGATTCGCCGCCGTTCTTGAGCAGGTTGATCAGCACCTGTTCGATCAGGATGGGGTCGACCAGCAGCGGCGGCAGGCGCGCAGCCACATAGGTGGTGACGCGGATCTGGTGGCGGCGCAGCTCGATTTCGGCCAGCTCCAGCGCGTTGCTGACCATGGTGGCCACGTCCGATGGTGTGGGGTTGGGTTCGCTGCGTTTCACGAAGGCCTTGATGCGCTGGATGATCTGACCGGCCCGCTGCGCCTGGCGCGCGGTTTTTTCCAGCGCGCCGAGCAGGTCCTCTTCGGTGATCTGCTGCTTCCTCACGCGCGTGATCATGCCGTTGCAGTAGTTGCTGATGGCGGTCAGCGGCTGGTTGAGTTCGTGCGCCACGCTGGAGGCCATCTCGCCCATGGTGATCAGGCGGCTGGCGGTCTGGGCGCGCTCGTTCTGGCGTGCGGCCTGTTCCTCGGCATGGCGACGGGTGGTGATGTCGCTGGCAATCACCAGCTGTGCCAGCCGCCCGTCCACCCAGGTGAGGTAGCGGGTGCGCACCTCCAGCCATTTGCCCAGCACTTCAACGTAGATCTCGGCGCTTTCCGCACCGGCATCGGTCAGGCTGTCGGTGGGCATGCCGGCGAAGGCGTCCACCGCGTCGTGTTCGTCGCTGGGGGCTGCGGGCACCACGCCGGCCAGGTCCACCAGGCTGCGGTGGCCGTTGCCGCCCAGCCCGAACCACTGGCGGTACATCTTGTTGGCGAACAGCAGTTCGTCGCTGCCCAGCGGCGCCACCGACACGGTGGCATCCAGGCTCTCCAGCACCGTGGTGAAACGCTCGTAGGAGGCCGACAGCTCTTCGCGGATGCGCTTGGGCTCGGTGATGTCGGTCATGGAGGTCATCCAGCCGGTCTGCTGTCCGTTGGGGTCGATCAGCGGCGACACGTACATGCGGCCGTCGAACAGGCTGCCGTCCTTGCGCTTGACGCGCACCTCGAAACCACCCGGCGTGGAGCGCCCGCGCAGCTCGTCCTCTAGCCGCTGCGCCAGCATTTCCTGGTCGTCTTCGGGCCAGTAAGGGAAAGGCGCAGTGCGGCCCACCAGCTCGCTTTCCGACCAGCCCGTCATCATGCAGAACGCCGGGTTGACGTAGGTGATGCGGCCCTGGATGTCGAGTGCGCGCATGCCGGTGAGCATGGAGTTTTCCATCGCGCGCCGGAAGTGGGTTTCGGCCACCAGCGCCTGCTGCGCCTGCACGCGCCGGAGGGTGTGGCGCCACGAGGCGATCAGCATCCACACGGTGAGCGTGCTCAGGGCGCCGATGATGAGCACAAAGCCGCTGCCCACCACGTCTTGCGAGGTGCGGTAGCCCTGGGCCTTGAGGATGAGGCCATTGCCCACGGGCGACACCGGCACCTCGTGGTGCATGGCCTCGCGCGACCAGGGCAGCCAGCTCAGCACGCGGGCGCCACTCTGTTGCTGCAGGTTGCCCGCCAGCACCTGCTGCCGGTCGTCCAGCAGCGCCACCGCGTAGCGCGCCATCACCTCGGGCGGGATGCCGAAGCGCAGCAGCCCGTCCACCAGGTACTCACCCATCACCACGCCGCCAAAGCGGCCCTGCTCGCTCAGGGGCACCTGCAGCATCAGCACGCTCTGGTCGGGTTCGGCCGGCAGCGGGCGCGAGTAAATGGGTTGGCGCAGGTCGCGCGCCAGGTCGTAGGAGCCGTCGGTTTCGCCCGGCAGCAGCACCTGGTCGGGGCTGCGGGTCTGGGCGTTGGGCGCGCTGGGCGAAGCGTAGCTGGCCACCACCTTGCGGCGGCTGTCCACCCATGACACGGCCAGCAGTTCGGGGTACTGGCTGATCAGGCTTTCGGCCTGGAACACGAACTCCGACGCGTCGATTTCGCGGTTGGAGATTTCGCGCGCCAGCCGCATGAGCTGTTCCTGGCGCTCCAGCAGGCGCAGCCGAAGACGCTGCTGCGCGTACTCCACATCGCGGGTCACCGCTTCCTGCTCGCGGTCCAGTTCTTCCAGGCGCAGGTAGCTGATGGCGACCACGATGGCGCCCATGAACAACAGCACCGCCAGCAAGGGTCCCAGGGTGGCGAAACGGTCTTGCCGCGCAGGCGGCAGGCGACGCCACCAGCGCTTCCACCACGAGCTGCTGACCGGGCTGTGGTTGGGAGGCGCAGAGGGTGGCGGAGAGGGTGTTGCCGAGGGCACGGTGTCGGGCATTCGTGCAAGTCTAAAGGACGGCGTCTTCTGGTGTTCTGGCGGATTGAGCTGTGGCAAAAAACCCGCAATAAATTTCACATAATAAAATCAACAACTGCATGTTGAAAAAAAATAAAAGAAATGGGAAACTCCCGGCCATCCGGTGCAACACCCATGACAAGTGTTGGGCGCCGCCTTAAGCTACTTTTTCATCACCGAGGAGACAACATGTCAGCGAATCCCGAAAAACAACTGGCGCTGGGCGTTGGTTCAGACGCCGATGCACAGGAAACCCGCGAATGGATGGATGCGCTGAGCGCCGTCATCGAAGCCGAAGGCCCCGAACGTGCGCACTTCCTGCTGGAGCAGTTGCTGGAACATGCGCGCCAGAAAAGCATCGACATGCCCTTCTCGGCCACCACCGGCTACGTGAACACGATCGAGCCGCAGGAAGAAGAGCGTTCGCCCGGCAACCTGGAAATTGAAGAGCGCCTGCGCGCCTACATGCGCTGGAACGCCATGGCCATGGTGGTCAAGGCCAACCGCCACAACCCCGCCGATGGCGGTGACCTGGGCGGCCACATCGGTTCTTTCGCATCGCTGGCCAGCCTGTTTGGCGCCGGCTTCAACCACTTCTGGCACGCCGAGAGCGAGAACCACGGCGGCGACTGCCTCTACATCCAGGGCCACGTGTCGCCCGGCGTGTACGCCCGCGCCTACCTGGAAGGCCGCCTGAGCGAGGAACAACTGCTCAACTTCCGCCAGGAAGTGGATGGCAAGGGGCTGTCGAGCTACCCGCACCCCAAGCTGATGCCTGAGTTCTGGCAGTTCCCCACGGTGTCCATGGGCCTGGGCCCGCTGATGGCCATCTACCAGGCGCGTTTCCTCAAGTACTTGCACGCCCGTGGCATTGCCAACACCGACAACCGCAAGGTCTGGGTGTTCTGCGGTGACGGCGAGATGGACGAAGTCGAATCGCTGGGCGCCATCAGCCTGGCGGCGCGCGAAAAGCTGGACAACCTGATCTTCGTCGTCAACTGCAACCTGCAGCGCCTGGACGGCCCGGTGCGCGGCAACGGCAAGATCATCCAGGAGCTGGAGTCGTTCTTCCGCGGCGCCGGCTGGAACGTCATCAAGGTCGTGTGGGGCCGGGAGTGGGACTCCCTGCTGCACGCCGACCGCGACGGCGCGCTGATCAACCTGATGAACACCACACCCGACGGTGACTTCCAGACCTACAAGGCCAACGACGGCGCCTACGTC
>JAUYSB010000061.1 GCA_030696525.1 Hydrogenophaga sp. | reverse complement strand
TCCCAGACCATTTTTGTTTTACAAAGCATCCCAAGGATCATCATGGCTATCGAACGCACCCTGTCCATCATCAAGCCCGACGCCGTCGCCAAGAACGTCATCGGCCAGATCTACGCCCGTTTTGAAGCCGCTGGCCTGAAGGTCATCGCTGCCCGCATGGCCCACCTGTCGCGTGGCGAAGCCGAGGCGTTCTACGCCGTGCACAAAGAGCGTCCCTTCTTCAAGGACCTGGTGGACTTCATGATCTCCGGCCCGGTGATGATCCAGGCCCTCGAAGGCGAAGGCGCCATCGCCAAGAACCGCGACCTGATGGGCGCCACCGACCCCAAGAAGGCCGCCCCCGGCACCATCCGCGCCGACTTCGCCGACAGCATCGACGCCAACGCCGTGCACGGCTCTGACGCCCCCGAAACCGCAGCCGTCGAAGTGGCGTTCTTCTTCGCCGGCATGAACGTGTACGGTCGCTGAAAGGCGACGCGCTACAGCATTTGATGACGACGGCCAACCTTCTCGATTTCGATCTCGCGGGCTTGGCCGCCTTTTGTGAGCGGCTCGGAGAGAAACGTTTCCGGGCCGTTCAGCTTTTCCGCTGGATCCACCAGAAAGGCGCGGCGCGCTTTGACGACATGACGGATCTGGCGCGCAGCCTGCGGGAAAAGCTTCCCGCCGTCTGCGAGATCCGCCCGCTCAAGGTGATGGCCCAGCAGGAGTCCACCGACGGCACCATTAAGTGGCTGTTCGATGTGGGCGACGGCAACGCGGTCGAGGCGGTGTTCATCCCCGAAGATGATCGTGGCACGCTGTGTGTGTCCTCTCAGGCCGGCTGTGCCGTGGGCTGCCGCTTCTGCTCCACCGGTCACCAGGGTTTTTCGCGCAACCTGAGCACGGGCGAAATCGTCGCCCAGCTGTGGTTTGCCGAACACTTTCTGCGCAAGCACCTCAAGACCAGCGAACGTGTCATCTCCAACGTGGTGATGATGGGCATGGGCGAGCCGCTGCAGAACTACAGCGCGCTGGTGCCCGCCCTCAAGGTCATGCTCGACGACCACGGCTATGGCCTGTCGCGCCGCCGCGTGACCGTGTCCACCTCGGGCGTGGTGCCCATGATGGACCGCCTGGCGCAAGACGTGCCGGTGGCGCTGGCGGTGTCGCTGCACGCACCGAACGACACGCTTCGCGACAACCTGGTGCCGCTCAACCGCAAGTACCCACTGGCCGAACTCATGGCTGCGTGCGTGCGCTACCTGCCGGCCGCACCGCGCGACTTCATCACCTTCGAGTACTGCATGCTCGATGGCGTGAACGACCAGCCCGAACATGCCCAGCAGTTGCTCGCGCTCATCCGCGGGCAGAGCGCGTTCTACAGCGGCCCTTCGGTGCCCTGCAAGATCAACCTGATCCCGTTCAACCCTTTCCCCGACTCCGGCCTGCGCTGCTCGCCACGGCCGGTGGTGCTGGCGTTCGCCGAAGTGCTCAACGCCGCTGGCGTGGTGACGACGGTGCGCAAGACCCGGGGCGACGACATCGACGCCGCTTGTGGCCAGCTGGCCGGCGATGTGCTGGACCGCACCAACGCCGCTCAGCGCATGGCCCAGCGTCGCACCACCGAGACGCGACCGGTGCAGGTGGTGCGTCGCGGTGCCTGATTCCAACCTCGGACAAACCACGGGCCCACAGGCATGAAACGTTTTCTTCCCACGCTCTGCTTGCTCCTGCTGGCTGCGCTGCTGGGCGCGTGTGCCGGCACGCCCGGGCAGCCCGGCAGCGGCGCCACGCCCGCCGAGCCGGTGACGGAATTCGACGAGCCCGAGAACCGCAAGCGCGCGCGCATCCGCATCGAGCTGGCCTCGGGCTATTTCGAGCAGGGCCAGACCACGGTGGCGCTGGACGAGATCAAGCAGGCGCTGGCGGCCGACCCCAACTACCCCGCTGCCTACAACCTGCGCGGCCTGGTCTATATGCAGATGAACGAGCAGGCGCTGGCCGAGGCCAGCTTCAACCGCGCCGTGCAACTCAACCCGCGCGACGCCGACGCCATGCACAACCTGGGCTGGATGTGGTGCCAGCAAGGCCGGCTGGCGCCTTCCCTGGATCAGTTTGCCCGCGCGCTGGCCGTGCCCGGCTACACCAACGCCGCCCGCACCTGGATGGCGCAGGGCGTGTGCCAGGTGCGTGCCGGCCAGAACGCCGAAGCCGAAAAAAGCCTCACGCGCGCTTTCGAACTGGACGCCAGCAACCCCATCACCATGTTCAACCTTGCGCGGTTGCAGTTGCAGCGCGGCGAGGCCTTGCGTGCCCAGTTCTACGTGCGGCGTTTGAATGCGTCGCCCGATCTGGTCAATGCCGAGTCGCTCTGGCTCGGCCTGCGCGTGGAGCGCCGCCTGGGCAATCAGGACGGCGTGCGCCAGTTGGCCGATCAGTTGCGCCAGCGCTTTCCCAATTCGCCCGAATGGGCCAAGTACCTGCGAGGGGCTTTTGATGAGTGACGTGCAATCGCCCCAGCCCGGTGCTGCCGCCGAAACAGCGCCCGCGCGCGACGGCGTGGCGGCGGGTCGGCGTCTCAAACAGGCGCGTGAGGCCGCTGGTCTGCATGTGGTCGCGCTGGCCGCCGCCCTCAAGGTGCCGGTGAAAAAGCTCGAAGCGCTCGAAGCCGGGCGCTCCGCCGAATTGCCCGATGCCACCTTTGCCCGCGCGCTGGCCGCCAGCGTGTGCCGCCAGCTGAAGATCGACCCGACCGAGGTGCTGGCCATGTTGCCGCTGGCCGGCAGCAGCCGCCTCGGCGAAGACCAGGCGCTGAACACGCCTTTCCGTTCGCCGCGCGATCCGGCCGGCGCGTCGCGTGCGCCGCAAGCGGTGCCCAAAGCGGTCTGGATGGCCTTGGCCATTCTGCTGGCGGCCGCCGTGGTCTGGTGGGCCGTGCCGCCGGTGACCGACGAGGCGCCGACCCAGCAGGCCGTTCCCGCCGAACCGCTGCTGCCGGTCGCGCCCACCGAGGGCGCCACCTCCATGGGTGCGGGCGCCAACGTGGCCGAGGAAACCGCCGCGCCGCCATCCGATGCATCGGTTGCGGCACCTGTTGCTGCGTCTGCATCTGCGCCTCCGACCGTACCGGCCGCTGCCGCCGCCGTGACCACGCCGCCTGTGGCCACCGAAACAGCCCCGCCCGCGCCTGCCGACGTGCTGGTCATCCGCGCCAAGTCCGACAGCTGGGTGGAAGTGTCCGGCGATGGCAAGGTCTTGCTGCAGCGTGTCGTCAAGGCCGGCGAGTCGGTCGCGCTGGGCGGCACGCCGCCCTTGGCCGTGGTGATCGGGCGTGTGGACGCCACCGAGGTGCTGGTGCGTGGCCAGGTCTTCGACCTGGCGACCGTGGCACGCAACAACGTGGCCCGCTTCGAGGTGAAATGAGCATGGACAACTCCCAGCAAGCCGTTTCCGCTCCCATCCCGCTGGGCTTGGCCGCCGCGCGGCGTTCGCGCCAGGGCCGGGTGGTCTGGGGCGATCACGTGGTCACGGTGGGCGGCGACGCCCCGGTGCGCGTGCAGTCCATGACCAACACCGACACCGCCGACGCGGTGGGCACCGCCATTCAGGTAAAGGAACTGGCGCTGGCCGGCTCCGAGCTGGTGCGCATCACCGTCAACAACGACGAAGCGGCCAAGGCCGTGCCCTACATCCGCGAGCAGCTCGACCGCATGGGCGTCCAGGTGCCGCTGATCGGCGACTTCCACTACAACGGCCACAAGCTGCTGACCGACCACCCGGACTGCGCGCGGGCGCTGTCCAAGTACCGCATCAACCCCGGCAACGTGGGGCGCGGCGACAAGCGCGACCGCCAGTTCGGCCAGATGATCGAGGTGGCCTTGCGCCACGACAAGCCGGTGCGCATCGGCGTCAACTGGGGCAGCCTCGACCAAGATCTGCTGGCCCAGCTGATGGACGAGAACGCCACCCGCGCCCAGCCCTGGGAAGCGCGCCAGGTGATGTATGAGGCGCTGATCACCTCGGCCCTGGATTCGGCCGCCCAGGCGCAGGCGCTGGGCATGGTGCCCGAGCAGATCATGTTGTCGTGCAAGGTCAGCGGCGTGCAGGACCTGATCGCGGTGTACCAGGCGCTCGCCCAGCGTTGTAATTACCCGCTGCACCTGGGCCTGACCGAAGCCGGCATGGCCACCAAGGGCACGGTGGCCAGCGCCACGGCATTGGCTGTGCTGCT
>JAUYSB010000008.1 GCA_030696525.1 Hydrogenophaga sp. | reverse complement strand
GGTGATCGAAGCCGCCGACCGGTTGCTCGACGCCTATGGCACGCTGGGAGCGGTGGGGCGCGACAAACAACTGTCGGCAAAGATCGTCTCCGACGAGCTCGCGCAGCTCAAGGTGATGGGGACCGTGCTGCCGGCCATCTTTCTGGCCGTGGCCATGTTCATCCTCAACGTGGTGCTCAGCCGCCAGGTGGCCACACAGCGCAGCCAGATCGCCGCGCTCAAGGCCCTGGGCTATGGCGACGGCGCCATCGCCTGGCACTACATCCAGCTGGCGCTGCTGATTGCCGGCCTGGGGGTGCTGGCCGGCCTGGGCCTGAGCCAGCTCATCGGCCGCGCCATGCTCAGCCTGTACGACGAGGTGTTCCGCTTCAACCGGCTGGTATATGCAACCGATGCCACGCTGGTCATCGTCTCGGCCCTCATTGCCGCTGTGGCCGCCGCCGCCGGCACCTGGACGGCGATTCACGCGGTGGTGCGGCTGCGCCCGGCACAGGCCATGCTGCCGCCCGTGCCGCCGGCCTACACCGCCACGCTGCTCGAACGCCTGGGCCTGGGGCGTTTCATGTCCACCGGCGCGCGCATGGTGGTGCGCAACCTGGAGCGCCGCCCGCTGCGCGCGGCCTTCACCGTCACCGGCATCGCGCTGGCGGTGGCGCTGCAGATTTCCGGTGCCTTCTGGCTCGACGCCATCGCCCACATCGTGGACGTGCAGTTTCGCCAGGTGCAGCAAGGCGATGTGCTGGTCAACTTCCACCGGCCGGTGCCGGTGGACGCGGTGCGCGACCTGCAGCGCCTGCCCGGTGTGATCAACGCCGAGGTCTACCGCACCGAGGCGGTGAAGATCAGCCTGCGCGGCGCCACCCAGGACACCGCCGTGATGGCGCTGCGCGGCGACGCCCAACTGATGCGCCTGGTGGACGAGCAGCGCGGCGCGCTGGCGCTGCCGCCCGAGGGCGTGGTGCTGTCGGCCCTGCTGGCCAACGAACTGGATGCGCGCCTGGGCGACCGGGTGCAGATCCAGTTTCGCCTGTGGAGCCAGCGCACCGTGGAGGTGACCGTGGTGGACATTGCCCACACCATGTTCGGCCAGCTGCTCTACATGAACCTGGACACCCTCAACCGCCTGGCCGGTGATGGCGACGGTGTGGCCGACGCCGCGCTGAAGGTGGACCCGCAGGCCATGCCCGCGTTCTGGGCCGCGGTCAAGGCGGCACCGCTCATCAACTCGGTGTTCGACAAGGCCAGCACCATGACCGAGTTCAACCAGCGCACCCAGCGCAACATGGGCGTGTTCAGCGGCATCCTCACGCTGTTTGCGGTAGCCATGGCGGTGGGCATCATCTACAACGCGGCGCGCATCTCGCTGTCCGAGCGCGCCTGGGAGCTGGCCAGCCTGCGCGTGCTGGGCATGACGCGGGCCGAGGTATCGGTGCTGCTGCTGGCCGAACTGCTGGCCGAACTGCTGCTGGCCCTGCCCATCGGCGCGCTGCTGGGCTGGGGCCTGGCCGCGCTGATGATGTCGCTGATGGCCAGCGATGCGATTGATTTTCCGGTGGTGATCGAACCCGCCACCTACGCGTCGGCCGCCCTCATCGTGCTGGCCGCCGGCGTGGTCAGCGCCCTGCTGGTGCGCCGGCAGATCGACCGGCTGGACCTGGTTTCCGTCTTGAAGGTGCGTGAATGAACACAACGAACAAAACCAACGGAGCTTCGAAACGCCGCTGGCTGATCGGCGCTCTGGCCGTGGCGGCGCTGGCCGCCGTGCTCTGGGCCGCCTACCGCCCGCGCGCCCTGGTGGTGGAAACCGCCACCGTGGCCGAAGGCCGCTTCGAGGTGGTGATCGAGGAGGATGGCCGGCTGCGCCTGTTGCAGCGTTACACCGTCACCGCGCCCACCGCCGCGCAGCTGCAACGCCCCAACCTCAAGGTGGGCGACGCGGTGCGGGCCGGCGACGTGGTGGCGGTGCTGGCGCCGTCAGCGCCCGCCATGATCGACGCCCGCACCCGCAGCGTGCTGCAGGAACGTGTGGGCAGTGCCGACGCCGCGCTGGCCGCCGCTGCCGCCAACGTCAAGCGCCTGCAGGCCACGCTGGCGCAGTCTGCGCTGGAGGCCGAACGCGCCGACCAGCTGGCCAAAGACAACTTCATCGCCCCGTCGGCCCGCGACCAGGCCCGCCTGGCGCGCGAGGCCGCACAGCAGGCCCTGCGCGCGGCCCAAGCCCAGCAGGCCGCAGCCGACCACGCCCTGGGCGAAGCCCGCGCCGCGCTGCAGCGGGCCCAGCCCGGCCGCGATGCCGGCGCGCTGGGCCTGTGGTCGCTCACCAGCCCGGTCACGGGCCGCGTGCTCAAGCTGCACAAGGAAAGCGCCGAGCCCGTGACCGCCGGCACGCCGCTGCTGGAGATTGGCGACACCGGCGCGCTGGAAGCCGTGGTGGACGTGCTGTCGGGCGACGCGCCGCGCATCCCGCCCGGCGCCGCGGTGCAACTGGCCACCGGCCGCAGCCAGCCGCCGCTGGCCGGGACCGTGGCGCGCATCGAACCGCAGGCCTTCACCAAGGTCTCGGCGCTGGGCATCGAGGAGCAGCGCGTCAACGTGACGGTGGCGCTGGCAACCAGGGCCGAGGACCTGCAGCGCCTGGGCGACGGCTTCCGCGTGGACGCGCGCATCACCCTGTCGGCCCAGGACGGCGCACTGCTTGTCCCCTCGGCCGCGCTGGTGCGTCAGGGCGACGGCTGGCGGGTGTTTGTGGTGGAAGGCGGCAAGGCCCGCGCGCGCGCAGTCACCTTCAAAGACCGCCACGCCGACAGCGCCTGGGTGCAAGACGGTCTGAGGGCGGGGGAAACGGTGGTGCTTTATCCGGGCAACACCCTGACCGATGGGCAACGGGTGAAGGCGCGGGCACAGGCATCTTGAGGCTTGGCGCTGCACGCCATGGGGCTCGTCCATCGGTTGCGTGAACGCATGCGATTTGGTGCAACATCGCCGTGCCCATGGCGTTGGCGGCCCTCTCAGCGCTGCGGGCCCAACGCTCTCACTTGCCAAACAAGGCTTTGGTGTGGGCGGCGTCCAGCTTGTTTTCGTGCTTGCTGACCTTGCAGGCCTTGGCATTGCAGTCGCACGCCACCCCGTTGGTCAGCACAAAGGTGCGCGTGTCGTAGTTCTGCACGCCAGGCTCGGGGCGTATCCGGTCCATCAGCCGCTTTTCGGCCTTCTCGCCCAGATACATCTTGGTCAGCGCCACCGCCAGCCCCTCGGTGTCGGCACAGAAACCCGCCTTCTTGTCACAGATGACACCCGACTCGGGGGAATAAACCTCGCCCTTGAACTTGACCTCTTTGGCGTGCGCCGCTCCTGCCATGGCGCCCGCCGCCACACAAGACAACAGCAACGAACGCACCCAGGTTCTGGATCCCAGCTTCATGTTTGACCTCCATCCGGGTGATCTCCCTGGATCTGCCGATGTGTGCCGGCCGACCGTGTGCCAGTTCATGTTAGCTTGTTCGCAACACAACGGTACTCACCGCGCTGTGCTTTTCAGCAAACGCCCCGAGCCCAAGCCAAAACGGGCGGCTCGCTCTCGCAACGGCGCCATCCACCAGCCCAAAAAAAAAGCCCGGGGGTCGCCCGGGCTTCTCACTTCTGGCCCCTGCGGATAAGCAGGGGTTGAAGACATTTCAGTGGAACTGCTCTTCTTCGGTCGAGCCGGTCAGGGCCTTCACGCTGGACGAGCCGCCCTGGATCACGGTGGTCACGTCGTCGAAGTAGCCTGCGCCCACTTCCTGCTGGTGCGACACGAAGGTGTAGCCCTTGTCACGTGCGATGAATTCAGGCTCTTGCAGCATGCATTCCGTTTGGATCTTCATGCCTGTGCCGCAATGCAAGTCAATCGATGGTCACACCGGACCGCTTCACGACCGTTTGCCACGATACCGCATCGCGCGCCAACTGGCGTGCAAATTCCTCGGGCGTGTTGGCTGAGCCCACAAAACCCTGAGCGGACAGAAACTGCTGTGTGGCAGGCTGCGCCTGGATGGCCCTGATTTCTCCAGCCATTCGCCGAACGATTGCCATATCGGTTCCACGGGGTGCCGCCAAGCCCCACCAGTTGCTCATGATCACATCGGGCAAACCGGCCTCTGCTGCCGTGGGAACATCTGGCAATGGCATGAGGCGCTCGTTGGACGCAACCAGGAGTGCGCGGATTCGGCCTCCCGCCAATTGAGCCCCTGCCACGCCATAGCCCACAAGAAACATCTGTACCTCGTTGCCCAACAAGCCGGCAACACCCGGCTGGGCGCCTTTGTATGGGACGTGGGTCATTTCCGCTCCCATGAACTCAGACAATGCGAAAGCAGACAGGTGTGGAGCCGTTCCATTGCCCGGTGATCCATAGTTGAGCTTGCCAGGATTGGCCCGCGCGTAGTCGGTCAATTCGCGAAAACTGCGGGCTGGCACCGTGCTGTTGACGAACAGCACAGAAGGCACATCGGCCACTCTTGTGACCGGTTGCAGGGCCTGCAGCGGGTCAAATCCGAGGGACTTGTAGAGGTACTGGTTGATGACGAAGTTGTTCGTGGCGCCTAGCACAAAGGTGTAACCATCCGGTTTGGAACGAACAACATCGGAGACGCCTATGTTGCCGCCCGCGCCGGCCTTGTTGTCGACCACCACCGGTTGACCCAGCCGGGCCTGCAGGGCCGGCAACATCTGCCGTAAAACCAAGTCACCTGCAGCTCCTGCGGGATAGGGCACCACGACCCGTATCGGGCGCTCCGGCCAATCGGCATGGGCAGGAAATGCAGCCACAGACGCGCACAATAAAGCAGTGCGCAGGAACATGGAACGAATGGACATATGACATTCCTTTGTGTTGCAGTGGATCAAAGGTCAATTCGCATCAGGTCGTGCGCGAGTCGCAACGGCCCTTTGTAGTGCATGCGGATATCGGCCACCACCTCCTCCATCAGGTGAGGCCCCATCAACTCAACCGGCAGGTGTTTGGCGGCAGCCCGCTTGAGCACTGGGCTGGTTGAATCGAAATGCCCGAAGTGGGTCGCCACGACGCTCTTGGCGCGGGCCTCTGCAGCAATCAAGCCCAGCCCCATGGGACTGGTGTGCGAGTAGGTTCCCACGCCAGTTTTTGCACGGTGATCAATAAACCGCTGCGGGAATGTGCACTCGTGAATCAAGAGGTCGGCATCGCGAGCCAGCTCAACCATGGCTGCGCAGGGTTTGGTGTCACCACTGAATGCAACCACCTTGCCATCGGCCTCCACTCGGACACCGTAGCACTCACAAATTTCGTGCGGCAGATGATCCACGTGCAGGGCAGTGATTCGGATATCGGTATCCTCATACACCACGCCAGGCACAATTTCGCGCACATCGGGCCGCACAGCTTCAAGGTTTTCCTTGCGCGCCGGATAGGCGGATCGGGCCAAAAAGTCAGCGCGGAACGCACCTTCTTCAAACAAGTGGTCAGCGAAGTGTTTGGTCCCTTTGGGGCCGAGCAGAATGGGCGAACCGCTGCGATTGAGCATCCAGCTCGAGATCACGAAGTAGGGAAAGTCACTGATGTGGTCGTGGTGTAAATGGGTCAGGAAGACCAGGCCCACATCCGCAGGGTTGATGTTGGCACGGACCATCTGACGCGTGGCGCCTTCGCCGCAGTCAAACAGATAGTGTTTGCCGGCATCGGTGGAAATCAGTATGGCCGACTGGCCCCGATCCGGATCAGGGAGCGCGGCACCGGTCCCAAGCATGGTGATCTTCACGTGTGTTCCTTTGACGTTGGCACCGTCTGCGTTGTGGAATACAGCACAGCGGTGAGGCAGATCGTAAAAAGACCACCAATTCCGCACAAACGAAATATCATGATCTAACGATTCGAATATGGAATCTGTATCCACCCGCCATGCATCCACACCTTGATCACCGACTCAAAGCCAAACTCCGTCTGCGCCACCTCGAGTTGCTGGATGTGCTGGGCGACACATTGAACGTTCACCATGCCGCGCCGCGCCTGAGCCTGAGCCAGTCGGCAACCAGCAAACTGCTTCAAGAAGCCGAACACATCTATGGCGCCACGTTGTTTGAGCGCCAGCCACGGGGTCTGCGTGCCACGGCGGCGGGAGCTGCCGCCATCCGCACTGCACGACTGCTGCTGCATCAGGTTGGGGAGTCTGTGGCTGAAGTGCATCTGGTGGCTGCCGGCGCAACGGGGCGGGTTCGGGTAGGCGCGCTGCCGGTCGCGATCCCTACGCTGATCAGCCAGGTTCTGCAACGCGTTCGGACCGAGATGCCCAACGTCGTGGTCACGCTCACCGAAGGCACAAATGAAATGCTGCTGCCAGCACTGACACGCAATGAGCTGGACCTTGTGGTGGGGCGCCTTTCTGCCGACACGCAGGATGCCGCCTTCATGGCGGAGCCCTTGTACGAGGAACCGGTGCGGCTGGTCGTTCGCCGAAGACACCCGCTGCTGCGTAAACGCAGCCTATCCATTGCTGACCTGGCCAACGTCCAGTGGGTGTTGCCACCCGCGCTGGCTCCAATGCGTCAGCAGCTCGAGCGCGTACTGACCGGACAGGGCCTGCCCCGACCGACGCCGCACACCGAGACGACGTCACAAATGTTGGTAGAGATCATCCTCAATCAAACCGACATGGTGGCCGCCATGCCCGCCCGCGTGGCAGAGTTGTACCAGTCCCGAGATCAGCTGGCGATACTGGACCTGTTCCTGCCTATTGCAATGCCCTCCGTGGGGCTGCTGCTTCACGCCAGTGCAGTGCGCACCCCTGTGGTGGAGTCCTTTCTGGCGTTGCTGCGTAAAGCAAGTGCCCATCAACCCACGCCCGCAACCACGCCCGGCAACAAAAACCGGCGTCGGGCGATCCCCATCGCGCGCCCTGCAGCGCGCCCATGAAAAAAAGCCCGGGGGTCGCCCGGGCTTTTCACTTCTGGCCCCTGCGGATAAGCAGGGGTTGAAGACATTTCAGTGGAACTGCTCTTCTTCGGTCGAGCCGGTCAGGGCCTTCACGCTGGACGAGCCGCCCTGGATCACGGTGGTCACGTCGTCGAAGTAGCCGGCGCCCACTTCCTGCTGGTGCGACACGAAGGTGTAGCCCTTGTCGCGTGCGGCGAACTCAGGCTCTTGCACCATTTCGGTGTAGTGCTTCATGCCTTCGCCGCGGGCATAGGCGTGGGCGAACTGGAAGGTGTTGAACCAGTTGATGTGGATGCCGGCCAGGGTGATGAACTGGTACTTGTAGCCCAGCGCCGACAGGTCTTCCTGGAAGGAAGCGATCTGCTTGTCGTTGAGGTTCTTCTTCCAGTTGAAGGAAGGCGAGCAGTTGTAGGACAGCAGCTTGCCGGGGCAGGCGGCGTGCACGGCTTGCGCGAATTCACGGGCGAAGCCGATGTCGGGCACGCCGGTTTCGCACCACACCAGGTCGGCGTAGGGGGCGTAGGCCACACCACGGCTGATGGCTTGCTCCAGGCCGTTCTTGTCGCGGTAGAAGCCTTCTTGGGTGCGCTCGCCGGTGAGGAAAGGCTGGTCGTTGGCGTCGTGGTTGCTGGTGATCAGGTTGGCGGCTTCGGCGTCGGTGCGGGCCAGCACGATGGTGGACACGCCCATGACGTCGGCAGCGAAACGTGCGGAGATCAGCTTTTCGCAGGCTTCCTGCGTAGGCACCAGCACCTTGCCGCCCATGTGGCCGCACTTCTTCACGGCGGCCAGCTGGTCTTCAAAGTGGACGCCTGCAGCGCCCGACTGGATCATGTTCTTCATGAGCTCGAAGGCGTTCAGCACGCCGCCGAAACCGGCTTCTGCGTCAGCAACGATGGGCAGGAAGTAGTCGATGAATTCCTTGTCGCCGGGGTTGATGCCACGGCCCCACTGGATTTCGTCAGCGCGCTTGAATGTGTTGTTGATGCGGCGGACCATGGTCGGCACCGAGTCGTAGGCGTACAGCGACTGGTCGGGGTACATGGTTTCGCTGGTGTTACCGTCGGCAGCGACCTGCCAGCCCGACAGGTACACGGCTTCGAGGCCAGCCTTGGCCTGCTGCATGGCTTGGCCAGCAGAGATGGCGCCGAAAGCGTTGACGTAGCCCTTCTTGGCGCCGCCGTTGATCTTGTCCCACAGCTTCTCAGCGCCGCGCTTGGCCAGCGTGTGCTCGATAGGCAGCGAACCGCGCAGGCGCACCACGTCGGCTGCGGAGTAGCCGCGCTTCACACCCTTCCAGCGT
>JAUYSB010000159.1 GCA_030696525.1 Hydrogenophaga sp. | reverse complement strand
CCGCCGAACAGGCCGTGGCCTGCCCGCTGCTCGAAGGCGTGGACCTCTCGGGCGCCAAGGGCGTGCTGGTGCTGATCTCGGCCTCCAAGGGCTCGCTCAAACTGAGCGAATCCAAGCTGGCCATGACCACCATCCGCGCCTTCGCCTCGCCCGACGCCCACATCATCTACGGCACCGCCTACGACGAAAGCCTGGGTGATGCCATCCGCGTGACCGTGGTGGCCACCGGCCTGAGCCGCCAGAACGCACGCCGCCAGGCACCGCCGCTGCAGGTGCTGCGCACCGGCACCGACAACGTGCCGTTTGCGGTGGGTGGTGCTGGCAACGCCATGGGTGGCTCGGCGATTGGCAGCGGCGTGGCGCAGCAGAACGACTACAGCGGCATGGCCGTGCCCAGCGTGTGGCGCACCAACCGCACCCAGGCCGCGGCCAAGGTCGATGCGCTGTCGTCCGGCGGCATGGACGATTTCGAAATTCCGGCTTTCCTGCGCAAGCAGGCGGATTGATGGGCTGAGCGTTGTTGAAGACGACACGGGGTGCGACTTTGCGGTCCACCCCGTTTGTTTTGGGCGAATTTTTGTCCAAAATGGACAAAATATGCTAGATTGGTTGCATGCACCACATGACGTCCAGCCAAGCCAAGCAGAACTTCGGCGAGTTGCTTGACGCCGCTGCACAAGGCCCGGTGGCGATTGAGCGGCACCGCAAGGTCAAGGCCATTGTGTGTTCTCCCGAGGCGTATCACGCCCGGGCGAACAGCGACAACCGTTTGGCAGAGCGCCGTGCCGCGCGCACCGATCAGGCCCTGGTTGAAAAGGACCGTCTCATCAAGCACCAGGCCCTGGCCATACAACTTTTGTTGATGCCAGCGATCGACAGCCAGGCGCTGGTCACACGCGCCCAGCAGGAGGTGACACGGTGGCGCCGAGAGCGGCTGTGCAGCCTGGACTACATCGAGCGCTGGGAGGCTTTGCTCAAGCGGCCTGTCAATGAGCTTGCCCAGGTCATGGGGTCTGAAACCTTGGAGTGGGGCACAGCTTTGCGGCAGAACTCGCCCTGGCACGTGGTGATGGCGTGAACCGCAGCCACCTGTTCCGTTTGCTCGAGGCGGCACACCGCCTCACCGGCCACACGGATTACGTGGTGATCGGCAGCCTGTCTATCCTCGGCGCCGGGGACGAGCGAGACATCCCGGCCGACATGTCCATGTCCATTGACATCGACTGCTACACCAAGGCCGATCCGGGCCGCATTGCGGATGCGCGAAGCGCGCTCGGCGAAGGCTCTGAATTTCACAAAACCAACGGCTATTACCTCGACCCGGTGTCCCCCAGTTTGCCCAGCCTTCCCGATGGCTGGGAAGGCCGAATGGGTCACGTCGAGCAGGATGGCATTCGCATCTGGTTTCTCGATCCCGATGACGCCGCCATTTCCAAGTACGCACGCAGCCAGCCGAATGATTTGCGCTGGATTCGCGCCGGGCTGCTGTCTGGCCACATCTCACTGCCCAGGGTGAAGTCCCGGTTGCCCGCGACGCTGTTTCTGGATGAGGATGAGGCCTCACGGGTGAAGACACAGATCGAAGCCGACAGCGTTTGGTTCGACACCATCAAGGCCGATCGGGCTCGCCGGCGCCAGCAGATCAAGCCCTGATCTTTGGCCTTCAGGCCGGCAAGTCTTCTTTCACCACCACCTCCGCCCGCAGCGAATGCGGCTGCGCCGAGGTGATGCGCACGTCCACCATCTGGCCGATGAGGCGCGCCGGGTGCGGGCCGCCGGGGAAGTTGACGATGCGGTTGCACTCCGTGCGGCCCATCAGCTCGGTGGCGTCCTTGCGGGACGGGCCTTCGACCAGGATGCGCTGCACGCGGCCTTCGAGGCCGGCGCTGATGCGGCGCACGTTGTCTTCCACCGCTGCCTGCAACTGCTGAAGGCGCTTGAGTTTGACCTCGTGCGGCGTGTCGTCGGGCAGGTTGGCGGCCGGCGTGCCGGGGCGCGGGCTGAAGATGAAGCTGAAGGACGCGTCGAAGCCGACGTCATCGATGAGCTTCATCATCTTGGCGAAGTCGTCGTCGGTTTCGCCGGGGAAGCCGACGATGAAGTCGCTGGACAGCGAAAGGTCGGGCCGGATGGCGCGCAGCTTGCGCACCGTGCTCTTGTATTCCATCGCGGTGTAGCCGCGTTTCATGGCCATCAAAATGCGGTCGCTGCCGTGTTGCACCGGCAGGTGCAGGTGGTTCACCAGTTTCGGGATTTTGGCGTAGGCCTCGATCTGGCGCGGCGTGAACTCGTTGGGGTGGCTGGTGACGTAACGTATGCGCTCGATGCCCGGCATGTCGGCCACGTACTCCAGCAGCAGGGCGAAGTCGGCGATGTCGGTCGTGCCGCCCATCTTGCCCCGGTAGGCGTTGACGTTCTGGCCCAGCAGCGTGATTTCCTTCACGCCCTGGTCGGCCAGGCCGGCCACTTCTACCAGCACGTCCTCGAACGGGCGGCTGACCTCCTCGCCACGGGTGTAGGGCACCACGCAGTAGCTGCAGTATTTGCTGCAGCCTTCCATGATGCTCACAAAGGCGCTGGCGCCTTCCACGCGGGCGGGCGGCAGGTGGTCGAACTTTTCGATTTCGGGGAAGCTGATGTCCACCTGCGGTTTGGCCAGCGCGGCGCGGGCGTTGAGCATCTCGGGCAGGCGGTGCAGGGTCTGCGGGCCAAACACCACGTCCACATAAGGCGCGCGCTTGATAATGGCTTCGCCCTCCTGGCTGGCCACACATCCGCCCACGCCGATCAGCACGCCCTTGTCCTTCAGGTGTTTGACGCGGCCGAGGTCGCTGAACACCTTTTCCTGCGCCTTTTCGCGCACCGAACAGGTGTTGAAGAGGATGAGGTCGGCTTCTTCCACGTCCTGCGTGGGTTCGTAGCCTTGGGCGGCGCCCAGCACGTCGGCCATCTTGTCCGAGTCGTACTCGTTCATCTGGCAGCCGAAGGTCTTGATGAAAACTTTTTTGCTCATCGGGATTCCTTCAGCGCGCGGTCGCGTTGTTGTTGTTGTTGGCGTCGCTGCCGCTGTTGTAGTTGCGGAACTCCATGTCGCTGGCGCCCGCACGTGGCTGGGCTTTCTCGAAGGCGTTGAGCAGCCAGACCTCGTGCACCAACCCATTGCTTTCGCGCACGTAGTTGACCACCAGCTGCTGGCCACTGAGGGTGTTGGCGAACACGATGCGGTTGTCGGTGTCGCGAATGCGCGCCCCTGGCGAGAGGCGCTCGGTCTTGCCATTGATGGTGATGACCGGCGGCGTGCCCACCACCATCTGGCCGCGCATGGCCTGGTCGGGGAAGGCGCGGTGTTGCGCCTGGCTGAGCGGCGGGAAAAGTGCAAAGGCGCAGGTCAGGGCCGCAGAGAGGGCCAGCCCGCGCGCGCCCAGGGGGCGGCGTGCACAGCGGTTCATGGTATGTGTCCAGAGGCTGTTGAGGAGACGCGATTTTACCCCGGCACCTGCGCACCCACCCACGCCACCACAGAGCGCATGTTCAGAGCAGCCGTGTGCGCTGCCACCAGCGCGAGAAGCTGGCCTGGTGGCCCGGCACCTCGGCAAACAGCGGCACCTCGGGCAGCCAGTGTGTGTGCGGCGGCAGTGCCGCGCGCCAGGGGCGCAGGTGGGGCTCGTCCTGCAGCCACACCGACGCGGCGCCCGCCAGGGCGCGGCCCAGCCCAGCCGCGTCCACACACCAGCACGGTGTGCCCTGGGTGCGCCAGCCGTCCAGCACAAACTGCCAGCGCCGCCCGCTCCAGGGGTGGCGCTGGTGGCAGTCGCGCAGCACCAGGCCGAGCACGACGGCGTCCTGCGGCACCTCGGCCGGTCGCGGGCCCAGCGCCCAGGGGTGTTGCAGCCACACGGGCCGGCCGGTCAGATCGGTGTCTGGCCATGGCACAACGTCGGGTGGTGTGGACCGCAGCGGCGGCTCTGCCAAGCCGCCGCCTGGGCGTCCTTTGGGGCTGGGTGCGATGGCCTCAGGCGTGTGGGCCAGCGCGTCCAGCGCCTCGTAGCTGGTGTCGATCACGCTGCCGGGGCTGTGCCACTCGGGCGGCGCAAAGCGGGCCACGTTCTCGGCGTTGAACAGGTAGGGCTTGTGGCTGCCGGTGCCGGCCACCCACTGCCAGCTCAGGTGGTTGCTGGCCAGGTCGCCGTCGAGCAGGTGGCCGTACAGCCAGTCGGCGCCCACCCGCCAGGCCACCTTGCGCACGTGCACCAGGTAGCTGGCCAGCCACATGCGCGCGTGGTTGTGCAGGTGGCCGCTGGCGTACAGGCAGCGCACCGCCTGGTCGATCGCCGGCACACCGCTGCGCGCCTGGCGCACGTCCTCGGGCAGCTCTGGGTGGTAGGCGGCGTCGGGCAGCGGGCCGGGGTGCAGCGACTCCAAAATGCCGTCGCCCAGCTGCGCCCACACATGGCGAAAGTAGGCACGCCAGCCGAACTCATAGACCAGCTTGTGTTGCGGGTGCAGGGGCGAACGCTGGTGCAAAAAATCAAACACCTCGCGTTGGGTCAGCAGGCCGTGGGTGAAGTAGGGCGACAAGGCGGTGGCCGCCCCGAGCAGGTGGTTGCGGCTGACGGCGTAGGCCTGTGGCGACACGCGCGCCAGTGCCTGCAGCGCCGCTGCGCGGCTGGCCTCAAACGTTGGCAATAAGGGGTTCATGTGGCCCCCACGCTGCGGCGGTGTGCGGTGGCCGCCAGGGTGATCGCCTCGCGCTTGGTGGCGTCGAGCCGGTCCAGGTGCTTGAGCGCCATGGTCATGCGCGGGTTGCGCGCCAGCAGGGGCTGGTGGCGCAGCAGAAAGTCCCAGTACAGCGTGGTGTAGGGGCAGGCCTGGGCGCCGGTGGATTGGGCGGGGTCAAACCGGCAGCCCTGGCAGTGGTTGCCCATGCGTTTGAGGTAGGCGCCGCTGGCGGCATAGGGTTTGCTGGCCATCACGCCACCGTCGGCAAACTGGCTCATGCCCAGGGTGTTGGGCAGCTCCACCCACTCCACCGCGTCCACGTACACGGCCAGGTACCAGGCGTGCACGGCTTGTGGCTTCACGCCCAGCAGCAGGGTGTACAGGCCGGTCACCATCAGGCGCTGGATGTGGTGGGCGTAGCCGTGGCGCAAGGTCTGCTTGAGGGCATCGCGCAGGCAGGCCATGTCGGTGTCGCCGGTCCAGAAGAAGGCGGGCAGGGCGGCTTGTGCGTCCAGCGCGTTGCCTTCGATGTAGGCGGGCATCTGCGTCCAGTAGATGCCGCGCACGTACTCGCGCCAGCCCAGGATCTGCCGGATGAAACCTTCGACGGCCGGCAGCGGCGCATGGCCGTTGCGCCAGGCGGCTTCTGCGGCGGCCACCACTTCGCGCGGGTTCAGCAGTTTGAGGTTGAGCGCGGCCGCGATGTGCGAGTGGAACAGCCAGACCTCGCCTTCCCACAGGGCGTCTTGCCATTGGCCGAAGTGGGGCAGGCGCTCGCGCACAAAGTCGTCCAGTGCGCTCAGTGCCTGTGGGCGTGTCACGGGCCAGCCGAAGTCGTCGAGCTGCCCCGGGTGGCTGGCAAAACGTTCGCGCACCAGGGCCATCACGGCCTGTGTGATGGCATCGGGCGCAAACCGCGTGGGTTTGGGCAGCGGCGGCGGGCCGCTTTTGCCGAAGGCGGCGCGGTTGTCGGCGTCGAAATTCCACTGGCCGCCGGCGGGCTGGTCGCCTTCCATCAACACGCCGTGGCGGCGCCGCATTTCGCGGTACCAGAACTCCATGCGCAGCTGCTTGCGGCCGTGGGCGTGGGCCGCAAAGTCGCGCACGGTGCTGAAAAAGTGGCGGTCGTCGCGCAGGTTCAGCGGCACGCCTTGGGTTCGCGCCACGGCACGCAAGGCCTGCAGCACACGCCAGTCGCCAGGGGCCGTCAGCACCAGCGCCTGAGGTTGAAGTTCGGTGATCGCAACGGCCAGCTCTTCGGCAAGGCTGCCCCGGTTGTCGGCCGCGTCCAGCGGGCGGTAGCGCGGCGGCCAGCCTCGCGCTTGCAACTGCTGCGCGAAATGGCGCATGGCGCTCAGAAACAGCGCGGTGCGCTGCTGGGCCGACCACACATGGGTCGATTCCTCGGCCACCTCGGCCATCCACACCAGGTCTTGTGCGGGGTCAAAGCCGTCGAAGGCCGATGACGCCTCGTCGAGCTGGTCGCCCAGCACCAGCACCAGGTGACGCACCGGCCCGCTCACGTGGGTGTTCCCTTGCGGGCGCGGCAGGCGTCGCTGCAGTAGCGCACCTCGTCCCAGTTCTTGGCCCAGGCCTTGCGCCAGGTCATGGTGCGGCCACACACCACGCAGGGTTTGCTGGGCAGGTAGGCCTTGTTGCCTTTGAAGCCGGGGGTTTTGTTGTTGGGGTCAGGCATCGGGGAACAGGGACAGTTGGGGCGGTGGCACCGGTTTTGCCGAGGAGCGGCGGGTGCCTGAACGTGTGCTGGACTGGAGCCCGCTGCGCCGCGAACCATGGCGCTGCTGGATGTTGTCGGTTTCCTGCCGCACGCTGGGGTCGCGGCGCAGCGCATAGAGGCGCTCTTTGGCGCTTTGAGCTGCAGCGCGTTCGTCCACCACCGGGGCCGGGTAGTCGCGGCCGATCACACAGCCGCTGGCACGCTGGGTGGCGGCGTCCATCAGCCAGGGCTGGGCCAGGTGTTCGAGTGGCACCTGCGCCAGTTCGGGCAGCCAGCGGCGGATGAAGAGGCCTTGCGGGTCGTGGTCGCGCGCCTGTTTGGTGGGCGAGTAGATGCGCAGCGTGTTGATGCCGGTGGTGCCGCTTTGCATCTGCATCTGGCTCCAGTGGATGCCGGCCTCGAAATCCAGAAACTGCCGCGCCAGGAACAGCCCGGTGGGCCGCCAGTGTTGCCACAGGTGGTAGGCGGCAAAACTCACCAGCAGCGCGCGCATGCGGAAGTTGAGCCAGCCGGTGGACATGAGCGATCGCATGCAGGCGTCCACCATGGGGTAGCCGGTTTCGCCGCGCTGCCAGGCTTGCAACAGCGCCGCGTCGCTGCTGTCTTCGCGCAGGCCGTCGCAGTGGCGGGCGAAGTTCTGGAACTCGATCGCTGGCTCGTCCTCCAGCTTTTGCATGAAGTGGCAATGCCAGCGCAACCGGCCGGCAAAACCGCGCAGGTCGTGGGCCAGATCGCGGTCGGGTGTCTGGGCGATCCGGGCTTCGGTGGCCTGGTGCACCTGGCGCAGCGACACCATGCCCCAGGCCAGGTGGGCGCTCAGGCGGCTGCAACCGTCTTCGGCCGTCAGTGGGCTGGACAGCGCGCGGCGGTAGCCCATGGCGCGCTGCTGCACAAAGCTGTGCAGCATGGCGTGTGCGGCGATTTCGCCCGCTGGCGGCGGTGTGCAGGCGGGTGGCGGCAGGCCCAGGTCGGCCAGGCTGGGCAGATCGTTCAGCGGCTGCTGGCCCACACCCGCCCAGCCCGCCGGCGTGGGCGGCTGGGGTGCGTTCATGCGCTGGTCCCAGCGGGCGGCCCAGCCGCGCCGGTCGCGCAGGCGGCGCACCACGCCGGTCTGGCGTGTTTCCACCCAGCGCACGCCCTGGCCGCGGCACCAGGCGGCCACGGCCAGATCGCGCGCGTAGGTCCAGCCGGGGCCGGTTTCTTCATGGCTCAGCAGGTGGGTGAAGCCGGTCTCGGTGTGCAGGCGCTGCAGCACGTCGGTGGCCTCGCCCAGCTCCACCCGCAGCGGCAGGCCACGCGTGTGGAGCTGCGCTCGCAGCCGGGCCAGGCCGTCGAGCACAAAGGCCACATGGGCGCTGGCGCATTCGGGGCTGCTCAGCCAGGCGGGTTCGATGATGAACAGGCCCAGGCAGGCTTCAAAGCCGGCCGCCTGCGCCAGCGGTGCGTGGTCGCCCAGACGCAGATCGCGCTTGAACCAGACCAGTGCGCGAGCGGCGTGGGAAGAAGAGGGCATGCGTGCAATCTACCTGGGCCGCCAAGCCCTTGTAGCCCACTCGGGTGCCGGGGCTTCAGTAGTCGGGCTGGTCGCCCCAGAGGTCTTTGGGGTTGGCCTTCTCGGGCGCACGCGGGAAATCGCGGTCGTGTTGCTCCAGCAGGCGCAGCATGGAGTCGTGCACATCGTCAGGGAAACCGCGGCGCTGGCCGTTGCGCGTGTCGGCCATCAGCTTGCCCATGTAGAGCGCAAACTCCGGGTGCCCCCACAGCAGGCGTATGTTTTTCCCGATGTGGGGAAAGGCGTCGTTGACCAGCCTGAAATGGGGGTTGTTTTCGATCATTGCCGTGGCTCCAGATGCGGTGCGTGGGACGCGCCATGGATACCCTGTGATCTTAGGGCCAGTTGACAATTTAGGGGCCAACACCGCGTGCCGCTGGCCCCGGCCATGCGCTATCGTTGCTCATGGTCACGCCATCTGCCCCCACCCGCCCCCACATCTACCTGGTCGCCGCCCACCCCCATTGGCGGGATTCGCGTGTCACGCGCCGGCTGTTCGACGCCACCCGGGCGCTGGACCACGTCGAGGTGACCGACCTCTATGCCCGCTACCCCGACTACGACATCGACGTGCCGGCCGAGCAGGCCCGGCTGGCCGCCGCCCAGCTGGTGGTGTGGCTGCACCCCATCCAGTGGTACGCCAGCCCCGCGTTGCACAAGCTGTGGCTGGACGAGGTGTTTGCACACGGCTGGGCCTACGGCCGCGGCGGCGGCGCGCTGCGCGGCAAAGACCTCTGGCTGGTGACCAGCACCGGCGGTGCAGAGGCGGCTTACCACCCGAGCGGCTACAACCGCTATTTTTTCGACGCCTTTTTGCCGCCTTATGAGCAGACGGCTGCCCTGTGTGGCCTGCGTTTTCTGCCGCCGCTGGTGCTGCACGGCGCCCACGCCGTGGACGAAGCCAGCCTGCGCGCCCATGTGGACGTGTTCGCCGAGCGCCTGGCCAGCTACCCCGACTGGCCCGAAATCGAGGACCTGGTCTGCCCCGGCTGCGACGTGCCCGACACCGACCGGCCCCGCCACGGGGAGCAGCCATGAGCGCAGAAGCCATGCCTTCGGTGGCCAGCGGCGACTGGCTCACCCCGGCGCTGGTCTACCTGGGCGCGGCCGTGCTGGCGGTACCGCTGGCCAAGCGCCTGGGTTTTGGCGCCGTGCTGGGCTACCTGCTGGCGGGTGTGACCATCGGCCCCTGGGGCCTGGGGCTGATCGCCGATGCCGAATCGGTGCTGGGCGTGGCCGAGTTCGGTGTGGTGCTGATGCTGTTTCTGGTCGGCCTGGAGCTGGAGCCGGCCAAGGTGTGGCGGCTGCGCCAGCCCATTTTTGTGTGGGGCAGCCTGCAGATGGCCTTGTGCACCCTGGCCATCGGCGGCGTGGCCTGGTGGCTGGGCCTGGGCTGGCAGGCCGCGCTGGTGCTGGGTTTCGGCCTTTCGCTGTCGTCCACGGCCATCGCTTTGCAGGCCCTGGCCGAACGCCACCAGGCCAACACCGGCACGGGTGAAACCACCGTCGCTTTGTCGCTGGCGCAAGACATCCAGTCCATCCCCATGCTGGCCCTGATGCCGGCCCTGGCCGCCGGCGTGGTGGTCAGCCACGACAGTGCGTCCGGGGACGGTGGCATCTGGCTGGCGGCCAAGGCGCTGGGCGTGGTGGTGGTCATCGTGTTTGGTGGGCGCTACCTGGTGCGCCCGCTGTTCCGTGCGATTGCGCGCAGCGACGTGCGCGAGGTCTTCACCGCCGCCGCGCTGCTGCTGGTCATCGGCGTGGCCTACCTCATGCGCTGGGTCGATCTGTCCATGGGCCTGGGCGCCTTCCTGGCCGGCGTGCTGCTGGCCAACAGCGAATACCGCCGCGCGCTGGAGACCGACCTCGAGCCCTTCAAGGGCCTGCTGCTGGGCCTGTTCTTCATCGCCGTGGGCATGTCCATCGACTTCGGCGTGTTGCTGGCGCAACCCCTGCAGGCGCTGGGCCTCACCTTCGGCTTCATGGCCATCAAGTTCGCCATCCTGCGGCCGCTGGCCGGGCCGGTGGGCATACCGCTGGCGCAGCGCAACCTGTTTGCTCTGCTCATCGCACAGGGCAGCGAATTTGCCTTCGTGCTGTTCGGGGCCGCGGCCACCACGCGGCTGGTGCCGGCCAGCACCGCCGCGCTGTGGATAGGCGCGGTCGCCTTGTCGATGTTGCTCACGCCGCTGTTGCTGCTGCTGGTCGATCGCATCGCGCGGCGCCACGCCGGTGCGGCCGCGCGGCCAGAGCCCGAGGCCTTCGACGTGCAGGACGCGCCCATCATCGTGGCCGGCCTCGGCCGCTACGGGCAGATCGTCACCCGCGTGTTGCTGGCGGCCGGCCTCAAGCCCACGGTGCTCGACCACGATCCCGACCAGATCGAGGCCTTGCGCCGCTTCGGTTTCAAGAGCTTCTACGGCGATGCCACCCGGCTGGACCTGCTGCGCAACGCCGGCGCCGACACCGCGCGTGTGCTGGTGGTGGCAGTGGACGACCGCGACACCAGCCTGGCCATCGTCGATCTGGCGCGCCAGCACTTTCCGCAGCTCCAACTGGTGGCGCGGGCGGTGGATGTGGGCCACTGGAACGCCTTGCGCGACCGCGGCGTCACCCTGATCGACCGCGAGCTGTTCGAGTCCTCATTGGGCAGTGCGCGCAAGGTGCTGGAGGCGGTGGGCCACACCGCGTTTGAAGCGCGCGAACTCGCCATGCGCTTCCGGCGCCACAACCTCAAGATGCTGGAGCTGCAGTTTCCGCACCACGCCGACGTGGAGCGCCAGATTTCGGTGGCGCGCCAGGGCCGTGAACAGCTGGAAGCCCAGTTGGCGCAGGAGCGCGAAGAACGGGCGGCACGGCGGCGCCAGCAACAACCGCCCGACTGGGGGGCTTGACGGCGGTCAGCTCACGGTTGGCGTTTGGCCGCCGTCCAGCGCGCCAGTTTTTCGCGTGCGCCGTTGAGCGCCGGGTCCATGGCCTCGTCGTGGCCGGGGCGGGGCGTGGTCAGCTCGATCACGTAGCCGTTGGGGTCGCGGAAGTAGATGGAGTGGATGAAGCCGTGGTCAGAGACGCCGCGCGTGTCCATGCCCTCGGCCCGGCCCTTGGCCAGCATGCGCTGCAGCGTGTCGGCGTCCACGCCCAGCGCGATGTGCAGGTCGAAGTCGTGCTGGGGCTTGAAGTCGAAGGGCATGTCGGGCGCTTCGAAAAAGGCCAGAAAAGAACCGTCGCCCAGGCGGTAGAAGGTGTGCAGGGTGTCGGTCTTGCGCCCGCTTTTGGTTTCGCCAATTTCCAGTGTGCCGGCCAGCGGCAGGCCGAGGAAGTCTTCGTAGAAGCGCCGCGTTTCTTCCGAGTCGCGGCAGCGGTAGGCGTTGTGGTGCAGGCCCTGGATCATGGCCGGCCTCACGCCGTTACAAACGTTTGGCCTTTGAGCGAGCCAGCAAAACCGTTGATGACCTCGTGCACCGGCGCCCAGCCGGGCAGCGCCTGCATGTGGCCCATCCACCGGCGGATGTTGGGGTAGGCCGCCAGGTCGTCGCCGATCATGCCCAGCAGCGCGATCATCTCGGCGCCCAGGTAATCGGCCAGCGTGATGCTGTTGCCACACAGAAAGGCCTTGTCGGGCCCGATCAGGTGGGCGTCCAGCGTCTTGAGCCAGCCCCGGCTTTTGTCCCGGGCCCAGGCCAGGGTGCCGGCCTGCACGGCGTCGCCGGGGCGTTTGTGGTTGGGGAAAACCTGCGGGTAGATCAGGCCATAGCCCAGGTCTTTGTAGATGTTGGCGTTGAACCAGTCCATCATTTCGTTGACGCGGGCGCGCGCCTGCAAGTCCTTGGGGTAGGCGGGCGAGCCGGCCTTGTCGGCCAGGTACTTGACGATGGCCGAGCACTCGGTGAGGCGGAAGTCGCCGTCCTCCAGCACCGGCACCAGGCAGTTGGGGTTGATGCCGGCAAAGTGCGGCTGGAGGTGTTCGCCGGTGAACAGGTCCACCACCTGGTGGTCCAGGGCCACGCCCTGGTCAACCGCAAACATCTGGACCACGCGGCTGGTGGTGGACGCGGGATGGAAATACAGCTTCATGGTCGGTGTCTCCGGTGGGCTGGGCTGGCAGTGTAGGCCGCTGTGCGGTGCTGTGCAACGGCCGCGGAAACGGCCCTGGACATGGCCCCTGTCCTGCCACACACAAAGCCCGCTATGCTTTTGGCCATGAACACCGCCACGCACGCACCCGTCACCACCGCCGAACTGATTGGCGCCCCCACCGACATCGGCGCGGGCGCGCGCGGCGCGTCCATGGGGCCCGAAGCCTTGCGCGTGGCCGGCTTGCAGTCGGCGCTCGAATCGCACGGCCTGGTGGTGCTGGACAGCGGCAACCTCAGCGGCCCCGGCAACCCGTGGCAAGCGCCAGTGAACGGCTACCGCCACCTGCCCGAGGTGGTGGCCTGGAACCAGACCGTGTTCGATGCTGTGTACGCCACGCTGCAGCAGGGCCGCCTGCCCATTCTCCTGGGCGGCGACCATTGCCTGGGTGTGGGCAGCATTGCCGCCGTGGCCCGCCACTGCCGCGAGACGGGCCGCCAGCTGCGCGTGCTGTGGCTGGACGCCCATGCCGACTTCAACACCAGCATCCTCACGCCCAGCGGTAACGTGCACGGCATGCCGGTGGCCTGCCTGTGTGGCCTGGGGCCCACCGAGCTGACCGGCATCGGTGGCCACACGCCGGCCCTGCGCCCGGACCAGATCCGCCAGATCGGCATACGCAGCGTGGACGAAGGCGAAAAACGCCTGGTGCATGCGCAAGGGCTGGAGGTGTTCGACATGCGCTTCATCGACGAGGAAGGCATGCGCCGCGCCATGGCGCTGGCCCTCGACGGTCTGGACGACAACACCCACCTGCACGTGAGCTTTGACGTCGATTTCCTCGACCCCGAGATCGCCCCTGGCGTGGGCACCACCGTGCCTGGCGGCCCCACCTACCGCGAGGCCCAGCTGTGCATGGAGATGATCGCCGACAGCGGCCGCCTGGCCTCGCTCGACATCGTCGAACTCAATCCCGCGCTGGACTTGCGCAACAAGACCGCCGAGCTGGCGGTGGACTTGGTGGAGTCGCTGTTCGGCAAGAGCACGCTGATGCGGGCCGGGCGCTGAGGCGCGGCGCGCGCCCATGAAAAAGGCTCCCGAAGGAGCCTTTCAGAGCCGGTGTCACCGGTGCCGAATCACTTCTTCTTGCACTCGGGCTTGTCGGCGTTTTCTTTCTTGGAGCAGTCTTCCATCTTGCCACCGCCGTGGCTGCCAGCCATGGAGGGCATGGACGCAAACATGAAGGCGGAAGCGATCGCAGCGAGCAGAAATTTCATGATTCACCTCAGTTGAGCAAATGTGCGTGAAACGACGCAGAATGCGCCGAACCCTATCAGCGCCTGCGCAGGATAACGCGACCCATGAAAGCCTTGAAGCGTGCGGACGATCTCCTATTTCCCACTCAACTATTGCGATGTGCCCTGTCTGCAGGCGCGCTGGCGTTGCTGGCCCCTGGTGTAGCCAGCGCACAAACCCGCTTCACGCCCGGGCCCAGCCAGTTGGTGCTGCCCGCTTCGGTGTACGCGGTTGCGGCCGGCAACAACACGCTGCGCGAGGCCGAACGCGACTGGCGGCGTGACCCGCAGGACATACAAGTTGCGCTTCGTTACGCCCGCACCGCCTTTCAGGTGGGGCTCAACGATGGCGATCTGCGCTGGTTTGGCGCCGCCAAGGCGGCCATGCTGCCCTGGTGGAACGCACCCACGCTGCCGGCCGACGGCCATTTTGTGCGTGGCCTGGTGCGTCAGGGTTTTCACGACTTTGCCGGTGGTCTGGCCGATTTCAACGCCGCCATCGCGCTCGACGGCCAACGCTCGGCCTTCTGGTCGTGGCGTTTTGTCATCCACCTGCTGGTGTCCGACATGGCCGCGGCGCGCCAGGACTGCGACACCATGGCCCAGCGTTTTGGCGCTGGCGAAGGCCAGGCCTGTGCCGCCGTGCTGATGTACCGCAGCGGCCGTGCCGCCGAGGGCGCCGCGCTGCTGGAACAGGCGGTCAAGCGGCCCGAGTTTGCCGACAGCGGCTCGCAGGACTGGCTGCGTTTTCACCTGGGCGAGGCCTGGCGCGCCGCCGGCCAGCCCGCGCGCGCCATCGCCGTGTGGGAGCAGCACCTGGCGCAGCAGCCACGTGCCCACTCGGTGCGGCTGGCGCTGGTGGAGCTGCTCAACGAGCAGCGCCGTTTTGCCGACGCCAAGCGCCTGGCCGCCGGCCCCAACCCCCAGGCCACGCCGAGCGACGCCTTGCTGGTGCAGCAGCTGCTGGCCAGCCAGGGCCTGGGCGACGGCGACACAGCGCGCCTGGCCGCGCTGGCGAACCAGCGTTTTGCCAGCCAGAGCGAGCGCGGCGAGGCGCTGATCGAACGGCCACGCATGATCTACCTGATCCGCCACGGGCACGACCCGGCCGCCGGCCTGGCGCTGGCGGTGGACAACTGGCGAACCCAGAACGAACCGCCCGACGCGGTGCTGCTGGTCGAGGCAGCGCTCAAACAGCAGCAGCCCAAGGCCGCCGAGGCGGTGCTCGACTGGATGGCCCGCACCGGCTACACCGAACCGGCGCTGGCGGCGCTGGCCCAACAACTCAAGGCCGCGCTGGGGCGCTCATGACCATGAACCCAAGCAGCTTGTGGAGCGGTTTCTGGCGTGGTCTGTTGGTCCTGCTGGTGTGTGTGGGTGGCAGCGGCGCGTGGGCGCATTCCAGCAGCAACAGCTACCTGCTGTTGAGCGAGCGCGACGGCGCCACCGTGTTGCGTGCCGATGTGCACCTGCGCGACATCGACGTGGTGTTTGACCTCGACGCCGACCGCGACGGGCAGGTGGTGTGGGCCGAGGTGGACGGGCGCAGCGCGGAGCTGCTGACGTGGCTGGCGCAAGGCCTGCGCGTGGGCAGCGAGGCCACAGCCTGTGCGCTCGCCCCCATCGACACCCAGGCCAGTGAACGCGCCGACGGCATCTACCTCAGCACCGAATGGCGGGTGAACTGCCCACCTGGCGTGCCCGAAAGCGGCCAGAGCCTGGCGCTTTCGTACACCCTGCTGTTCGACCGTGACAACCTGCACCGCGCGCTCCTGCGCATCGATTTGCCCCAGGTGCAAAGCAGCGCCATCCTGAGCCCCGAGCGGCCCCAGGTCGCGCTGCCCACCGTCAACCCGTCGGCCGCCGAGGTGCTGGGCCGCTACATCGTCGAAGGTGTCTGGCACATCTGGATCGGCATCGACCACATCCTGTTTCTGCTGAGCCTGCTGGTGCTGGCGCCGCTGGTGCCGGCACGCCGCTGGGTCACGCACTGGCAAGCCGAGGCTAAGCTGCGCCCGGCCTTCATGGACGTGCTGGCGGTGGTGACCGCCTTCACCGTGGCGCACTCCATCACGCTGAGCCTGTCGGTGTTGCAGTGGGTGGAGCCGCCGGCCAGTTTCATCGAGCCGGTGATCGCCGTCTCGGTGGTGCTGGCCGCGCTCAACAACCTGCTGGGCTGGTTCTCGGTGCGGCGCTGGCGGCTGGCCTTTGTGTTCGGCCTGATCCACGGTTTCGGCTTTGCCAATGTGCTGCTCGACCTGGGCCTGCCCGCCACGCAGCTCGCCATCGCGCTGGGCGGCTTCAACCTCGGGGTCGAACTCGGGCAACTGGCCATCGTGGCGGTGTTTTTTCCGCTCGCCTGGTGGCTGCGCCACACGGCCTTTTACCGCTGTTTGGTGGTGGTCGGCGGTTCGCTCACGATTGTGGTGGTGGGCAGCGTGTGGACGGTGCAACGGGTGCTGGGCTGACCCGGTTTTCAAGGCTTGCCACGGGTGGCGGCGGGTATGTCAATATGTGCGCCGGTGTGGCGCGCATGTGAACGGCTTTTCAATCGCGCGACCCGCCCTGAACCACGAGGAAACACGCGATGAGTGAAGCCCAGGAAATGCGAACGGAACTGGCCAACCGCCTCTTTTTCCGTTTGTACCAATGCGCCAACATGCTGCACAAAACCGGCTCGCGGGCGATTGAAGAAGAGGGGCTGACCACGCAGCAATGGGCGGTGCTGGGCGCCTTGTCGCGGCCGCAGGTGGACGGCGGCATGAAGCTGGGCGACCTGGCCCGCTACCTGATGGTGAGTCGCCAGAATCTGTCAGGCCTGATCAGCCGGATGGAGCGGGATGGGCATATTTGCTCTGCTCCCGATGGGCGCGACCGTCGTTCGCGGCTGGTGACCATGACGGAGTCAGGCCGGGAAGTCTGGATCGTGAAGGCGCAAC
>JAUYSB010000104.1 GCA_030696525.1 Hydrogenophaga sp. | reverse complement strand
GTTTCGCGGTTGTAGCGCGCACCAACGCAGACCTCGCAAGGCACATAAACGTCGGGCAGGAAGTGCATCTCCACCTTGACCACGCCATCGCCCTGACAAGCCTCGCAGCGCCCGCCCGAGACGTTGAAACTGAAGCGGCCTGGGCCGTAGCCGCGCTCGCGCGCCGTGGGCACCTCGGCCATCAGCTCGCGTATGCCGGTGAACAGGCCGGTGTAGGTGGCCGGGTTGCTGCGCGGCGTGCGGCCGATGGGGCTTTGGTCCACATTGATGACCTTGTCGAAATGCTGCAGGCCGTCGATCTCGTCGTGGGGCGCCGGCTCGTCATGCGCGCGGTAAAGGTGGCGCGCCACCGCCTTGTGCAGGGTGTCGTTGACCAGGGTGGACTTGCCCGAGCCCGACACCCCGGTGACGCAGGTGAACAGGCCGACCGGGAAACGCGCGCTGACGCCCTTGAGGCTGTGGCCGGTGGCGTTGACCACGGTCAGCCAATCGTCCTTGCCCACGTGGCGGGTGGCTGGCACCGCGATACAACGTGCGCCCGACAGGTACTGGCCGGTCAATGATTCCGGCGCGGCCATGACCTGCGCAAAGCTGCCTTCGGCCATCACCCGCCCGCCGTGCACCCCGGCGCCCGGGCCCATGTCGATCACGTGGTCGGCCGCGCGGATCATGTCCTCGTCGTGCTCCACCACCAGCACGCTGTTGCCGATGTCGCGCAGGTGCTGCAGCGTGCCGATCAGCCGGTCGTTGTCGCTCTGGTGCAAGCCAATGCTGGGCTCGTCCAGCACGTACATCACGCCGGTCAGGCCGCTGCCGATCTGGCTGGCCAGGCGGATGCGCTGGGCCTCGCCGCCCGACAGCGTTTCGGCGCTGCGTTCCAGGCTCAGGTAGTTCAGGCCCACGTCGTTGAGGAACTTGAGCCGCAGGCCGATTTCGCGCACCACCTTGTCGGCGATGTCGGCCTTGCTGCCGCTCAGGCGCAGGGTGTTGAAGTAGGCCAGCGCCTCGCCCAGCGTCACGCGGCCGATGGCGTAGATGGGGCGGCGCTGTTCGCCTTCGCCCACAAACACATGGCGCGCCTCGCGCCGCAGCCGGGTGCCGTCGCATTCGGGGCAGTGTTGTGTGCTGCGGTAGCGGCCCAGTTCCTCGCGCACGGCGCTGGAGTCGGTCTCGCGCCAGCGGCGCTCGAAGTTGCGCACGATGCCTTCAAACGGGTGCTTCTTGCTCACCTTTTTGCCGGCCGAGGCACCCGACTCCATGGCGTAGCTGAACTTGATGCCTTCCTCGCCCGAGCCATACAGCACCGCCTGACGCACGGCGTCGGGCAGTTGCTCGAATGGCGTGTCGGGGTCGAAGCCGTAGTGCGCGCCCAGGCTCTCGATCATGGCGAAGTAATAGGCGTTGCGCCGGTCCCAGCCCTTGATGGCGCCGCTGGCCAGGCTCAGCGTGGGGAAGGCCACCACCCGTTCGGCGTCGAACACCTCGGTGTGGCCCAGGCCGTCACAGGCCGGGCAGGCGCCTTGTGGCGAATTGAACGAGAACAGGCGCGGCTCCAATTCGCCCAGCGCGTAGCTGCACAGCGGGCAGGCAAAACGGGCGCTGAACAGGTGTTCCCGTCCCGTGTCCATTTCCATCGCAATCGCCTTGCCGTCGGCCAGGCGCAGCGCGGCCTCGAAGCTCTCGGCCAGGCGCTGCTGCATGTCGGGCCGCACCTTGAGGCGGTCGATGACCACGTCGATGTCGTGTTTTTCGGTCTTTTTGAGCGCGGGCAGGTCTTCAAACGACACCGTTGCGCCGTTGAGCCGGAAGCGCACATAGCCTTGGGCCTGCAGATCGGCAAACACCTCGGTGAACTCGCCCTTGCGCTCGCGTGCAATGGGCGCCAACACCATGAGCTTGGTGTCCTCGGGCAGGGCCAGGGCGGCGTCCACCATCTGGCTCACCGTTTGCGCCTGCAGCGGCAGGTCGTGGGTGGGGCAATGGGGCGTGCCGGCGCGGGCAAACAGCAGGCGCAGGTAGTCGTGGATCTCGGTCACCGTGCCCACGGTGGAGCGCGGGTTATGGCTGGTGGCTTTCTGCTCGATGGTGATGGCGGGCGACAGGCCTTGGTTCAGGTCCACCTCGGGCTTGTCCATCAGCTGCAAGAACTGGCGCGCGTAGGCCGAGAGGCTTTCCACGTAGCGCCGCTGGCCTTCGGCGTACAGCGTGTCAAAGGCCAGACTGGACTTGCCCGAACCCGACAAGCCGGTGATCACCACCAGCTGGTTGCGCGGGATGTCGAGGTCGATGTTCTTGAGGTTGTGGGTGCGCGCACCGCGCACGCTGATGTGTGTCTGCCCCAGCGCCCGGCGCAGGTAGGCGCCCTCGTCGGGGTCGGGTCGGATGGCGGCAGGGGAGGAGGACAGGTCGTTCACGGGCGGCGGCACGTTCAGGGCAACCCGGCATGATAGTGCCGCGGGCGGCCGCTGCGTGAGCGGATGGGTGGGGGTGGTCTCGCCAGGCCTCAGGCCAGCAGCCGTTCGGGGTTGGCGTCGAGCTTGTTGAGCGCGTCGCGGGTGGCGCGCAGCGTGAGCGTTTCGGGCTCGCAGGGCTTGAGCAGACCGGCCTCCAGGTAGCTGGCCACACGCCCCTGCTGCAGCAGAAAACTGCGCCGCTCGGGGCCGGCAAACAGGAACAGCTGCTTTTGTGGGCTGCGCCACGACAGCTGCACCAGGCTGGAGAAGCCGTTGTGGCTGAGCTCGAACCAGGCGCCGCGCTCCAGTGCCTTGGCCCAGGCCCGCAGCGCGGCCAACACCTTCTGCTCGGTGTCGGGCACCACCACGATGTCGGAGGCATCGACGCCGGTGATCATCTCGATGCTGTACTGGTCGAGTTTGATCTGTTCCACCTCGGTGTCGGCCAGGTAGGCGTCCAGGCTGCCCAGGCGTTGTGTCATCTCCTGCAGCCACTGGTCGGACAGCGGCTGGGTGCGCGCCATGAAGGCCTCCACCAGGGCGTCGCTGACCCGCTTGATGTGCTGCTCCTGCAGCTTGGCCGCCAGGCCCAGCAAGCTCATGCCTTCGCGCAGCTGCGCCATCAGGCCGGGCAGGCGGCCGATCACCTTGGCGCGTTCGGCGCGGGTGGGTTTGGCGCTGGCCATCCACAGCAGCTCGCCGGCCACGGCGCGAAAACCGGTGGACACGTCGTGCTGTGCGCCATGGCGCACCGTGGCCACGGCCAGCACCTCGGTCCAGACGTGGAACAGGAAATCGCGCACCGGCTCGGCCACCGGCGCCTGGCCCAGCAGCTTGCGCAGCTCGATGGTGAACTTCACCGTCAGCGTTTCCTTGAGCTCCACCTGTTCGGCCAGGTTGGCCAGCCGCTGGGTGTCGCCGCGATCGAGCAGGTGCTGCGAGAGGAAGGCCTCGAACTCCTTGTAGACGATCTCGAAGACCTTGCGCCCGGTTTCCGGGTACTGCTCCACCACCTGCACGATGCGGCGCATCTCCGCTTCCAGCGGCTCCAGCGAGACACCGGCGTCAAAGCCCATCACACAGGCGCCCATGCGGTCGAGCAGCAGGCGCGCCGGGTGGTCGGTGCTGCCCAGGAAGTCGGCATCCACCAGGGCCACCCGCAGCACCGGCATCTGAAGCCGGGCAAACCACACGCGGATGCTGGGCGGCAGGCGCTCTTCGGCCAGGATGCTGTCGAAAATCAGCGCCACGACCTCGATGACGGCCTTGTCCTGCTGGCTGGACGCCGCACTCTTGAGGGCGCGCGTCTGCTGCCGCAGTTCGGCCACGCCGGCCTGGTAGGCCTCGGGCGCGATGGCGCCGGCGTCGGCCGCGCGCAGGGCGCCCGGTGTGGGCGGGTGGGGCATGGCCACCATCAGGGTGGTGGCGTCGGAGCGGGGTTTGGCGGGGCCTGCACCCGCACCGTTGTTAGCGCCGGTTTCTGCGCCCGATGCGGTGGCAGCCGACGCAGGCGCGGCATTCCCCAGCCAGCGCGCAGCCGCCGGGATGTGGTCGGCCAGCAGCTTGCGCATGCGCTGGGTCATGTCCTGCAGCTTGGCCGCCACCGGTGTGCCGCCTGCCGATGCAGTGCCGTTGCGCGCAGCGGGCGCTGCCGCTTCAGTGGGATGTGGTGTGGCGCCATCGCGGCCGCGCCGCACCAGCGCCCGCAAATCGATGTGGGGCAACACGCCTTGCTGCAGCAGCCAGGCGTTGGCCAGGTGGCAGGCTTCGTTGAAGGTGCTGGCCAGGCGCGGCTCGATCACCGGCTTGCAGTGTTGCCAGTCGTCCCGGGTCAGGCCGACCTCGGACCAGGCACCCAGCGTGGCTTGCGCCAGGTGCACCGGTTGCACCGCGTCGTTGCCGGCCAGTTCTTCGGACTGCTCCAGGTGCTGCAGCCGCAGGCGCAGGTCGTTGAATTCGTCCTGGGCCGGGGCCGCCAGCGTCTGCGCCAGCCGCCCGGCGAGGATCTGAAACTCCACATCCTCCTCGTCCAGCAGCCGCAGCTCGCTGCTCAGGGGGCTGCTCGAGGTGGTGCCCGACGCCTGGCCCAACAGGCGCTGGCCCGCGGCGCGTTGCCAGGGCAGGGCCAGGGTCAGCCAGCTGCGGCGCAGGGTTTCGGCGAACTGGATTTTGTCGCTGCTGTCGCCCGATTCGGGCAGCTTGTCCAACAAGGTGGACACATCCTTGACCACCTCGGGCAACACCTTGAGCACATGGCGCAGCAGCAGGCGCCGTGCCTGCTGCGCGTGGGATGTGTTCGGGGAGGGCTCGGTCACGTCGGGTCAGCGCGGGTGGTGTTGACCTGGATTGTCCCTGAGAAGTGTCCGGGCGCGCTGCGCAGGTGCGTCAGACCACGGCACCCGCGTTCGGGTCGTTGGGGTCTTCCTTCTTGCCGGTGCCGCCGCCGCCTTTGATCAGGTCTTCGCGCTTGATGCCCAGCCACATGGCGATGGCCGCCGCGACGAACACCGAGGAGTAGATGCCGAACAGGATGCCGATGGTGAGTGCCAGGGCGAAGTAGAACAGCGTCGGACCGCCGAACAGCAGCATGGACAGCACCATGATCTGGGTCGAACCGTGGGTGATGATGGTGCGGCTGATGGTGGAGGTGATGGCGTGGTCGATCACCTGCACGGTGCCCATCTTGCGGTACTTGCGGAAGCTCTCGCGGATGCGGTCGAAGATCACCACCGACTCGTTGACCGAGTAGCCCAGCACCGCCAGCACCGCCGCCAGCACCGCCAGCGAAAATTCCCACTGGAAGAAGGCGAAGAAGCCCAGGATGATGATGACGTCGTGCAGGTTGGCGATGATGGCCGAAACCGCGTACTTCCATTCGAAGCGGATGGCCAAGTAAATCATGATGCCCAGGATCACCACGCCCAGGGCCTTGAGGCCGTCTTCCACCAGCTCCTGCCCCACCTGCGGGCCCACGAATTCGGTGCGGCGCAGTTGCACCGCCGGGTTCTGGGCCTTGAGTGCGGCCAACATGGCCTCGCTCTGCTGGCCCGAGCTCTGACCCTGCATGGCGGGCAGGCGCATCAGCACGTCGCGCGATGTGCCGAAGTTCTGCACCGGCACGTCGGCGTAGCCCAGGCCCTCGACCACCTTGCGCACCGCCGTCAGGTCGGCCGGCTGCTCGTAGGCCACCTCCATCACCGTGCCGCCGGTGAATTCCACCGACAGGTGCAGGCCACGCGTGACCAGGAAAAACACCGCCAGTGCGAAAGTGATGAAGGAAATCGCGTTGAAGACCAACGCGTGTTTCATGAAGGGGATGTCCTTGCGGATCTTGAACAGTTCCATGTCGTTTGCTCCGCTTCAATCTGGCTGGGTGGCCGGGGCTTTGCCGGCGGTGCCGGCCGGCTTCCACACGGTGCCGATGGACACCGACTTCAGGCGTTTCTGGCGGCCGTACCAGAGGTTGACCAGGCCACGCGAGAACAACACGGCCGAGAACATGCTGGTGAGGATGCCGATGCAGTGCACCACCGCAAAACCGCGCACCGGGCCGGAGCCGAAGGCCAGCAGGGCCACACCGGCGATCAGGGTGGTGATGTTGGAGTCGAGGATGGTGCCCCAGGCGTTTTCGTAGCCGGCGTTGATGGCTGCCTGCGGCGAGGCGCCGTTGCGCAATTCCTCGCGCACGCGCTCGTTGATCAGCACGTTGGCGTCGATGGCCATGCCCAGTGCCAGCGC
>JAUYSB010000092.1 GCA_030696525.1 Hydrogenophaga sp. | reverse complement strand
TGAAGGCTCGGTGCGCGCCCGCATGGACCGCCGCGGCCATACGCTGGGCAAGCAGGTGCTGCCCGTGCTGGTGCACGGCGATGCCGCCTTTGCTGGCCAGGGCGTGGTGATGGAAACCCTGGCGCTGGCCGAGACACGTGGGTACTCCACGGGCGGCACGGTGCACCTGGTGATCAACAACCAGATCGGCTTCACCACCTCCGACCCGCGCGACATGCGCTCGTCGGCCTTCTGCACCGACATCGTCAAGATGGTCGAGGCGCCGGTGCTGCACGTCAACGGTGACGACCCCGAAGCCGTGGTGCTGGCCACCCAGCTGGCACTGGAATACCGCATGGACTTCCGCCAGGACGTGGTGGTGGACATCACCTGCTTCCGCAAGCTGGGCCACAACGAGCAGGACACGCCCAGCCTGACCCAGCCGTTGATGTACAAGAAGATCGCTCAACACCCGGGCACCCGCAAGCTGTACGCCGACAAGCTGGCCGTGCAGGGCCTGGGCGAGTCACTGGGCGACGAGATGGTCAAGGCCTACCGTGCCGCGCTGGACGCCGGCAAACACACGGTGGACCCGGTGCTGACCAACTTCAAGAGCAAGTACGCGGTCGATTGGTCGCCCTACCTGGGCAAGAAGTGGACCGACGCTGGCGACACCGCCATTCCGCTGACTGAGTGGAAACGCCTGGCCGAGAAGATCACCACGATTCCCGCCACCGTCACGCCGCACCAGCTGGTGAAAAAGGTCTACGACGACCGCGCCGCCATGGGCCGCGGCGATGTCAACGTCGACTGGGGCATGGGCGAACACATGGCCTTTGCCTCGCTGGTGGCCAGCGGCTACCCGGTGCGCCTGTCGGGCGAGGACTGCGGCCGTGGCACCTTCACCCACCGCCACGCCGTCATCCACGACCAGAAGCGCGAACGTTTTGACGAGGGCACCTATGTGCCGCTGCAAAACGTGGCCGAGAACCAGGCGCCGTTTGTGGTCATCGACTCCATCCTGTCCGAAGAGGCCGTGCTGGCCTACGAGTACGGCTACGCGTCCAACGACCCCAACACCCTGGTGATCTGGGAAGCCCAGTTCGGCGACTTCGCCAATGGCGCGCAAGTTGTGATCGACCAGTTCATTGCATCCGGCGAAGTGAAGTGGGGCCGCGTCAACGGCATCACGCTGATGCTGCCGCACGGCTACGAAGGCCAGGGTCCCGAGCACAGCTCGGCCCGCCTGGAGCGCTTCATGCAGCTGGCGGCCGACACCAACATGCAGATCGTGCAGCCGACCACGGCCAGCCAGATCTTCCATGTGCTGCGTCGCCAGATGGTGCGCAACCTGCGCAAGCCGCTGGTCATCATGACCCCCAAGAGCCTGCTGCGGAACAAGGACGCCACGTCCCCGCTGAGCGAGTTCACCAAGGGCAGCTTCCAGACCGTCATCCCGGAGCAGAACGCCGACGTGGTGAAGAAGGCCGAGAAGGTCAAGCGTGTCATCGCCTGCTCGGGCAAGGTGTACTACGACCTGGTCAAGCAGCGCGAAGCCAAGGGTGCCGACGACGTGGCCATCATCCGCGTCGAACAGCTCTATCCCTTCCCGCACAAGGCCTTTGGTGCCGAGCTCAAGCGTTACCCCAACGCCACCGACATCGTCTGGTGCCAGGACGAACCGCAGAACCAGGGTGCCTGGTTCTTCGTGCAGCACTACATCCACGAGAACATGCTTGATGGCCAGAAGCTGGGTTACGCCGGCCGCGCCGCCTCGGCATCGCCGGCCGTGGGTTATGCCCACCTGCACCAGGACCAGCAGAAGGCGCTGATCGAAGCCGCCTTCAGCAAGCTCAAGGGTTTCATCCTCACCAAGTGAATGACGCAATGACACGACCGCGCTGCGGTCGTGTCCTGCCGCCTGGCGGCGGCTTGCGAACACCGAAACATTAGGCAGAAAACAAAATGGCAATCGTAGAAGTCAAAGTTCCGCAGCTCTCCGAATCCGTGGCCGAAGCCACCCTGCTGCAGTGGAAGAAGAAGCCCGGCGAAGCCGTGGCCATGGACGAGATCCTGATCGAGATCGAAACCGACAAGGTCGTGCTGGAAGTGCCCGCACCCGCAGCCGGCGTGCTCGCCGCCCACGTGGTGGCCGACGGCGGCACCGTGGTGTCCGATCAGCTCATCGCGCAGATCGACACCGAAGGCAAGGCCGGTGCCGCCGCCGCCCCGGCTGCCGCTGCGCCTGCTGCCGCCCCAGTGGCAGCCGCTGCCGCACCCGCTGGCGCTTCCATGGCCGGTGTGGCCATGCCGGCCGCCGCCAAGCTGATGGCCGACAACGGCTTGGCCGCTGGTTCCGTGGCCGGCACCGGCAAGGACGGCCGTGTCACCAAGGGCGACGTGCTGGGTGCCGTGGCCGGTGGTGCCAAGCCTGCGGCGGCGCCCGTGGCCATCCCCACGGGTGCACCCACCAAGGTGTTGCCGCAGGTCGCCGCTCCGGTGGCCCAGCCCCACCTGGGCGAGCGCCCCGAACAGCGCGTGCCGATGAGCCGCCTGCGTGCCCGCGTGGCCGAGCGCCTGCTGCAATCGCAGTCCACCAACGCCATCCTGACCACCTTCAACGAAATCAACATGGCCCCGGTCATGGACATGCGCAAGCGCATGCAAGAGCGTTTCGAGAAGGAACACGGCGTGAAGCTTGGCTTCATGAGCTTCTTCGTCAAGGCGGCGGTGCACGCGCTCAAGAAGTTCCCGGTGCTCAACGCCTCGGTCGATGGCAACGACATCGTCTACCACGGCTACTTCGACATCGGCATCGCCGTGGGTTCGCCCCGTGGCCTGGTGGTGCCCATCCTGCGCAACGCCGACCAGATGTCCTTTGCCGATATCGAAAAGAAAATCGCCGAATACGGTGCCAAGGCCCGTGACGGCAAGCTGGGCATCGAAGAGATGACCGGTGGCACCTTCTCCATCTCCAACGGCGGCACTTTCGGCTCCATGCTGTCCACGCCCATCATCAACCCGCCGCAGTCGGCCATCCTGGGTGTGCACGCCACCAAAGACCGCGCCGTGGTGGAAAACGGCCAGGTCGTGGTGCGCCCGATGAACTACTTCGCCATGTCCTACGACCACCGCATCATCGACGGCCGCGAAGCCGTGCTGGGCCTGGTGGCCATGAAGGAAGCGCTGGAAGACCCGGCTCGCCTGCTCTTCAACATCTGATTTGAGACAAGGGAATCATCATGTCCAAATCATTTGACGTCGTTGTCATCGGCGGCGGCCCCGGCGGCTACATCGCCGCCATCCGCGCGGCCCAGCTGGGCTTCAACGTGGCCTGCATCGACGAGTGGAAAAACGACAAGGGCGGCCCGGCCCCGGGCGGCACCTGCACCAACGTCGGTTGCATCCCGTCCAAGGCGCTGCTGCAATCGTCCGAGCACTTCGAGCACGCCAACAAGCACTTCGCCGAGCACGGCATCACCGCCAGCGACGTGAAGATCGACGTCGCCAAAATGGTGGGCCGCAAGGACGCCGTGGTGAAGCAGAACAACGACGGCATCCTCTACCTGTTCAAGAAGAACAAGGTCAGCTTCTTCCACGGCCGCGGTTCCTTTGTGAAGGCCGCTGAAGGTGGCTATGAAATCAAGGTGGCCGGCGCCGCTGAAGAGACGCTGACGGGCAAGCACATCATCGTCGCCACCGGCTCCAACGCCCGCGCGCTGCCGGGCGTGCCCTTCGATGAAACCACCGTGCTGTCCAACGACGGTGCCTTGCGCATGGGCGCCACGCCCAAGAAGCTGGCGCTGATCGGCTCGGGCGTGATCGGTCTGGAAATGGGCTCCGTCTGGCGCCGCCTGGGCGCCGACGTCACCATACTTGAAGGTCTGCCGATCTTCCTGGGCGCGGTGGATGAGCAGATCGCCAAGGAAGCCACGAAGGCCTTCGACAAGCAGGGTCTGAAGATCGAGCTGGGCGTCAAGGTGGGTGACATCAAGACGACCAAGAAGGGTGTGAGCATCGCCTACGCCAACGCCAAGGGCGAGGCCCAGACGCTGGACGCCGACAAGCTGATCGTCTCCATCGGCCGTGTGCCCAACACCATTGGCCTGGGCGCCGAGGCGGTGGGCCTTGCACTGGACGAGCGCGGCGCGATTGTGGTCGACGGTGACTGCAAAACCAACCTGCCCAATGTGTGGGCGGTGGGCGATGTGGTGCGCGGCCCCATGCTGGCGCACAAGGCGGAAGAGGAAGGTGTGGCCGTGGCCGAGCGCATTGCTGGTCAGCACGGGCACGTCAACTTCAACACCATCCCCTGGGTCATCTACACCAGCCCCGAGATCGCGTGGGTGGGCCGCACCGAGCAGCAGCTCAAGGCCGATGGCGTTGCCTACAAGGCCGGCACCTTCCCCTTCCTGGCCAACGGCCGCGCGCGTGCGCTGGGCGACACCACCGGCATGGTGAAAATGCTGGCCGACGCCAAGACCGACGAGATCCTGGGCGTGCACATCGTGGGGCCCATGGCGTCCGAATTGATCGCCGAGGCGGTGGTGGCCATGGAGTTCCGCGCCAGCAGCGAAGACATCGCCCGCATCTGCCACGCGCACCCGTCGCTGTCGGAGTCCACCAAGGAAGCCGCGCTGGCGGTGGACAAGCGCACGCTGAACTTCTGAACCGGAACAACAATTGACCGGTCCAGTCCGCGCGGCCTACGAGGCCGAGCTCACAACCCGTGGCTACCAGAGCGACCCCGCCCAACTGCGGGCGGTGGCCGCGCTGGAGCGCTGCGCGGCCGAGTGGTCGCACTACAAGGCCAAGCGCTCCAACGCGCTCAAGAAGCTGATCAACCGGCCGGACATTCCACAAGGTGTCTACATGTTCGGCGGGGTGGGGCGGGGCAAGAGCTTTCTGATGGATTGCTTCTTCAACGCCGTGCCGCTCAAGCGCAAGACGCGGCTGCACTTTCACGAGTTCATGCGCGAGGTGCACCGCGAACTGGCCGACTTGCAGGGCACCGTCAACCCGCTGGATGAACTGGGCCGGCGCCTGTCGGTGCGCTACAAGCTGGTGTGTTTCGACGAGTTCCATGTGGCCGATGTGACCGACGCCATGATCCTGCACCGCCTGCTGGACGCCATGGACAAGTACGGCGTCGGCATGGTGACCACCAGCAACTTCCACCCGGATGGCCTGTACCCGGACGGTCTGCACCGCGACCGCATCCTGCCGGCCATTGAACTGTTGAAAAAGACCATGGAAGTGGTCAACGTGGACAACGGCACCGATTACCGGCGCCGCACGCTGGAGCAGGTCAAGCTCTACCACACGCCGCTGGGCCCCGAGGCCGAGGCGCAGATGGAAGACACCTTCAGCCGCCTGGCCGAAGCCCACGACGAAGACCCGGTGCTGCACATCGAGGCGCGCGAAATCCGCGCCATCCGCAAGGCCGGCGGTGTGGTGTGGTTCGACTTCCGCACGCTGTGCGGCGGCCCGCGTTCGCAGAACGACTACCTGGAACTGGCCAGCCAGTTCCACACCGTGATGCTCAGCAACGTGCCCCACATGCCGGTCAACATGGCCTCGCAGGCGCGGCGTTTCACCTGGCTGGTGGACGTGTTGTACGACCGCCGGGTCAAGCTGATCATGTCGGCCGCGGTGCCGGCCGAGCAGCTCTACATCGAAGGGCCGCTGGCGCACGAGTTCCCGCGCACGGTCTCAAGGCTGCACGAAATGCAGTCGGCCGAATTTTTGGCGTTGGAGCGCCGCACCGTGGACACCTCATTGACCTGAGCGCCGCCTTGGGCCGACTCAGGTTTTGCTGAGCGGCTCCAGCTTGACGACGATCAGCGACAGGTTGTCGCCCGTGCCCTTGGCCCGTGTGCGCGCTTTCTGCACCAGGAATTCGCAGGCCTCGCGCGCTGACAGCATGTCCACCGCGCGCGCCATTTCATCGCTGCTGAAGTAGTGCCACAGGCCGTCTGAGCAGGCCAGCAGGGCGTCACCCACGTCCAGCTGGTCGACGTGGTGGGTGTCCATGGGCGGGTCGCGCTCGGTGCCCAGGCAGCCCATCAACACGTTGCTGCTGGGGTGGTTGAGCGCTTCTTCGGCGCTGATCTCGCCCCGGTTGACCATTTGTTGCACCAGCGAGTGGTCCAGCGTGCGGAACACCGGCTTGCCACGCCGAAAGTGGTAGAGGCGCGAGTCGCCCGAGTGGATCCAGTCGCAAGCGCCGTCGGGGCTCAGCAGGAAGGCGGCCAGGGTGCTGTGCGGTTCTTCTTCGGATGCAGCGGCGGTGAGCTTGATGACCAGATGGGCTTCCTGGAGCAACTGGTGCAGGAGTTCCGCCGGCTTGTCGCTGTCGGGGCTGTAGCGCTCAAACAGCTGGTGCGCGGACAGCATCACCTGGTCAGAGGCCTTGCGCCCGCCGCTGCGCCCGCCCATGCCGTCGGCCACCACGCCCAGCAGGCAGCCCGGCACCCGGGGGTGGGTCAGCAGGCAGAGCTGGTCTTGCTGGTGGTCCCGGTCGCCGCGATCGATGCCGGTGGACGCTGAAATTCGATAGCCTTTGGACATGGGTTTCCAGGTTCGCGGACGGGCTCCCCGGGCCGACGCTCCAGCGCCTGACCGTGTTTGTTCGCCCGTATTATCGGAGCAAAGGAACTGTTCTTTGAGCCCACTTGAAAACGACGTGGCTGCGTTTTTTGACGCCACCGGCCCGCTGGCCAGAGCCGCACAACGCTTTGCCGAACGCCAGGGCCAGCTCGACATGGCCCTGGCCGTGGCGCAGGCCATCGACCGGCATGAAGCCCTGGTGGTGGAAGCCGGCACCGGCGTCGGCAAGACCTACGCCTACCTCGCGCCCGCCCTGCTGAGCGGCGGGCGCACGCTCATCTCCACCGCCACCCAGGCCTTGCAGGACCAGCTCTTTGGCCGCGACCTGCCGGCCGTGTGCCGGGCTCTTGGCTTGCCGGTGCGCACCGCGCTGCTCAAGGGCCGCTCCAGCTACCTGTGCCTGCACCGCATGGAGCAAGCGCGCTACCTGCTGGAGCCACACGAGCGCTACCTGCACCAGTGGCTGGACCGCATCGAGGCCTGGGCAAAACAAACCCAGAGCGGCGACATGGCCGAGGTGCCGGGGCTGGACGACCGCGCCGCCATCGTGCCGCTGGTCACGTCCACGCGCGAAAACTGCCTGGGCGCCCAGTGCCCGCAGTTCCGCGCCTGCCACGTCAACCTGGCCCGCCGCGAGGCCATGGCGGCCGATGTGGTGGTGGTCAACCACCACCTGTTTTTTGCCGATGTCGCGGTGCGCGAATCGGGTGTCGCCGAACTGCTGCCCACGGTCGAGCTGGTGGTGTTCGACGAGGCCCACCAGCTCAACGAAATTGGCGTGCAGTTTCTGGGCGTGCAGGTCTCCAGCGGGCATTTGCTGGATCTCGCGCGCGACACGCTGGCGCACGGCCTGCAGGCGGCCCGTGGCCTGCGCGACTGGAGCGTGCTGGCCGGCAGCGTCGAGCGTGCCACTCAGGATTTGCGTCTGGCCATCGGCGCCGACCGCCGCAGCGTGGGCAAACGGCGCTGGCACGCTGCCGTGCCCGAGGGCGTGGCGCCGGCCGAATGGACAGCCGCACTCGATGGCCTGGCCGACGCGCTGGACCAGCTGTGCGACGGGCTGCACGGCGTCGAAGAGCACTCGCCTGATCTGGCGCGCGTGGCACAACGTGCCCATGAGCTTGCGCAGCGCCTGCAAGCCATACGCGAGCCCGAAGCCGATGCGCGCGTGGCCCGCTGGGTGGAGCTGGGCGCCGGCCTGCGCCTGGTGCTGACACCGCTGGACATTGCCGAGGCCTTCCAGACCAAGGTGCTGGCGCGCGATGGCGGGCCTGCGACCACCTGGGTGTTCACCTCGGCCACGCTGGGCCACGACGACGCGCTCTCTTGGTTCACCGAGCCGGTGGGCCTGAAGGCCGCGCGCACGCTGCGGGTGGCCAGCCCCTTCGACTATGCGGCGCAGGCGGCCCTGTACGTGCCGCCCGACATGCCCCCGCCCGCCGACCCCGGCCACACCGATGCCGTGGCACACGCGGCGTGGGGTTGGGCCGGGTGCATCGGTGGCCGCACCCTGGTGCTGACCACCACCTTGCGGGCCGTCAAACGCATTGCCGATGCCATGACCGGCTGGGCCGAATCACAGGTGCCAGGCACGCCCGCGCTGGAAGTGCTGGTGCAGGGGCAAGCGCCCAAACGCGAGCTGCTGCGCCAGTTTGAACGCGCCGGCTCGCCTGGGGCGCGCGGCGCGGTGCTGGTGGCCTCGGCCTCGTTCTGGGAGGGGGTGGATCTGCCCGGCGACGTGCTGCAAATGGTGGTGATCGACAAGCTGCCGTTTCCGCCGCCCGACGACCCGCTGGTGGAGGCGCGCACGCGCCAGATCGAACACGAGGGTGGCAGCGCCTTCACCCGCTACTTTCTGCCCGAGGCGGCGGTGGCGCTCAAACAGGGGGCTGGGCGGCTCATCCGCAGCGAGCACGACCGGGGCGTGCTGGTGGTGTGTGATGTGCGGCTGCGCCGCATGGGTTATGGCCGCAAGCTGCTGACCGGTTTGCCGGCCATGCGCTGGGTGGAGAACGACGAAGCGATGTGGGCCGAGCTCGATGCCCTGGTCACCACAACTTCCACCACGGCTCATCCACCTGCTTGAAGCCGCGGCTCAGGTAGACGCTTTTGGGGTAGTTCTTTTCCATCACGCGTGCGGCATCGTCGCGCAGCTGGGCCATGCCCAGGGCGTCGTAGGACTTGACCAGAATGAAGAGCGCTTCCTCCAGTGCCGGCGCATCGCGAAAATCGGTGAGCGCGGCCTGGGCCCGGTTGACCGCTGCCACGTAAGCGCCTCGGGTGAAGTAGTAGCGGGCCACGTGCACCTCATGCTGGGCCAGCGCATTGACGATGTAGACCATGCGCTGGCGCGCGTCGGTGGTGTAGCGCGACTCGGGGAAGCGGCTGGCCAGTTCGCCAAAGGCTTCGAAGGCGGTGCGCGCAGCCTTCTGGTCGCGCTCGGACAGGTCCTGTTTGGCGACCGCGCCAAACAGGCCCAGGTTGTCGTTGAAATTGACCACGCCCTTGAGGTAGAGCGCATAGTCCAGCGCGGGGCTGGTCGGGTGCAGCTTGATGAAGCGGTCCAGCGTCACGATGGCCTGGGCTTTTTCTTCGGCCAGGTGGTGGGTGTAGGCCTTTTCCAGCTGGGCCTGCTGCGACAGCAGGGTGCCGGCCGCGCGGCCTTCGAGTTTTTCGAAGTGGCTCACCGCCTTGTCGTAGTTGCGCGCGTTGCGTTCTTCGATGGCTTCGGAGAACAGCTTGTTGGGGCTCCAGCCGACGGTCTCGTCCTTGGCCGGTGTGGACGAACAGGCGCCCAGCAAGGTCGCCAACACCACGGCCCCGAACAGGGACAGCAGGGATAATGGAGACTTGGACATGGTGAGCAAACCCTTCAGACAGGAACAAGAGGACGTACAGGACGTGGCCGACGAAATTATATCGAGCGGGCCTCTGTCTGCTGTGGACGAAACCGAGCTTGAAGCCGAGCGCCGCACCCTGCCGGTGGAGGCGGTTCACCACGGTGAGCGCCTGGACCGCGTGCTCGTGTTGTTGTTGCCCGTGTTCTCGCGCGCCTACCTGCAGCAGCGTGTGGCCGAGGGCAGCGTCTTGCTCAACGGCCGCGCCGTGGCCAAGGCCGCCGCCAAGGTGCGCGCGGGCGACAGCATCGAGATCGAACTGCGCCCCACGGCCCAGGCCCAGGCCTTCATGCCCGAAGCCATGGCGCTGGAGGTGGTGTTTGAAGACGCCGATCTGCTGGTCATCAACAAGCCCGCCGGGCTGGTGGTGCACCCGGCCGCCGGCCACTGGAGCGGCACCCTGCTCAACGGCCTGCTGGCCCACCACGCGGGCGCCGCGCAGCTGCCACGCGCTGGCATCGTGCACCGGCTGGACAAGGACACCTCGGGCCTGATGCTGGTGGGCAAAAGCCAGCGCGCGGTCGATGCGCTGAGCCGCATGATCGCCGCGCGCGAGGTGCAGCGCCTGTACCTCGCGCTGGCGCACGGCCCCTGGCGGCATGGCGACGGTCTGCTGGTCGATCAACCCATGGCGCGCGACAGCCGCAACCGCCTGCGCATGGCGGTGGTGCGCGGCGAGGGCGCAGGCAAACCCGCGCAGACGCGTTTCATGGTGCTCGACCAGACCCCGCGCCATGTGCTGCTGGCCTGCAAGCTGCACACCGGGCGCACCCACCAGATCCGGGTGCATGCCGCCTGGCTGGGCCAGCCGCTCGTGGCCGATCTGCTGTACGGGGGGCGTGCCGAGCTGGGCCTGGTGCGCCAGGCCTTGCACGCGCACCGGCTGTCGCTGGCGCACCCGGTCACGGGCGAGCCGCTGAGCTTCGACTGCGCGCCGCCTGCCGATCTGCTGGCTGCGATCGCTTTGGCCGACCTGCAATACAATGGCGCCACTTGGTGGCAGGCCCTGGCGTCCTGACCTTTCCAGTCTTCTTGGCGGCGCCGCAGCGCGTCGCCCCGGGTGGCAACCAGCCGCCACCCCCTCGCTTTTCAGGTAGACACCCATGAATACGGCGGATGCCCGACGCGTCCTTGAAACCGCCCTGATCTGTGCGCAGCAGCCCTTGCCCTTGCGCGAGCTCGGTGTGTTGTTCGACGGCGCGGTTTCACCCGACAGCCTCAAGCTGATGCTCGGCGACCTCCAGCAGGAGTGGTCGCAGCGTGGCGTCGAGCTGGTGCAGGTGGCCAGCGGCTGGCGCTTCCAGAGCCGGCCCGAACTGCGGCCGTTTCTGGACAAGCTGCATCCCGAGAAGCCGCCCAAGTACACCCGCGCCACCATGGAGACGCTGGCCATCATCGCCTACCGCCAGCCGGTCACGCGCGGCGACATCGAGGACATCCGGGGCGTCACCGTCAACTCCCTGACCATCAAGCAGCTCGAAGACCGGGGCTGGGTCGAGGTGATCGGCCACCGCGAAACCGTGGGCCGGCCGTCGCTGTTTGCCACCACCCGCCAGTTTCTGGACGACATGGGCCTGGCCTCGCTCGACCAGTTGCCCCCCATTGGCCACCCGTCAGCCGCCGACGACGGCCTGGGTGTGCTCGACTTCGAGGCCGAACCGCCTGCCGACCCGCCCCCCGCCGACTTGCTGACCCTGCCCGAGCCACCGAATGCCCAACCCGAGGAACCCGACGATGTCCCAGCCTGACCCAGCGCCCCAAGAGGACCAGTTGCCCAGCGAACCCGCGGTCGCGCCGGTGGAAGGCGCAGAGGCCGCGCAGCCGGCACGCCCGCCGCGCGCGTCGGCGCCCGTGCCGGCGCCCGACGCGCTGCGTTTCGAGGACGTGATCAGCGGTGAATTCGACGCCGAGCAGGAAGCCCCCGAAGTGCCCGGCAAACGGGTGCTGGCACCCCAGGTCGAGTCGCCCAAGCTGCACAAGGTGCTGGCCCAGGCCGGCCTGGGCTCGCGCCTGGAGATGGAGCAGCTGATTCTCGAAGGCCGCATTTCGGTCAATGGCGAGCCGGCCCACATCGGCCAGCGCATCCAGTACGGCGACGTCATCAAGGTCAACGGCAAGCCCATACGCGTGCGCATGACGCCGCAGCCGCCGCGTGTGCTGGCCTACCACAAGCCCGCCGGTGAGGTGGTCACCCATGACGACCCGCAGAACCGCCCGACCGTGTTCCGGCGCTTGCCCAAGCTGCTGCAGGGCAAGTGGCAATCGGTCGGTCGGCTGGACCTCAACACCGAGGGCCTGCTGCTGTTCACCAACTCCGGCGAGCTGGCCAACAAGCTGATGCACCCGCGTTTTGGCCTGGAGCGCGAATACGCGGTGCGGGTGCTGGGTGCCCTGTCCAACGAAGAGAAGAAAAAGCTGCTGGACGGCGTGCAACTCGACGATGGCGTGGCCCAGTTCAGCAGCATTGAAGACGGCGGCGGCGAAGGCGCCAACTGCTGGTACCGCGTAACCATCGGTGAAGGCCGCAACCGCGAGGTGCGCCGCATGATGGAGTCGGTGGGCCACGCGGTCAGCCGCCTGATCCGCATCCGCTACGGCGCCATGCTGTTGCCGCGTGGTTTGAAGCGCGGCTTCTGGCTGGAGCTGGACCAGCGCGACATCGACCGCCTGGGCGCGGCCGCCGGGCTGGTGCGCACCGACCGCTCCGAAGGCCCGCCCGCGCGGCGAGGGCCAGAGGGCGAGGGCGCGCCGCGCACCAACCGCCATCCGGCCTCGCGCCGCAACAAAAAAGGCGGCGGCCCACGGCCTTCGCGCCCCGATGCAGGCCCGCGTGCCCGCGACGACCGCGATGAGCGTGGTGACCGTGGTGACCGTGGTGACCGTGGTGACATGGTGCCGCGGAACGTCTCCCACGAGGCGCCCAGCTACGGTGGCCGTGGCCGGGGTCCGGGCCAGGGCCGACCGCCGCGTGGTCCGGGTGCCGGTGCGCCCACCGGTGGCGGCGCTGGCGGTCAGCCCGACCCGATGAAAACCAGCTTTGGCTACATCGGCGCCGACTCCCTGCAACGCAAGCGTGACGCCGGTTCGGGTGGCCCCCGCCGTGGGGGTCAGGGCGGCGTGGGCGGTGGAGGTGGCGCTGGCGGCCGGGCCAGCGGCGCGCCGCGCGGGCGGGGTGGCAACGGCGGTCCCCGTCGCGGTGGCGGCGGTGGTCGCTGATCACCGCAGCCGCTGACCTGCCGGATGTCTGTCGGGTGTCCGTCACAGGCTCAGGCTAAAATGCTGGGTTTTCTGGCTCCCAGACCATTTTTGTTTTACAAAGCATCCCAAGGATCATCATGGCTATCGAACGCACCCTGTCCATCATCAAGCCCGACGCGGTGGCCAAGAATGTTATCGGAAAGATTTATTCCCGCTTTGAAACCAACGGCTTGAAGCTGATCGCTGCGCGAATGCTGCAATTGTCACGCGCCGAGGCCGAGGGTTTTTACGCAGTGCACAAGGGGCGGCCTTTCTTCGAGGATCTGGTCAAATTCATGATCTCGGGTCCGGTAGTGGTGCAAGTGCTCGAAGGCGAAAATGCGATTGCCAAGAACC
>JAUYSB010000031.1 GCA_030696525.1 Hydrogenophaga sp. | reverse complement strand
CCGGCTGAATGCCGATTACATGAAAGTGACCTCCTCGGTCGAAGGCATCACCCACCCCTACCTCAACATCGGCCAGATCAGCGGCGGCACCAACACCAACGTTGTGCCCGGCAAGGTGGTGTTCAAGCTGGACCGCCGCATGATCCCCGAGGAGAACCCGGCCGAGGTGGAAGCCGCCCTGCGCAAAACCATCACCGACGCGGCCGCCAGCTTCAACCCGCCGCGCGGCGGCAAACAGCTGCAGGTGGACGTGCGCCGCATGCTGCTGGCCCACGCCATGAAGCCCCTGCCCGGCAACCAGCCGCTGGTGGACGCCATCCAGAAACACGGCGGCGAAATTTTTGGCGAGCCCATCCCCGCCGTGGGCACGCCGCTCTACACCGACGTGCGCCTGTACGTGGAGCGAGGCATCCCGGGCGTGATCTACGGCGCCGGTCCGCGCACCGTGCTCGAATCCCACGCCAAACGGGCCGACGAGCGTGTGTTGCTCTCGGACCTGCAAGGCGCCACGCGGGTCATCGCGCGCACCCTGCTGGACCTGCTCAGCTGACGGCGGCTTTCAGCAGTTCGTCGCGGAAGGCGGCCACCGCCGGCGAAGGCGAGCCGCCCGGCGCGCGCAGCAGCGTCATGGTGCGTGCCAGCGGCGGGTTTCCCACCGCGCGCACCTCCAGCCCGTGCCACTGGGCCAGCGGCTGCAGCGCGCGGGTCACCACGGCCACACCCAGGCCTTCGCCGGCCAGGCCCATCATGGTCCAGGGCAAAGCGATCTCGTAGGCGTAGCTCAGCGGTATGCCTCGGTCCGCCAGGTGCTCTTCGAGCAGGCGCCGCACCGGGTTGCCGGGCAGGTAGCCAATCAGCGCTTCACGGGCCACCTCGGGCCAATCCAGGCGGCGTGCGCGCGCCAGCGGGTGCTCGCTGTGCATGGCCAGCACAAACTCGTCGGCATACAAAGGCGTGGCAATGAGGTCGGTGCGCAACTCCGTCTCGGTGGCAATGCCCAGATCCGCTGCGCCGCTGCGCACCAGGGCATGGACTTCGTGTTCAGGCACGTCGTGCACCGTCACACGCACGCCGGGGTGGGCATCGCGGAAGCGCCGGATCACCGGCGGCAACAGCATGGCGCATTGCGCATTGGGCGCCGCCACCGACACCCGCCCGCGTGAAAACCGGGCGAAGTCGCGCGCATCGGCCAGCCACAGCTCCCAGTCGGCCACCAGGCGGTGCGCCGCCGGCAGCAGCGCGCTGCCCGCGTCGGTGAGGCGGCAACCGCGCGTGTGGCGGTCGAACAGCCGCGCGCCCAGCAGCGCCTCCAGCTTGCTCAGCGAGGCGCTCAGCGACGACTGGGACATGCCCAGGCGTTCGGCCGCGCGGGTGAAATGCCCGCTTTCGGCCAGGGTGATGAAGACCCGCAGCTCGGGCAAAGAGGATTTGATCGTCATATCCGATTGAATTATCTGATTGTGCATCTTTCTCGATTGCACAGCCCCACCTATCCTTGACCCTGGGCCCACCTCACGGCCGTTTCACACACCCATACCAACGAGGAGACAAGATGAACCACAACACCCCCACCGGCGTGCACCCGGTGGACGAGCGCCTGCCCAACGGGCGCCTGTTCACCCTGGGCCTGCAGCACGTGCTGGTCATGTACGCCGGCGCCATTGCCGTGCCCCTGATCGTGGGCCGCGCGCTCAAGCTCTCGCCCGAACAGGTGGCCCTGCTGATCTCGGCCGACCTGTTCTGCTGCGGCGTCGTCACGCTGATCCAGTCGCTGGGCATGACCCAGTGGTTCGGCATCAAGATGCCGGTGATGATGGGCGTGACCTTTGCGGCCGTCGGCCCCATGGTGGCCATGGCCAACAGCCTGCCCGGCACCGAGGGCGCGCGCACCATCTTCGGGGCCATCATCGCGGCCGGGGTCATAGGCATCTTCATCGCGCCACTGGTCAGCCGAATGCTGCGCTTTTTCCCGCCGGTGGTCACCGGCACCATCATCGCGGTCATCGGCATCAGCCTGATGCGGGTGGGCATTGGCTGGGCCCTGGGCGGCCCGGCCTTTCTGGCCAAGATCCCCGACCCCGCCAACCCCGGCAAGATGATCGTCAACGCCGGCTACGGCGCGCTGGACAACATGGCGATCGCCTTCTTCGTGCTGGCCGTGATCCTGGTCATCGCCAAGTTCGGACGCGGTTTCCTGGCCAACATCTCGGTGCTGCTGGGCATTGTGGCCGGTGGCGTGCTGACCGCCGTGCTGGGCAAGATGCACTTCGACAAGGTCGCCAGCGCCCACTGGTTCGACGTCGTCCTGCCCTTCTCCTTCGGCGCCCCCATTTTTGACCCGGTGCTGATCGTGACCATGGTGCTGGTGATGATCGTGACCTTCATCGAATCGACCGGCATGTTCCTGGCGCTCTCAGACCTGACCGGGCGCAAGATGACCCAGCAGAACCTGACCGCCGGCCTGCGCACCGACGGCCTGGGCACGCTGATCGGCGGCATCTTCAACACCTTCCCCTACACCAGCTTCTCGCAGAACGTGGGCCTGGTGGGTGTCACCGGCGTGCGCAGCCGTTTCGTCTGCGTGGCTGGCGGCATCATCCTCATCGTGCTGGGCCTGATCCCCAAGATGGCGGCGCTGATTGAGTCGCTGCCGCAGTACGTGCTGGGCGGCGCCGGGCTGGTGATGTTCGGCATGGTGGCGGCCACCGGCATCCGCATCCTGGCGGGCGTGAACTTCAAGGACAACAAGAACAACCTGTACGTCGTCGCCGTGTCCATCAGCCTGGGCATGATGCCCCTGGTGGCACCGGCCTGGATGCAGCACATGCCGCACGGCCTGCACCCGCTGCTCGAATCCGGCATCCTGCTGACCACCATCAGCGCCGTCGTGCTCAACATGTTCTTCAACGGTGCCCAAGGCAGCGAAGCCGAAATCCGCGAAGCCGCCATGCAGGCCGAAGGCGGCCACTGACCTCACCCCTTCCACCGCGCTGAACACGGCGCGGTTCATCCAGTTGGGCCGGTCTGCACCCATGCAGACCGGCCCTTTTCTTTTTTTGGAGCCCCCATGAGCACCCTGCTGATCAAGAACGCCCACCTGCTGGTCACCATGGACGCACAGCGCCGCGAAATCGCAGGCGGCGCCGTCTTCGTGCGCGACCACGTGATCGAGGCCGTGGGCCACAGCGACGCGCTGCCTGCCAGCGCCGACGAGGTCATTGACGCGCACGACCAGGTGGTCATCCCCGGCCTGGTCAACACCCACCACCACATGTACCAGAGCCTCACGCGCGTGGTGCGCCCGGCCCAGGACTGCGAGCTGTTCGACTGGCTGCGGGTGCTGTATCCCATCTGGGCGCGGCTCACGCCCGAGATGGTGCACGTCTCCACCCAGACCGCGATGGCCGAGCTGCTGCTCTCGGGCTGCACCACCAGCAGCGACCACCTCTACCTCTTTCCCAACGGCTCGCGCCTGGACGACAGCCTGGACGCCGCGGCCGAGATCGGCATGCGCTTTCACGCCGCGCGCGGCGCCATGAGCGTGGGCGAAAGCGCGGGCGGCCTGCCGCCCGACAGCGTGGTCGAGACCGAGGTCCACATCCTGGCCGACACCCAGCGGGTGATCGAGCGCTGGCACGACCCGGCGCGCCACGCCATGCGCCGCATCGTGGTGGCGCCCTGCTCGCCGTTTTCGGTCAGCCGCGAACTCATGCGCGACGCAGCCGTGCTGGCGCGCGAGCACGGCGTGTCGCTGCACACCCACCTGGCAGAGAACGACAAGGACATCGATTACACGCGCGAGAAGTTCAACTGCACGCCGGCCGAATACGCCGAGCAGCTGGGCTGGGTGGGGCCCGACGTGTGGCACGCCCACTGCGTCAAGCTCGACGCCGCCGGCATACGCCTGTTTGCCCGCACCGGCACCGGCGTGGCGCATTGCCCCGGCTCCAACATGCGCCTGGCCTCGGGCGCCGCACCCATACGCGCCATGCGCGACGCCGGTGTGCCGGTGGCCATCGCGGTGGACGGCTCGGCCTCCAACGACAGCGGCCACATGCTGGGCGAAGCGCGCCTGGCCCTGCTGCTGCAACGCGTGAGCCACGGGCCGGTGAAAGGCCCATCGGCCCTGACCGCGCGCGAGGTGCTGGAGCTGGCCACCCTGGGTGGCGCCCGCGTGCTCGGGCGCGACGACATCGGCGCCCTGGCCCCCGGCATGGCGGCCGACATTGTCACCATCCCGCTCGACGAGATCGGCCTGGCCGGCGCCCACCACGACCCGCTGGCCGCGCTGTTCTTCTGCCACGTGCCCCGTGTGAAACACAGCATCGTCCACGGCCGGGTGGTGGTGCGCGACGGCCGGCTGCAAACCCTGGACCTGCCGGTGCTGCTGGAGCGGCACAACCGCCTGGCGCGCCAACTGGTACATGGGTGACGCGCCTGCGGCCGAGACCCATCAATAATGCGGCCTTTCCCAAGGAGACAACCCATGCTGACACTCTGCGGCTTCTCGGCCAGCAACTACTACAACAAGGTCAAACTCGCTCTGCTCGAAAAAAACCTGGGCTTCCGGGAAGAGCAGACCTGGATAGGCCAGTGCGACCTGGCCGCCACACCGCTGGGCAAGGTGCCCTACCTCAAGACCGAACACGGCACGCTGTGCGAGTCGCAGGTCATGCTCGACTACATCGAAGCCGCCCACCCGCAGCCCGCCCTGGTGCCGGCCGACGCCTTTGGCGCCGCCAAGGTGCGCGAACTCATCACCTTCCTGGAACTGCACCGGGAGCTGGTGGCGCGCAACCTGTACGGTGAGGCCTTTTTTGGCGGCAAGGTCAGCGACGGCACCAAGGAGAAGGTGGGCAAACAGCTGGAGAAGAACATCGCTGCTTTCGCCCGGCTGGCCCGGTTCGCGCCGTATGCGGCGGGCGACCGTTTCACCCTGGCCGACTGCGCCGCCATCGTGCACCTGCCCGTGATCAGCGGCGCCACCCGGATCATCTACGGCCGCGACTACCTGGCCGACCTGCCGGTGCGCGACTACCTCAAGAAGATGGGCGAACGCCCCCACGTGCAGCGCGTCAACGCCGACCGCAAGGCCAGCACCGAACTGATGATGTCGCGCGCCAAGGGCTGAGGCTGAGACAATCAGCACGCCCACACTTGGGCATGGACACGCAGGGGAGGAAGCCAACATGGCCACAACAAAAACAAACACCGTCATCACCGTGCCCTCGGGCTGGAGTGCCGAGGCATGCAAAGCCTGGGCCACCGGCCAGCAGGTGGCAGCGGTGCAGGCCACACTGGCCGCACTGAACCAGCAAGCAAACAAGCCGCCACGCCTGACCCTGCAGGCGGCGTATTACCTGTTCCTGATGGGGGACCTCGCGGCGGCGGCCCAGATACTGCAGCAGGCGCACGCACTGCACCCGGAACACCTGGAGGTGGCACTGAACCTGGGTGTGACCTACAACCGCCTCGGGCGCTACGCCGAAGCGGTCGGCCTGCTCGAACAGGTGCTGCGACTCGACCCCACACACTACGTGGCCCTCGACGGCCTGTGCATCTGCCAACACCTGCTCGGGCGCGACGAAGAAGCCAGCCGCGCCGGCACCCAGGCACTGCAACTCAAGCACCAGGCCAGCACGGCCGCCGCCACCGCGTGGCGCCCGCCTGCGGCCCATCCCCGCGAGCTGGCACAGCAGGCGGGCAAACGCAAGGTGATCAGTTTCTCGCTCTGGGGCGACGGCACGACCTACCTGCGCGGCGCGCTGCGCAACGTCTTGCTGGCGCCGGATGTCTTCCCCGGCTGGGTGCCTCAGTTCCATGTGGACGCCAGCGTGCCCGCCGACTTTGTGTTGCTCCTACAAAGCCTGGGCGCCGAGATGGTTGTGCACCCCGCGCAGCAGCCCTTGCGCGAAAAACTCTGCTGGCGTTTCGCCGCCGCCAACGACCCCACGGTGGGCCGTTTCCTGGTGCGCGACGTGGACTCGGTCATCAGCACCCGCGAGGCCCTGGCGGTGCAGCACTGGGTGGACAGCGACCGCCACTTCCACGTCATGCGCGACTGGTGGAGCCACACCGACCTGATGCTGGCCGGCATGTGGGGCGGGGTGGCCGGCGTGTTGCCCGACCTGGGCACCTTGCTGCGCGACTACCGCAGCGCGGCGGCCGAAACCCCCAACATCGACCAGTGGTTTCTGCGCGACCGGGTGTGGCCCATGGTCAGCCAGTCCTGCCTGGTGCACGACCGTTGTTTCCAGCCGGAAGGCGCGCTGCCCTTCCCGGGCGAACCCCCAGAAGGCAGCCGCCACGTGGGACAGGACGAACACGCCGCCCGCCGCGACTGGCAGGCACAGTGGCTGGCGCCGTGGATCGCGGCCCATCCGTGTTTGGGGAAAGCCTGAGCGGCAACGCTGCGCAAGCCAGGGATCAATCCAGCATGGCACCGATGTCCCGCCGCAGCACCTGTGCCCAGGTGCGGCGGTCCATGCCGCCTGAACGCTGGGCCAAGCCGTAGCGCAGTTCGGCACACACGTTGCCAGCCTTGAGCGTGCGCCAGATCGACGCGATCAAGGTCGTGTCGCCGATGTAGGTGGGCGCGTCGCTGGGTTGGCCGCTGTCGCGATCGACAAAACGCAGCGCCACCGGCAACACCGGCACATTGACGGCGATGGCGGCCTGCAGCAGGTTGGCGTGGAAGGGCAGCAGCTCGCGGCCGTCGCCGGTCGTGCCTTCGGGGAACACGCTGAGCATGTCGCCCGCACGCAGCGCATCGGCCATCTGGTGCACCACGCGCATGGCGTCGCGCCGGCTTTCGCGTTCGATGTAGAGCGTGCCGGCGCCGGTGATCAGCGCGCCCAGCACCGGCCAGCCGCGCACGTCGGCCTTGGACACAAAACGCGTGGGCTGGGCGGCGTTGAGCACCAGGATGTCCAGCCACGAGATGTGGTTGCACACCACCAGCAGCGGCCCGCGCGTGGGCGGCTCGCCCAGCACGTGCAGGTCCACCCGCAGGATGGCCAGCATCTGCCGCGACCACAGGCGCACGCGCTCGGCGCGCTCGGCCGGGCTCAGCTGCGGGAACACCCGGTGGATGGTCCACAGCCCACCCAGCACATGCCCCAGGCCCTGGACAAAAGACCAGACCGCGCGCACGCCCCCCATCACGCGTGGGCCGCGCTGCAATCGAAGGCCAGTTGCCCGCCCACCAGCGTGGCGCGCACCCGCGCCGGCAACTCGTGGCCGCCAAACGGTGTGTGTTTGCCCTGGCTGCGCAGCGTGTTGTCGCCCACCACCCAGTGTTCGCCAGGGTGGAAGATGCACAGGTCGGCCACGCCGCCGACGGCGATGCGGCCCACGCTGGCCTGCAGAGTGCCCAGGCTGTTGCCCAGCACGCCGGCCGGGCGGTGTGTCAGGGTGCCCAGGGCCTGCATCAGCGGCACGCCGTCCTGCGACGCCCACTTGAGCGCCAGGCCCAGCAGCAGCTCGATGGCGGTGGCGCCGGCCTCGGCCTCGGCAAAGGGCAGCACCTTGGCGTCGGCGTCCACCGGGTTGTGGTCGGACACCAGGGCGTCGATGGCACCATCGGCCAGGCCGGCGCGCAGGGCGTCGCGGTCGCGTTGCTGGCGCACCGGGGGCGTGAGGCGGGCGCTGCTGTCGAAGTAGCCGATGTCCACGTCGCTCAGGTGCAGGTTGTGCACGCTCACGTCGCAGGTGACGGGCAAGCCCTCGGCCTTGGCCTGGCGCACCAGCTCCAGGCCGGCTGCACTGCTGAGGCGGCACAGGTGCAGGCGGGCGCCGCTGCCGGCCTTGTGCACGCCGCGCAGCAACTCGAACACGGTGTGCAACGCAATCACCTCGGCGGCCACCGGCACACCGGCCAGGCCCATGCGGGTGGCCAGCGGGCCGCTGGCGGCCACGCCCTTGCCCAGCCAGAAGTCTTGCGGACGCAGCCACACGGTGTAGCCAAAGGTGGCGGCGTACTGCAGCGCGCGCTGCAGCACCTGGGTGTTGACGATGGGCGTCTCGGCCTGGCCAAAACCGATGCAGCCGGACTCGGTCAGCTCGACCATTTCGGTCAGCACCTCGCCCTTGAGGCCGCGCGTGAGCGCGCCCAGCGGAAACACCCGCGCCAGGTGCAGCTTCTCGGCACGGAACTTGAGCATGTCCACCAGGCCGGGTTCGTCCAGCACCGGGTCGGTGTCGGGCGGGCAGACCAGCGAGGTGACCCCCCCGGCCACGGCCGCCGCCATTTCCGATTCGAGCATGCCCTCGTGCTCCAGCCCCGGCTCCTTCAGGCGCGCGCACAGGTCCACCAGGCCAGGCACCACGATGTGACCGCTGGCGTCCAGCGTGCGGTTGGCATGGAAGTCGGCCGGCACCTGGCCGACCGAGAGGATGCGGCCAGCCGCGATGGCGATGTCGGCGCGTTCGTCGCGGCCGGTGGCGGGGTCGATGACGCGGCCGTTCTGGATCAGAATTTTCATGCCTCATTCCCCGCAACAATGCTCATCACCGCCATGCGCACCGCGATGCCAAAGGTGACCTGCGGCAGCACCACACTCTGCTTGCCATCCACCACCGAGGAGGCGATTTCCACGCCCCGGTTGACCGGCCCGGGGTGCATCACGATGGCATCCGGCTTGGCCCAGGCCAGGCGCTCGGGCGTGAGGCCGAAGCTCTTGGCGTATTCCTGGCTGGAGGGCAGCAGCGCGCCACTCATGCGTTCGTTCTGCAGGCGCAGGGTGATCACCACGTCGGCGCCCCGGATGCCCTCTTCCAGCGTGTGGCACACACGCACGCCCATCTGCGACAGGTCGCTGGGCACCAGGGTGCGCGGGCCCACCACACGCACCTCCGGGCAGCCCAGGGTGGTCAGCGCGTGGATGTCGGAGCGCGCCACGCGCGAGTGCAGCACGTCGCCCACGATGGCCACGGTGAGGTTGCGGAAGTCGCCCTTGAAGTGGCGGATGGTGTACATGTCCAGCAAGCCCTGCGTGGGGTGGGCGTGGCGGCCATCGCCGGCGTTGACCACGTGCACGTGGGGCGCCACGTGCTGGGCAATCAGGTAGGGCGCGCCCGACTCGCTGTGGCGCACCACAAAGATGTCGGCCGCCATGGCGGACAGGTTGGCGATGGTGTCGAGCAGCGACTCGCCCTTGGAGGCCGAGCTGCGCGCGATGTCCAGCGTGTAGACGTCGGCCGAGAGGCGCGTGGCCGCGATGTCGAAGGTGGTGCGGGTGCGGGTGCTGTTCTCGAAAAACAGGTTGAACACGCTTTTGCCGCGCAACAGCGGCACCTTTTTCACCTCGCGGTCGCTCACGCTCACAAAGTTGGCGGCGGTGTCCAGGATGTGGGTGAGGATGTCTTGGGACAGGCCCTCGGTGGAAAGCAGGTGGATCAGCTCGCCGTTTTTGTTGAGTTGGGGGTTCTTGTGGTGGATCATGGGGTCACTTCTTTCGGTCCGCCTGGTGTTCGACCACAAAACGCAGTTGGCCATCGTCCCCCTGGGCCAGCTCCAGCGACTGGGTGTCGGGCAGGGCCACACGCGCCGCAGCAAAGTCGGCGCTGATGGGCAGCTCGCGCCCGCCCCGGTCCACCAGCACCGCCAGCTTCACGCTGGCCGGGCGGCCGTAGTCGAACAGCTCGTTGAGCACCGCGCGCAGGGTGCGGCCGGTGTAGAGCACGTCGTCGAGCAGCAGCACGTGGGCGTGGTTCACGTCGAAGGGCAGCCTGGTTTGCGCGCTGACCGAGAGTCCCCGCTGGGCAAAGTCGTCGCGGTGCATGGCCGACGAGATCACGCCGGCCTCGCCGGGGCGTTGCAGGTCGCGTTGCAGCCGCGCGGCCAGCCAGGCGCCGCCGGAGGTGATGCCCACGAGCTGGGTGTCGGGCTGCTGGGCCAGCAGCGCCTTCACGCCGCGTTGCAGTTCGGCGTATAGCGCCTCGGCATCCAGCGCCAGGCTGGGGCTGTCGGTTCGGGTCAAGGCAGGCTCCTCAAATGCTGTTCCAGGATGATGCAGGCCGAGGCGGCGTCGGCGTCTTTGGCGCCAGCGGCCAGGGCTTCGGTGGTGCTGTAGCGTTCATCCACCTCGTGCACCGGCAGGCCGAAACGCCCGCGCAACTGGCGGGCGAACTTGCGCGCGCGTTCGGTGTTCTCGTGTGGGGCGCCGTCGGGGTGGAAGGGCACGCCCACCACCAGCGCATCGGGCTGCCATTCCTTGAGGCGGGCGGCAATCAGCGGGAAACGCGCATCGCCCTCGGCCACGATGCTGCCCTGCGGCGTGGCGCTGCGGGTCAGCACATTGCCGGTGGCCACGCCGGTGCGTTTGGTGCCGTAGTCGAAACAGAGGAAGGTGTTTTCAGGCATGGCCGGCGTCGGGCGACAACATCCAGGGCTCCAGGCCCAGCAGCTTCATGGCCTTGGCGTAACGGTCTTCCACCGGCGTGTCAAAAATCACGGCCGGGTCGGCCTCCACGGTGAGCCAGCTGTTTTCGGTGATCTCGGATTCGAGCTGGCCCTGGCCCCAGGAGGCGTAACCCAGCGAGACAAACACCTTGTGCGGGCCGGCGCCCACGGCCATGGCTTCGAGCACGTCCCGGGAGGTGGTCATCTCCAGCCCGCCGGGAATGCTCAGCGTGGACGCGTAAATCGACTCCTTGGGATCGGCACCGGGCGCCAGCGCCTCGTGCAGCACGAAACCGCGCTCGGTCTGCACCGGGCCGCCCTGGAACACCGGGGTGGCCATCAGGTCGTCGCGGTGCAGTTCGAGTTCGACCTTCTGGAACAGCTCGCTGAGCAGGATGTCGCTGGGTTTGTTGATGACCAGGCCGAGCGCGCCACGGTCGCTGTGTTCGCACATGAAGACCACGCTGCGGCCAAAAACCTCGTCACTCAGGCCGGGCATGGCGATGAGGAAATGGTTGGTGAGGTTGATGGGGGCAGAATCCGATGACATGCACCGATTTTAAGAGCCCGCAGATGAAGAAATACGACAGGGGTCTGGTCTGGTTCCGGCGCGACCTCAGGGTGAGCGACCAGGCCGCGCTCTACCACGCGCTCAAAACCTGCAAACAGGTGTGGTGCGCCTTTGTGTTCGACAGCGACATCCTGGACGCCCTGCTGGCCAAAGGCATACAAGCCGACCGGCGGGTGGAGTTCATCCACGCTTCGCTGCTGGACCTCGACGGCGAGCTGCGCGCGCTGGGCCAGGCCCACGGCCAGGCGCCCACCGGCCTGATCGTGCGCCACGCCAGCGCGCAAAAAGCCATCCCCCGGCTGGCGGAAGAACTGCACGTGCAGGCGGTGTTTTGCAACCACGACGACGAGCCCCAGGCGCTGGCGCGCGACGCCCAGGTGCGCGGCGCCCTGGCGCACGCCGGCGTCATGTTGCACGGCTTCAAAGACCACACGGTCTTCGAGCGCAGCGAGGTGCTGACGCAATCGGGCACCGCGTTTTCGGTCTTCACGCCCTACAAGAACGCCTGGCTCAAGAAGATGGAGCCGTTTTTTCTGCACAGCTACCCGGTGGAAAAATACGCCGCCGCGCTGGCGCCCTGCCCGAGCAGCCACCCGCCCGGCGTGCCCACGCTGGCCGAGATAGGCTTTGAGACCACCAACCTGCGGGCGCTGAAAATCGCCACCGGCAGCCACGGCGCGCGCGGCCTGTTCGAGGACTTCCTGGACCGCATCGACCGCTACCACCAGACGCGCGATTTCCCGGCAGTCAAAGGCCCGAGCTACCTCAGCGTGCACCTGCGTTTTGGCACCTTGTCCATCCGACAGCTCGCACGCGTGGCCTACCAGATGCACCTGGGCGGCCAGCCAGGGGCCAGCACCTGGCTGGGCGAGCTGATCTGGCGCGACTTCTACATGCAGATCCTGCACCACCACCCACACGCGGTGGGCAGCGCCTTCAAGCCCGAATACGACGCCATCAAGTGGGAACACGGCAAACACGCGCAAACGCTGTTCAAGGCCTGGTGCGACGGCCGCACCGGCTACCCGCTGGTGGACGCGGCCATGGCCCAGATCAACCAGACCGGCTACATGCACAACCGCTTGCGCATGGTGGTGGCGAGTTTTCTGGTGAAAGACCTTGGCATCGACTGGCGCTGGGGCGAGCGCTACTTTGCCGAGAAGCTGATCGACTTTGATCTGGCGGCCAACAACGGCGGCTGGCAGTGGGCGGCGTCCACCGGCTGCGACGCCCAGCCCTACTTCCGCATCTTCAACCCGGTGAGCCAGAGCCAGAAGTTCGACCCCGAGGGCAAATTCATCCGCCGCTACCTGCCGCAACTGGCCAAGCTGCCCAACGCGGCCATCCACGCGCCCTGGCTGGCCAAGCCCATCGATCTGCAGACGGCCGACTTCGTGCTGGAGCGCCACTACCTGGCCCCCATCGTGGACCACGCCGAGGCGCGCGCGCGCACGCTGGCGCGGTATGCGGTGGTGAAAAAGGCGGTCTGAGGGGCTGTTGGCTCAGGCAGCGGGCACCGGCAGATTGCCGATCTGGCCCTTGAAGTCCTGCAGCGAAAAATGGGTGTGCACACGCCGCACGCCCGGCAGCCGGTGGAGCTTGTGCTGCAGCAGGTGGGAGTAGCTGTCGAGGTCCTTGGCCACCACCACCAGCATGTAGTCCTCGGGTCCGGAAATGGCATGGAACATCACCACCTCGGGGATGCCTTTCACGCCGGTCTCGAAGGCGTGCGACGAGGTTTCGTTCTGGTGGTCTATGCCCACCAGCACAAAGGCCATCACGCCGTAGCCCAGCGCGCGGCGGTCAAGCGCGGCGTGGTAGCCGGTGACCACACCGACGTCCTCCATGCGCTTGACGCGGCGCCAGGCCGGCGACTGCGACAAATGGGCCATCTGCGCCAGCTCGCCCGAGGTCAGCCGGGCATTGGCCTGCAAGGCCTGGAGCAGCAATCTGTCGGTTTTATCGAGATCAGCTTGCATTGATTTAAACGTTTTTTCGATCTCAAAGAATAACTTATTCAAGTTTTGAGGACTTCAGGGATAACCATAAAATTTCCCATCGCGGCATCCCCTAACATCGTGATCGGGCAGGTGTGTGAGCCCTCCTCACGCGTCCACCAACCCCACATCACAACCAAAGCAACACCTAGGAAACACATGAAACACACCGCCATCGGCCTGGCCCTGCTGGGCCTCTTCGCATCTGCCGCACACGCCCAAAGCAGCGTCACGCTGTACGGCCGCCTCAACGTCACCCTGGAAAGCCAAAGCGTGGGCGACGCCTCGCGTGTCAACAAAATGATGGACAACTCGTCGCGCTGGGGCGTCAAGGGCAGCGAGGACCTGGGTGGCGGTATGCGCGCCAACTTCGTGTTCGAACAGGGCTTCGACACCACCACCGGCGCCGCGCCCAACGGTTTTGCACGCGAGTCCTACGTCGAACTGGCCGCCCCCTGGGGTGCCGTGCGCGGCGGCAACTGGGCGCCCGGCTCCTACTTCGCCACCGCCGACTACGTGAGCATGCACAACCACGACACTGGCACCTCGTCGGACGCGCTGTACTCTTTCGCATCCTTCCCGTCGGCGCGCAAGGTGGCCTACTTCACGCCCGAGATCGCCGGCTTCACCGCCGAGATCGCCCACACCTTTGAGAGCGCCACCGAAGCAAAGGCCAACGACCTGGCCCTGAACTACACCGCAGGCGACCTGCAGCTCGGCGCTGGCTACACCAAGCAGGCCGATGTGTCGCAAGTGGCCCTGCGCGCGCTCTACGGCATGGGTGCCCTCACCGTGGGCGGCTACCTGCAGCGCGAATCGGTGGAAGGCTCGGCCAACGGCAAGAGCCGCGACATCGTGCGCCTGGTGGCCATGTACGCCATGGGCGCCAACGAGTTCCACGTCAACGTCGGCCACTCCGACCGTGGCGGCAGCTTTGCCCAGAAGGCCTCGCAGTACACGCTGGGCATCAACCACAACCTGACCAAGCGCACCAAGCTCTACACCTACTACACCGCCATCAACAGCCCGGGCAAGGCCAACGACTTCAATGCCCTGGCCGTGGGCATGCGCCACAACTTCTGATGTGCCTGCGGGCCGGCGGCCCACGCGGCGCCGGCCCTTCTTCTGCTTTCTGTCCACCACCATGCCCACCCTCTGGGACATTTCCCCCCCCGTGCACGAGCGCTCACCGGTGTTCCCCGGCGACACGCCCTACACCCAGGAATGGGTGGCCACCCTGGGCCCGGGTTGCCCGGTGAACGTGAGCGCCTTGCACCTCTCGCCCCACGTGGGAGCGCACGCCGACGCGCCGCTGCACTACGACCCCGACGGTGCGGCCATCGGCGCCGTGTCGCTGGAGCCCTTTCTGGGGCCCTGCCGCGTCATTCACGCCATCGCCTGCGGCCCGCTGATCGAATGGCGGCACATCGCACATGCCGTGGCCGACCTGCCACCACGTGTGCTGGTGCGCACATATCAACACATGCCACAAGACCGTTGGGACGGCGCCCTCAGCGCCTACGCGCCCGACACCGTGGCGCGCCTGGCCGACCTGGGCGTGCAGCTCATCGGCATCGACACCGCCAGCATCGACCCGGCCGACAGCAAGCTTCTTTCCAGCCACCAGGTGATACGCCAACGCGGCCTGCGCGTGCTGGAAAACCTGGTGCTCGACGACGTGCCCGAAGGCGACTTTGAGCTCATCGCCCTGCCACTCAAACTGACCCAGGCGGATGCCAGCCCCGTGCGCGCCGTGTTGCGCGCCCTGCGCTGAGCCCAAAAAAACATCCCCAGGAGGAGACACCATGCACACACAACAAGACTGCCGAGGGCTGGACGCCCAAGACCCGCTGCGCGGCCTGCGCGACCTGTTCACCCTGCCCGAGGGCGTCATCTACCTCGACGGCAATTCGCTCGGCGCCATGCCCAAGGCCGCGCCCGCGCGCATCGCGCAGGTCACCACACAGGAGTGGGGGCAAGACCTGATCCGCTCGTGGAACACGGCCGGCTGGTTCCACTGGCCGCAGCAGATTGGCGACAAGATCGCCCGCCTGGTGGGCGCTGGCCAGCGTGAGCTGGTGGCCACCGACGGCACCTCCATCAACCTCTTCAAGGTGCTCAGCGCCGCCCTGAGCATGGCCCAGGCCGATGCACCCGAGCGCCGCGTGGTGGTGAGCGAGCGAAGCAACTTCCCCACCGACCTCTACATCGCCGAGGCGCTGTGCAAGGAACGTGGCCTCAGCCTCAAGCTGGTGGAGCCCGACGAAATTGCCGGCGCGCTGGACGCCAGCGTGGCCGTGCTGATGCTGACCCACGTGAACTACCGCACCGGCGCCATGCACGACATGGCGGCCGTGACCGCTGCCGCCCACGCGGCCGGCGCCCTGACCGTGTGGGACCTGGCCCACAGCGCGGGCGCGGTGCCGGTGGAACTGAAAAACGCCCGAGCCGATTTCGCCATCGGCTGCGGCTACAAATACCTCAACGGTGGCCCCGGCGCGCCGGCTTTTGTGTGGGTGCACCCGCGCCACGCCGAACGTTTCTGGCAGCCCCTGGCCGGCTGGTGGGGCCATGCAGCGCCGTTTGTGTTCACGCCCGACTACCGCCCTGCCGCCGGCATACAGCGTTACCTGTGTGGCACCCAGCCCATCATCAGCATGGCCGGGCTGGACGTGGGGGTGGACACCCTGCTGGCGGCCGAGCCGCTGGGCGGCATGGCAGCGCTGCGCGCCAAGTCGCTCGCGCTCACCGACCTGTTCATCGAGCTGGTGGAACAACGCTGCGCCGGCCACGGCATCGGCCTGGCCACGCCGCGCGAACACGGCCAGCGCGGCTCGCAGGTCTGCCTCACGCGCCAGCAAGGCGCCTACGCCATCGTGCAAGCCCTGATCGCGCGCGGCGTGATCGGCGACTTCCGCCAGGGCGATGGCGGCCAGCGCCCGGACATCCTGCGCTTCGGCTTCACGCCGCTCTACATCGGTTTTGAAGACGTGTGGAACGCGGTCGAACACCTGCGCCAGGTGCTGGACAGCGGCGAGTGGCAACGCCCCGAGTTCAACCAGACCCACGCGGTCACCTGATCTGATTTTCTTTCCCAACCTCCAGAGCCTCACCATGACCACTTCGCTGTTTGCCCACGTGCCCGCCTACGGCGGCGACCCCATCCTGTCGCTGATGGAAACCTTCCAGAAGGACCCGCGCCCCAACAAGGTCAGCCTGTCCATCGGCATCTACTTCGACGAAGAAGGCCGCCTGCCGGTGCTCGAATCGGTGCGCCGCGCCGAGGCCGCCGGCCTGCAGCAGATCGGCCCGCGCCCCTACCTGCCCATGGAAGGCGCCGCCGGCTACCGCAGCGCGGTGCAAAAGCTGGTCTTCGGCGCCGAGCACGAGGCGGTCCAGAGCGGGCGCATCGCCAGCCTGCAAAGCCTGGGTGGCTCGGGCGCGCTCAAGGTCGGTGCCGACTTCCTCAAACGCTACTTCGACGCCTCCGAGGTGTGGGTCAGCGACCCGACCTGGGAGAACCACGTTGCGCTGTTCGAAGGCGCGGGTTTCAAGGTTCACACCTACCCCTACTACGACGCCGCCACCGGTGGCCTGTGTTTCGACAAGATGCTGGCCGCCTTCAAGGCCCTGCCGGCGCGCAGCATCGTGCTCATGCACGCCAGCTGCCACAACCCCACCGGCGTGGACCTGACCCCCGCCCAGTGGCAACAGCTCATCCCCGTCATCGCCCAGCAAGGCCTGATTCCCTTCATCGACATGGCCTACCAGGGCTTTGGCGATGGGCTGGACGAAGATGCCTACGCCATCCGCGCCCTGGCCAGCGCCGGTGTGCAGTTCTTCGTCGCCAACTCCTTCTCCAAGAACTTCTCGCTCTACGGCGAGCGCTGCGGCGGCCTGCACGTGGTCTGCAGCGACGCCCAGGCGGCCGACACCGTGCTGGGCCAGCTCAAGGCCACGGTGCGCCGCAACTACTCCAGCCCGCCCACCCACGGCGAGGTGGTCATCACCCAGGTGCTGAACGACCCCGCGCTGTACGCGCTGTGGCAACAGGAACTCGCCGAGATGCGCGAGCGCATCAAGGCCATGCGTGAAGGCCTGCACAAGGTGCTGACGGCCCGCTTTGGCGCCGAGCGCAACTTCGACTACTTCCTCACGCAACGTGGCATGTTCAGCTACACCGGCCTGAGCGAAGCCCAGGTAAACCGCCTTCGCGACGAGTTCGGCGTCTACCTGGTGCGCTCGGGCCGCATGTGCATGTCGGGCCTGTCCACCAAGAACGTGGACTACGTGGCCAACGCCATGGCGCAAGTGTTGTAAACCGCGCGCAGGAGCCACCCCATGTGCCCCCACGCCCACTCCAACGCCTCGGCGCCGGCCCCTTCAGCGCCCGAGTCCATCGTCCACGAAGAAAAGGCGCAGCTGGACTTCAGCCGCTCCATGAGCTATGGCGACTACCTGCAGCTCGACAGCATCCTGAGCGCGCAGAAGCCGCTGTCGCCCGCACACGACGAGCTGCTGTTCATCGTGCAGCACCAGACCAGCGAGCTGTGGATGAAGCTGATGCTGCACGAGCTGCGCGGCGCCATCCAGCACATTGCGGCCGACGAACTGCCGCCGGCCTTCAAGATGCTGGCGCGCGTGAGCAAGATCATGGAGCAGCTGGTGCACGCCTGGGACGTGCTGGCCACCATGACGCCGCCCGAGTACACCGCCATGCGGCCCTACCTGGGCGCGTCCAGCGGCTTCCAGAGCTACCAGTACCGCTGCATCGAGTACTCGATGGGCAACAAGAACCCGGCCATGCTCAAGCCCCACGAGCACCGGCCCGACCTGCTGGCCCTGGTGCGCGCCAGCTTTGATGCGCCTTCGCTGTACGACGAAGCCCTGCGCCTGATGGCACGCCGTGGCATCCCCGTGCCGGCCGACTACCTGGAGCGCGACTGGACCCAGCCCTACGTGGCCAGTCCGGGCGTGGAGGCGGCCTGGCTGGCCGTCTACCGCAACCCCTCGCAGCACTGGGACCTGTACCAGCTGGGCGAGGAACTCACCGACCTCGAAGACGCCTTCCGGCTCTGGCGCTTCCGCCACGTGACCACGGTGGAGCGCGTGATCGGCTTCAAGCGCGGTACCGGCGGCACCGGCGGCGTGAGCTACCTGCGCAAGATGCTCGACGTGGTGTTGTTTCCGGAGATCTGGCGCTTGCGCACGGATCTTTGAGCACGCGAGCGCATCAGGGCAGGCGTGCGATCTGCGTACCCAGCAACTTGTAGAACCCCTCAATGTCCACCGCGTTGATCCACAGCACGTTCGCCTTGCGCTTCGTGTACCCCCGGAAATCCACAACGGTGGCGCCACTGGTGAACTCGCCCCGGGTCTCGATGTCGACCGGCACTTGCGCACCTTTGAACAGCTCGGGTTGCAGC
>JAUYSB010000245.1 GCA_030696525.1 Hydrogenophaga sp. | reverse complement strand
GGTCTGGCGGTGCAGGCCACCACGCTGTCCATCGTGGCCGTGTTCCTGCCCATCGGCTTCATGGAAGGCATCATCGGCAAGTTCTTCCACGAGTTCGGCATCACCATCGTGGCGGCGGTGCTGATCTCCATGTTCGTGAGCTTCACGCTCGACCCCATGTTGTCCAGCATCTGGCACGACCCGGCCATAGACCAGCACGGCAAGCCCTTTGTGCCGGTGTCGATCTACGACAAGACCATCGGCCGCCTGACCCACTGGATAGACCGCGCGCAAGACCACCTGGCCGACGGCTACCAGAACATCCTGCGCTGGTCGCTCAAGCACAAGCTGGCCACGCTGGGTGTGGCGCTGGCCACCTTTGTGGCCAGCATCGTGATGGTGCCGCTGCTGGGCACCGAGTTTGTGCCCAAGGCCGACTTTTCCGAGACCTCGGTCACCTTCCACACGCCGGTGGGTTCGTCGCTGGAAACCACCGAAACGCGGGCGACGCAGGTCGAGGCCATCATCCGCGAATTCCCCGAGGTGAAATACACGCTGACCACCATCAACACCGGCAACGCCCAGGGCAAAATTTACGCCAACGTGTACGTGCGCCTGGTGGACCGCAAGGAGCGCACGCTCAATGTGGACGCCATGTCGGCCCGCCTGCGCGAGCGCCTGAGCCGGGTGGCGGGCATCACCGTCACCCACGTCGGCCTGCTCGACCCGGTGGGCGGTCAGAAGTCGCTGGAGTTCTCGCTGCAGGGCACCGACCTGAAAGAGCTGGAGCGCCTGAGCCAACAGGTGCTCGATCGCATCCGCAGCATCCCCGGCCTGGTGGACCTGGACGCCAGCGTCAAACCCAACAAACCCACGGTGGACATCGTGCTCAAGCGCGATCTGGCCTCTGACGCCGGCGTGGGCGTGGCCAGCGCGGCCAGCAGCCTGCGCACCCTGGTGGCCGGCACCACGGTGGGCAACTGGCGCGCGCCCGACGACCAGACCTACGACGTCAACGTGCGCCTGCCCGCCGCCGACCGCGCCCGCCTGGCGGACCTGAGCCAGCTGCCGCTGGTGACCGGCACCCAGGCCGACGGCAGCGCGCGGGTGGTGCGCCTGGGCCAGGTGGCCGAGGTGCGGGACGCCACCGGCGCCAACCAGATCAACCGCCGCAACCTCACGCGCGAGGTCAGCATCAGCGCCAACGCCTATGCCCGCTCCACCGGCGAGGTGTCGGCCGAAATCCGCCAGGTGCTCGACAGCATCGCCTGGCCGCCGGGCTACCGCTACGAATTCGGCGGCTCCACCAAAAACATGCAGGAATCCTTTGGCTACGCCATCTCGGCACTGGCGCTGGCCATCGTCTTCATCTACATGATCCTGGCCAGCCAGTTCAAGAGCTTCCTGCAGCCGCTGGCCCTCATGAGCTCGCTGCCGCTCACGCTGATCGGCGTGGTGCTGGCGCTGCTGATGTTCCGCTCGTCGCTGTCCATGTTCTCGGTCATCGGCGTGGTCATGCTCATGGGCCTGGTGACCAAAAACGCCATCCTGCTGGTGGACTTCGCCATCCGCGCCCGCGAAGGCACGCCCGACCACCCGGCACTGGGCCGCGAGGACGCCCTGCTGATGGCCGCCCGCGTGCGCCTGCGTCCCATCCTCATGACCACGCTGGCCATGGTCTTTGGCATGGTGCCGCTGGCGTTTGCGCTGACCGAAGGCTCGGAGCAACGCGCGCCCATGGGGCAAGCGGTCATTGGCGGCGTGATCACCTCCTCGCTGCTGACCCTGGTGGTGGTGCCGGTGGTGTACTGCTACATGGACGACCTGGCCCAGTGGGGCCGCCGGCTCATGGGCCTGGGGCCTTCACCTTCGATGGCCCAGCCGTTGACAGAATCGACACAAGCCCCCCGGTAAAATCGGAAAACCCTGATTGACAAGCCCCACGGAGCCTTTTGCCATGACCGCCCTGCCCACCGCCTTTGACGTCGAACAAGCCCGCTTCAACATGATCGAGCAACAGGTCCGCCCCTGGGAGGTGCTCGACCCCCAGGTGCTGGCGCTGCTGGGCGAGGTCAAGCGCGAACATTTCGCCCCCGATGTGCACAAGGCCCTGGCCTTTGTGGACATGGACATCCCGCTGACCCAGCCCGCCCAGGACGGCCAGTGCATGTTGTCCCCGCGTGTCGAGGCCCGCATGGTGCAGGACCTGCAACTCCAGCCCACCGACAAGGTGCTGGAAATCGGCACCGGCTCGGGCTTTTCCGCCGCCCTCATGGCGCGGCTGGCGCAGCAGGTGCTGAGCCTGGAGATTGACCCGGCGCTGGCCAGCAAGGCCCGCACCCACCTGATGCAAGCCGGCGTGGGCAATGTGGACGTGCGCCAGGGCGATGCCGCCGCCAACGACTTTGCCGCCTGCAAGGCCGCCGCCCCGTTTGATGCGATTCTGCTCAGCGGCTCGGTGGCCGAGGTGCCCGCCAGCCTGCTGCAGCTGCTGGCCGTGGGCGGGCGCCTGATCGCCATCACCGGCGACGAGCCCATGATGCGCGCCACCCTGATCACCCGGGCCAGCGACACCGCCTTCCACACCACCCAGCCCTGGGACACCGTGGCGCCGCGCCTGCTGAACTTTCCCCAACCCTCACGCTTCCACTTCTGATGAACGCCCTGCGCCCCAACCAAATGGCCGCCTGGATTGCCCAGGTGAGTGCCGACCTGCCCGCTGACGTGTTGCCCGTGGTGTTGGACGTGCGCGAAGCCTGGGAAGTCCAGACCGCCAGCGTCAAGCCCGCCGGTTTCGAGCTGGTGCACATGCCCATGCAGACCATTCCCGCGCGCCTGCAGGATTTGCCACGTGACCGCCCCATCGCCTGCCTGTGCCACCACGGCGGGCGCAGCGCCCAGGTCACGCACTTCCTCAACAACCAGGGCTTCGATCAGGCGGTCAACATCGCCGGCGGCATCAACGCCTGGTCGGCCGAAGTCGATCCTTCGGTGCCGCGTTACTGACGCCCTCTCATCCATCCGTTTGCAACCAGGACTTTT
>JAUYSB010000211.1 GCA_030696525.1 Hydrogenophaga sp. | reverse complement strand
GGTGGGCGCGCGCAAGGCCATCTGCTGCAGGCAGGCGGCGAGCGACTCGCCAGCGGCCAGGCGCCGGCGCAGCCCAACCAGCGCCTCGTCGCTCAGCGGCACGCCGGGCAAGAGGCCACATTCCTCCACCGTCTCGCGCAGGGCGGCGAGGTACAGGCCCACCGCCGTGTCGGCCGGGGTGTCGGGTTCGGCCAGTTCGGCCTGCAACTGGGCGGGGGGGCGGTCCAGCCCGTCGGCGGCAGCCCCCAGGTCCAGCGGATCGAGCTTGCCGCCCGGGAACACATACACGCCGCCCAGCTCGGTCGAGTCGCCGTGGCGGCGCATCATCAGCACCTCCAGCCCGGCGGGGGCATCGCGCAGCAACATGACGGTGGCGGACGGCAGCGGCGCGCTGTCCAGGGCGGTGAGGTGGATGTCGAGGGCCATGCCCCGATTGTGGACCGGCTTCCTGTGCCGGTTCAGCCGCCGAAGGCCTTGCGGCTGGCGGCGCCGCGCTCGAAACGGCGGGCGATGTTGCCGCAGACCAGATCGCACAAGGCGTACACCGAGTCGTCGGCAATGCGGTAGTACACGCTGGTGCCGCGCCCCTCGCGGGCCACCAGGCCCTGCTGCATCAGCACCGCCAGGTGGCGCGAGATGTTGGCAGCCGTGAAGCCGCAGAGCTGGGCCAGCTCGCCCACGTTGCGCTCGCCCTGGCGCAGCCAGTTGAGGATTTGCAAGCGCGTGGGCTCGGACAGCGCCTGAAAGTAAGTCGCCACTTCGGCCACCGCCTCAGCGGGCATGTGCGCCATCGCGGGCGTGCACTCAGGGGGGTGGACAGTGGTTGTCATGGGCTGGGCTTTCTGAGCCTTGCAAACGGCTCGGGTTTCATTGTATCATTGCGCAATTAATCAATCAATTAAATATTGATGTTCGGACGGCCGGCGGTCTGACCGCCCCAAACGGAGCCCCTTCATGCACACACACAAGACCCTGATTTCTGCGCTGCTGCTGGCCCTTGGCGGCCTGCTGGCGCCCGCCCTGGCGCTGGCGGCCGACCTGGCCACCACCCCCGTCACCGCCCAGGGCGGCGCGGGCGAGTCCGTGTCCCTGAACGCGGTGGTCGAGGCGGTGCGCCAGACCACGCTGTCGGCCCAGGTGCCGGGCGCCATCGTGGCGCTGCGCGTCAAAGTGGGCGACACCGTCAAGGCCGGGCAGGAGCTGCTGCGCATCGACGCCCGCGCCGCCCAGCAGAACGTGGCCGGCAGCGCCGCGCAGGTCGAGGCCGCACAGGCCTCGCTCAACGTGGCCGCCACCGAATACGAGCGCCAGAAGCAGCTGTTTGCCAAGAACTACATCAGCCAGGGCGCACTGGACCGCGCACAGGCCCAGCACCGCGCCGCCCAGGCGCAGGTCAACGCGCTGCAGGCACAAACCCGCGCGGCACAAACCCAGTCGGGGTTTTTCGTGCTCAACGCGCCCTACGGCGGTGTGGTGAGCGAGGTGCCGGTGACGCTGGGCGACATGGCCATGCCGGGCCGCCCGCTGATCACCCTGCACGACCCCAGCGCCCTGCGCATCACCGCCGCCGTGCCCCAGACCCTGCTGGCAGGCCTGAGTGCACAAGGCGTGCGCTTCGAGGTGCCGGGCATCAGCACCCTCAAAGGCCCACAGACGGCCACCCAGGTGCAACTGCTGCCCACGGTGGACGCCGCCACCCACACCGCCCAACTGCGCGTGGCGCTGCCGGCCAACCTGCAGGGCGCGGCACCCGGCATGTTTGCCCGCGTGTGGCTGCCGGCCAGCGGCGGCGCGGCCCAGGCACAGCGCCTGTTTGTGCCCGCCAGCGCCGTGGTGCGCCGTGGCGAGCTGACCGCCGTATACGTGGTGGACAACCAAGGCGCGCCGCGCCTGCGCCAGGTGCGCCTGGGCAGCCCCAGCGGCGAGCGCGTGGAAGTGCTCAGCGGCGTGAGTGCCGGTGACAAAGTCGCCACCGACCCGCAAACCGCCGTGCGCGCCCGCTGAAAAGGACACCGCGATGAGCACCCCACAAGCCATGGGCATCTCGGGCCGCATCGCGGCCCTGTTCCAGAGCGCCCAACTCACCCCGCTGCTGGCCCTGGTGGCGCTGCTGCTGGGCATTTTTGCCGTGATGGTCACGCCGCGCGAGGAAGAGCCGCAGATCAACGTGACCATGGCCAACGTCATCGTGCCCTTCCCCGGCGCCTCGGTGCGCGACGTGGAACAGATGGTGGCCACACCGGGCGAACAGGTGCTGTCGCAGATCGCCGGTGTCGAACACATCATGTCGGTGTCGCACCCGGGCATGGCCGTGCTCACCGTGCAGTTTGAGGTGGGTGTGCCCCGCACCGAAGCCCTGGTTCGCCTGCACGACACGGTGCGCGCCAACGCCGACTGGCTGCCGCGCAACCTGGGCGTGATGGAGCCCATCATCAAACCCAAGGGCATCGACGATGTGCCCATCGTCACCCTGACCCTGTTCAGCGACGACCCACAGACCGGCGCCTTCGACCTGGAGCGCGTGGCGCACAGCATCGAGACCGAAATCAAGCGTGTGCCCGGCACCCGCGAAGTCATCACCATCGGCGGCCCCGGCCGCGTGGTGCGGGTGGACATTGACCCCGCCCGCATGGCCGGCACCGGCGTGACGGTGCACGAGCTGCGCCAGGCCCTGCAGTCGGCCAACCTGGGCTTGCCGGTGGGCGAGCTGCTGGGCGCCAACAAAAGCGTGGCCATCGAGGCCGGCCCGTACCTGTCGCGCGCCAGCGAAGTGGCCGAGCTGGTGGTGAGCGTGCGCGGTGGCAAGCCGGTGTTTCTGAAAGACGTGGCCGAGGTCAGCGACGGCCCGCTGCCCGCGGCCAGTTACGTTTGGCACGGCAAGTCGCAAGCCGCTGGTGGCACCGAACACACGGCCGTGACCCTGGCCATCACCAAGAAGCCGGGCGAAAACGCCATCGACGTGGCCAACGCGGTGATGCAGCGCGTGGGCGAGCTGCACAACACCGTCATCCCCGACACGGTGCAGGTGGCCGAAACGCGCAACTACGGCGCCACCGCCAACGACAAGGCGCAAAAGCTGATCCAGAAGCTGCTGTTCGCCACCGCTTCGGTGGTGGCCCTGGTGTTTCTGGCTTTGGGCAAACGCGAGGCCGCCATCGTCGGCGCTGCGGTCATCCTGACGCTGACCGTCACGCTGTTCGCTTCGTGGGCCTGGGGTTTCACGCTCAACCGCGTGTCGCTGTTCGCGCTCATCTTCTCCATCGGCATCCTGGTGGACGACGCCATCGTGGTGGTGGAAAACATCCACCGCCACCAGCAGCTGTTCCCGGGCAAAACGCTGACCGAGATCATCCCCGGCGCGGTCGATGAAGTGGGCGGCCCCACCATCCTGGCCACGCTGACCGTGATCGCGGCCCTGCTGCCCATGGCCTTTGTGAGCGGCCTCATGGGCCCCTACATGAGCCCCATCCCCATCAACGCCAGCATGGGCATGCTGTTGTCGCTGGCCATCGCCTTTGTGGTCACGCCCTGGCTGGCGCGCCTGTGGATGAAGGCCCACCCGGCCGGCCACCACACCGATGACAACGCGGCCCAAGCTGCACCTGCCCACAGCGGCATCAGCGCCAAGCTCGCGCCCCTGTTCGAGCGCGTCTTCAAGCCCCTGCTCGACGACCAGCGCGGCGGGCGCAACCGCCAGCTGCTGGGCCTGGGCATCGCGGGGCTGATCGTGTTGTCGGTGGCGCTGCCGGCCACCGGCCTGGTGCTGCTCAAGATGCTGCCCTTCGACAACAAGTCGGAGTTCCAGGTGGTGGTGGACATGCCCGCCGGCACGCCGGTGGAAAAGACCGCCGCCGTGCTGCGCGAACTCGGCGCGCACCTGGCCACCGTGCCCGAAGTGACCGACTACCAGGCCTACGCCGGCACCGCGGCGCCCATCAACTTCAACGGCCTGGTGCGCCAGTACTACCTGCGCGCCGGTGGCCATGTGGGTGACCTGCAGGTCAACCTGGTGGACAAGGGCCAGCGCAGCGACCAGAGCCACGCCATCGCCACCCGCGTGCGGCCTGAGCTGCAGCAGATCGGCGCGCGTTTTGGCGCCAACGTCAAGGTGGTCGAAGTGCCACCCGGCCCACCCGTGCTCTCGCCCATCGTGGCCGAGATTTATGGCCCCGAAGCCGAAGGCCGGCGTGAAGTGGCCAAGGCCGTGCGCGCCGTGTTCGAGAAAACCGCCAACGTGGTGGACGTGGACGACAGCAGCATCGCTGCCGCACCGCGCAAGCTGCTGGTGGTGGACCGCCGCAAGGCCGGCCTGCTGGGCGTGCCGCAGGCCGCCATCGTGAGCACCCTGCGCGCGGGCCTGAGCGGTGAAGCCGCCACCTACCTGCACGAGGGCAGCAAGTACCCGGTGTCGGCCTACCTGCAGCTGCCGCCCGAGCGCCACGGCGACCTCGACGCCCTGCTGCAACTGAGCGTGCGCAGCGCCAGCGGCCAGCTCGTGCCCATCCGCGAACTGGTGACGATCAGCGACAGCGAACGCGAGCAGCCGATCTACCACAAGGACCTGCTGCCGGTGAACTTCGTCGTCGCCGACATGGCCGGCGATCTGGACAGCCCGCTCTACGGCATGTTCCAGATGCGCGGCGAGATCAACGCCATCCAGGCGCCCGACGGCGGCACGCTGGAAGAGTTCTTCATCAGCCAGCCGTCCGACCCCTGGCGCGGCTACGCCCTCAAGTGGGACGGCGAGTGGCAGGTGACGTATGAAACCTTCCGCGACATGGGTGCCGCCTACGCCGTGGGCCTGGTGCTGATCTACCTGCTGGTGGTGGCGCAGTTCGGCAGCTACCTCACGCCGCTGATCATCATGGCGCCCATCCCGCTGACCATCATCGGCGTCATGCCCGGCCACGCGCTGCTGCAGTCGCAGTACACCGCCACCAGCATGATCGGCATGATCGCGCTGGCCGGCATCATCGTGCGCAACTCCATCCTGCTGGTCGATTTCATCCACCTGCAGGTGCGCGAAGGGGTGCCTTTCAAGACCGCCATCGTGCAGTCGGCCATCACCCGCGCCCAGCCCATCATGCTGACCGGTCTGGCCGCCATGGCCGGCGCCTTCTTCATCCTGGACGACCCCATCTTCAACGGCCTGGCGATCTCGCTGATCTTCGGCATCTTCGTCTCCACCGTGCTCACGCTGGTGGTGATTCCCACGCTGTACTACGCGGCCTACCGCAAGCACTACGCTGCGCTGGCCCAGGCCTGAACCTCTTTCTCGACCCTTTTTTCAACCTGCTTTTTTAGGAGCACTCTCATGACCACCTGGCAAACCGTTCGTGTCGTCGCTGGCGCATTCATCCTCTTGTCCCTGGCCCTGGGCATTCCCGGCAGCCCGATGTTTGTGAACCAGTGGTTCCTGGCCTTCACCGCCTTTGTCGGCATCAACCTGCTGCAAAGCGGCCTGACCAAGTGGTGCCTGATGGAATCCATCCTGGCCAAGCTGGGCCTCAAGCGCGCCGACTGACCGAGGCCACACCATGCACATCAAGCCACTTGGCGCCGCGCTGCTGCTGGCCTGGGGCGGCCTGGCCACGGCAGGCACCTTGCCGCAGGCCTGGCAAGCCGCGCGCCAGCAGGACCCCGACATGGCCGTGGCCCAGGCCGCGCGCCAGACCGGTGACGCGCGGCGCCAGCAGGCGCGCGCGCTGTGGAACCCCACCGTGGGCGCCAGCGCCAGTGCCGGCCTGATGGGTGCCGACAACCGCATGGGTGGCGCCAGCTTTTCCGCGCCCGGCTTCGGCCAGGTGGACGGCGCGTCCTTCCGCAGCGCGGTGGACGCGGGTGCCGGCTACCGCTGGAGCCTGGGTGCGCGCCTGCCGCTCTACAGCCCCGAGCGCAGGTCACAAAGCCGCCAGCTCGAACTCGCGGGCGATGCCGGCGAGTTGTTGTGGACGGCCACCGAGCAGCAACTGATGCTCAAGACCGCCGAGCGCTACCACGCCGTGGCCCTGGCCAGCGCGCACCTGCAATTGCTGAAGCAGCAGCAGGTGTCGGTGGACAAGGCGCTGGTGGAGGCGCAGGACCGCTTCAAGCTCGGCGATCAGCCCATCACCGACAGCTTTGAAGCCCGCGCCCGCGCCGAAGGCCTGCGTGCCCAGGTGCTGGCCGCCGAAGTGGATGTGCAACTGGCCCGCCGCGCCCTGGCCGACAGCACCGGCTGGAGCGACGCCCAGCTGGCCGACATCGCCCTGCCCAACACGGCGACCACGCCTCTGGCCGGCGGCCTGGACGCCTGGCTGGAGCGCGCCCGCGCCCACAACCTGCCACTGCGCCAACAAACGCTGGCCGTGGCCAACGCGCAGCAGGAACTGGCCAAGGCCGAACGCGGTGCCGGCACCACGGTGGACCTGGTGGCCCAGGCCGGCCGCGACCACTTGAGCGGCAGCGGGCCGGGCACCGGCACGCTGGGCAGTTCCGCCATGAGCGGCACGCAGTACATGGCCGGCATCCAGATAAACCTGCCGCTCTACACCGGCGGCCAGCGCGCCGCCCGCGCGCTGGAACTGGCGGGCCAGCTTCAACAGGCCCAGGCCGAACTGGACCGCGCGCAGCAACAGGTGGCACAACAAACCCGTGCCCTGTGGTTGCGCCTGCAAGCCGCCGAAGGCCGGGGCGCCGCGCTGCTGGCCGCACGCGAGGCCAGCCTGGCGCGCCTGGACGCCACCCGCCTGGGCCGCCAGGTGGGCCACCGCACCACGCTGGAGTTGCTGAACGCCGAAAGCGACGCCAGCGCGGCAGAACTGGCGCTGACACAATGGCGCAGCGCCGTGGCCCTGGACCGCTTGCGCCTGTTGCAACTGGCAGGCGCACTGGAAGAGGCCACGCTCGCTCAGCCATGACCATCCACTGACACCGTCCGACAAGCGCCCCATGAACGCACCCTCGCCCACCCCGCTCAAGTTCCTCGTGCCCGGCTGGTTCGCCATCACCATGGGGCTGTGTGGCCTGTCGCTGGCCTGGTCGCGGGCGGTGCCCAGCCTGGGCGACGTGGCCGGCGCCATCGCACTCGCCGTGGGCGTGCTGGCGCTGACGGTGTTTGCGGTGTTGGGCGGTCTGTCGCTGCTGCGCCTGCAGCGCCACCCCGAGGCCTTGACGGAAGACCTGCGCCACCCCGTGCGTCACGCCTTCGTGGCGGCCATACCGGCGTCCATCGTGCTGCTGGCCACCGTGGCCACCACGCTGGCCGGCCCCTCCCGGCTCGCGCTGGTCGTGTGGATGCTGGGTGCGGTGGCGCAGTTTGCCGTCACCGTGTGGGCCATGGCGCGCTGGCTCAAAGGCAACCGCGAAGGCGGTTTTGTGTGGGCCGGCATCACGCCGGTGCTGTTCATCCCCATCGTCGGCAACGTGCTCACACCCCTGGCCGGTGTGGCGCTGGGCTTGCCTGAGTGGTCGGCCGCGCAATTCGGCGTGGGGGTGGTCTTGTGGCCGGTCACGCTCACGCTGCTGGCCGTGCGTCTGGGCCAGATCGGCCTGTGGCCCGACCGCATGCTGGCGGCCACCTTCATCACCGTGGCGCCGCCCTCGGTGATCGGCTTGGGCGTGCTGCAACTGGGCGCCCCGCCCCTGCTGGGCTGGGCCTTGTGGGGCCTGGGCCTGTTTTTCCTGTGCTGGTCGGCCACGCTGTTCAAGCGTGTGGTGGCGCAGCCGTTTTCCATCGCCTTCTGGGGCCTGTCCTTCCCGCTGGCGGCCTTCACCGCGCTCACGCTGCGCCTGTCTGAAAACGCCGCGCCGGCCTTTGCCCACCTCGGCGTGGTGCTGCTGGCGCTCACCTCCATCGTCATCGCCGCCCTGGCCCTGGGCACCGTGCAAGGCCTGCGCCGCGGCAGCCTGCTGGTGCCCGAACCGGCACCGGCGGCCATGGCGCCCTCCCCCGCCTGATGTCCATTTCAAAACCTGCCATGCACACACCACACACCCGCCGCTTGCGCCCCCTGCTGATCGCTCTGGCTTTGGCCGGCGCCTGCCTGGGCGCCCAGGCGGCCGACGCCTTCACCGACGCCGTGGCGGCCGCCTACGCGCCCTACCGCAGCGCGCTGTTCCGCACCAACAGCAAGGCCCAGGCGGAGTCGGAACAGGCCATCGCACAAGCCCGCGCTGCGTGGGATGGCGTGCGCCAGCGCTTCGGTACCCAGGCGCCGGCGCCCTACGACCGCGACGCGCAGTTTGCCCAGACCCTGTCGGCGGTGGACAGCGTGTACCGCAAGGCAGCCGACGAGATTGCCGCCCAGCAGCTGACCAAAGCCCACGACACCCTGGAAGCCGTGCGTGACCTGCTGGCTGAGCAGCGCCAGCGCAACGGCGTGGTGGTGTTCAGCGACCACGTCAACGCTTACCACGCGGCCATGGAACACACGCTGGAAAGCGGCCCGGGCCTGCTGGCACAAGCCGACGGTGCCCTGCAACTGATGGCGCAAGTGGGTGTGCTGCAGCACCTGGCGCAACAGCTGCGCCGGCAAGCGCCGGCCGCGCTGTTGCAGCAAGCAGCCTTCACCGAGCTGCTCGACGCACTCGACACATCGGTGGCCGGCCTGCGTGCGGCCACGCTGCGGCAAGATGCCAGCGCCATGCGCGCGGCATTGGGCCAGCTCAAAGCGCCCTTCAGCCGCCTGTTCCTGCGTTTTGGTTGAACCTGCCATGCCCACCCCACACCGCCGACAACTGCTTGCCACCCTCAGCGCCTTGTTCCTGGGGGCCACGCTGCCCCACAGCACCTGGGCGCAGGGCGGCCCCGCCGTCTCGCTGGAGGCCGCCCGCGCCGCCTTTGAGGCCGAAAAAGTGACGCTGATCGACATCCGCGAGCCTGACGAACACGCCACCGGCATCGCGGCCGGGGCGCAGCTGCTCCCCATGCGCCAGCTGGCCGCGCGGCTGAGCGAGATACCCGCCGACCCCAAGCGCCCGGTGCTGCTGATCTGCAACACACAGAACCGTTCGCGCGCGGTGCAGCAGGCGCTGCAGGAGCGTGGCTACCGCCACGTTCAGTACGTCAACGGCGGCATGAGCGAATGGGCGCGGCGCGGCTGGCCCATGGTCAAACCAGGCGCCCCGAAGTGAGCAACGCCCGCGCCCAGGTCATCCCGCTGTACCGGCAGGACGACAGCCACCCGCAGGCCCGCGTGTGCGCGTTGTGCGAGGTGCGGCGCTCGGCCCTGTTCGGCGCCCTCGACGAAGCGGGCCTGGACCAGATCCACAGCCACATCGCTTCGCTGAGCCTGGCGCCCGGGGAGACCGTCTACCAGCGCGGCGAGCAGGGCGCAGCGGTCTACACCGTGCGCAGCGGCGTGGTGCGTTTCGAGCGGGTGACCGAACGTGGCGACCGCCGCATCGTGCGCCTGGCCGGGCCGGGCGACCTGATCGGCCAGGAGAGCGTGGTGAAGCGCGGTCATGGCGACGACGCTGTGGCCTGCACCGAGGTCGAGCTGTGCCGCATTCCCTGCCACCTGCTGAGCGAGATGAGCGCGCGCGAACCGGCCCTGCTGCACGAGTTGATGAGCCGCTGGCAGAGCGCGCTCGACAGCGCCGAGACCTGGGTGACCGACCTGACCACGGGCCCGGCGCGCCGCCGCGTGCTGCGCCTGCTGCTCAAGCTCAGCGACTACACCAGCGCCCAGGGCGAAATCTGGTTGCCCTCACGCGAGGAGATGGGCGCCATGCTGGACATGTCGGTGGAAACCGCCAGCCGCCTGATCAGCGCCCTGCGCCGCGAAGGCGTGCTGCAGACGCCCGGCCTGCGCACGGTGCGGGTGCAGCGCGAGGTGCTGACGCGCGCGCTGGCGGCCGAAGACGCATAGGGCGGAGAAACACCACCGCAGGAGGTCCGTAGTTTCCGACCCCATTCTTGGACGCCGGGCGGCGACAATCGCGCCAAACCCTGCAAGGAAGCCGCCATGGAACTGCCCGCCCACCAACTGAGCATGACCGTGCTCATGACCCCGGACACCGCCAACTTTTCGGGCAAGGTGCACGGCGGCAGCCTGCTCAAGCTGCTCGACCAGGTGGCCTACGCCTGCGCCAGCCGCTACGCCGGCACCTACGCGGTCACGCTCAGCGTCGATCAAGTGGTGTTCCGCCAGCCCATCCACGTGGGCGAAATGGTGACCTTCCTGGCCTCGGTCAACCACACCGGCACCTCGTCCATGGAAATCGGCATCAAGGTGCTGGCCGAGAACATCCGCACCCAGGAGGTGCGTCACGTCAACAGCTGCTTTTTCACCATGGTGGCGGTGGGCGACGATGGCAAGCCCCAGGCCGTGCCGCCGCTGCGCCCCTTCACGCCCGACGAACGCCGCCGCCACGCCGCAGCCGAACTGCGCAAGACCATGCGCCGCGAGATGGAACAGCGCTTCGCAGCGATCCACTAGGGCCGTGCGGGCGAGCGCTCCAGGCGCTTGAGGTCGAAACCCTGTGCGGCCAGGCGACCCACCAGGGCGTCGTAGGCCGCGGCGTCCACCTGCGGCGTGCGCGACAACACCCACAGGTAATCGCGCCCCGGCTCGCTGACCGCCACCAACCGGTACGCGTCGTCGAGGTCGATCACCCAGTAATCGCCCCACACCAGCGGCAGCCAGCTCAGCCAGGCCGGCGCAAAACGCACCTTGAGCCGGGGCGAATCGGCCGCGCCCTGCTGCCGCGCTTCGCCCAGCGCCTCGATCATCTCGCCCTCGGCGGTGCGGCAGCGGTTGAGCACCTCGACCCGGCCGTCGGCCTGCAGCGTGTAGCGCGCGCTGGTGTCGGCCGCGCAACGGCGCTGGAACACATTGGGGTAACGCGCCACCTCGTGCCAGGTGCCCATGTAGCGCGCCACGTCCAGCGCGGCGATGGTGGCCAGCGGTGCCTGGGGCTGGGCCTGGGCCTGTGCGTGAACGGCCGGGGCCAGGCTCAGGCCCAGCGCGAGCGCAAGAAACGAGGCGGCGGCGCAGCGGTGCGTGTAGGTCATGCCGGCATTGTGGGCCAGCCGCTCAGAGCTGGACGCGGGCTTCGCCGATGCCCTCAAACACCGCCAGCACCGCGTCGCCGCGCTGGGCCGGCACGATGCCCACCCAGGTGCCGGTGGTGACCACGGTACCGGCCGGCACGGTGCCGTACAGGGCGCAGGCGCGCTGCAGCCACTGCGGCAGCAGCCAGGTCGGGTCGCCCAGCGAATGGCTGCCCTGGCGCCGCAGCGGCGGCTGGGCGCCCACCGTCACGCTGCAGGTCTGCGCGGCCCAGTCGCGGCGCCGGTAAGGCAACCAGTCGCCCAGCACCAGGGCGCCGTGCGACTGGAAATCGGCCAGCCGCAGCAGGGGCGCCGCGGCCATGCCCTGCTGCCAGCGCGAATCCACGATCTCGATGGACACGGCCATGGCGTCGATCAGGTGGTCCACCGCGTCGGGCTGGAGCGTCTGCGCGGTGGCGGCATCCACCGCCACACCCAGGCGCAGCGCAATCTCGATCTCGATGCCGCGCTCGTGCAGCGGCCAGTCGCCCGCCGTGGCAGGGCTGGCCCACACACCGGCCGGCGGCAGCGGCGCGTATGTCAGGGGCAGTTCGCGGCTGGGGCCGCCCGATTTCCAGTGGCGGGGCATGCCAGCGTCGCCAGGCAGTTGCGACGCAACGGCGGTTTGCACGGCGTAGGCATCGGCGGCGTCGCACAAGGCCTCGGCCAGCGGCAGGGCATCGGCCTGCGCCCCCTGCTTGCGGGCCAGCAGCAGGGCATCAATCACAGCTTGGGTGGTGTTGGGGCTCATGGTTTTCCAGGGGAGTGGCAGCGGCCATAAGCCTAACCGAGTGCCGCGCCCAGCCAATACTTCGCATTTTTTGGAGATTTGTTCTTGTTTCATCTTGTTTTTTCTCATCTCAAATCCAACTACCCTGCATCTGTTTCAACCACCATCTGATGGAGACCCCATGAAATTTCTCTCTGCATTGGCCTTGGTCCTCTCGCTGGGCCTGGTCGTGGGCGTGAGCGACGCCGAAGCCAAGCGCATCGGCGGCGGCAAGTCCACCGGCATGCAACGCCAGGGCACCACCGAAAAAGCCCCCACCGCCACCCCGGCACAAACCCCTGCCTCGCCCGCTGCCGCTGCCGCCCCGGCAGGTGCTGCTGCAGGCGCCACCGCAGCAGCCGCCAGCAAACGCTCGTGGATGGGCCCGCTGGCCGGTATCGCGGCTGGTCTGGGCATCGCCGCCCTGGCCTCACACCTGGGTTTTGGTGAAGAACTGGCCTCCATGCTGATGCTCGGCCTGCTGGCCTTCGCGGTGATCGCGGTCATCGGCTTTGTGATGCGCAAGCGCGCGGCGGCCCAAGGTGGCCAGAACCGCATGGCCTATGCAGGTGTGGGTGCAGGCGCAGACGCCCAGCCTGGCGCACCCGCCAACCGATCGTTCGAAACCGCCATGCCCGCTGGCGGCTCGTCGGGCTCGATGATTGGCGCCAACCTGGCTGAACCGCCGGCACGCAGCATCCCGGCCGACTTCGACGTGGCCGGCTTCGTGCGCAACGCCAAGGTGCAGTTCATCCGCCTGCAGGCCGCCAACGACGCCGGCAACCTCGACGACATCCGTGGCTTCACCACGCCCGAGATGTTTGCCGAGCTGAAGATGGATCTGGCCGAGCGCGCGGGCGCCACCCAGACCACCGAGGTGATGACCATCGAAGCCGACGTGACCGACGTGGCCGAAGACGAGCTGCGTTATGTGGTGAGCGTGCGCTTCACCGGCACGCTGCGCGAAGACAGCGAACAGACCACCTCGTTCGACGAAGTCTGGCACCTGACCAAGCCCCGCCAGGGCAACGGCGGCTGGGTGCTGGCCGGCATCCAGCAGGTGCAATGACACCTGTCTGAGAGCGATGACAGGGGCGCCTTCGGGCGCCCTTGCCTATACTGGGGCCCGTATCGGCAGACCCCATGTCCCCGCCCGCGCCCAAGCCCCGCTCCACGGCCGCTCCTGCGGCCGTTCGCCGTTGGCGCATCGGTTCGGTGCTGCTGTGGCTGGTGCTGGCCTGCCTGCTGCCCGGCATGCTGGGGTTTGGCGCTCTGTTTGCGCGGCAGTACGCCGAGGGCCGGGCCCAGCTCGAACAGGACATGCTGACCACCGCCCGGGCCATGGTGCTGACGGTGGACAGCCAGCTCAACATCGCGCGGGCCAGCGCACTCGCGATGGCCGCCTCCGAACACCTGGCCAATGGCGACCTGCGGGCCTTCCATGCCCATGCGCGCGGCGTGCTGGCCGCCACCGGCGCGGGCATGAACGTGGTGATCAGCGACCTGCAGGGCCAGCAGCTGCTCAACACCTTGCGCGCGCCGGGCGAGGCCTTGCCGCCCCACGGCAACCCGCAGGCGGTGCGGCAGGTGGCCGCCACCGGGCAGCCCGTGATCTCCAATGTGTACACCGGCGGCGTGCTCGGCAAGCCGGTGCTCGGCGTGGATGTGCCCGTGTGGCGCCAGGGCCAGGTGCAGCAGGTGCTGACCCTGGGCCTGCTGCCCAGCGCCTTCGACGGCATTCTGACGGCACAGCGGTTCCCGGCCGAGCAGCTGGCCGCCATCTTCGACGCCGCGGGCACCATCACCGCACGCACCGTTTCGCCCGAACAGTTTGTGGGCCAGAAAGGCACGGCCGAATACATCGCCCGCATCCTGGCCACGCCCGAAGGCGCCATGAACACCGTCACCCGCGAAGGCGTGCCCACGCTGTCGGTGTGGAGCCGCTCCACCGTCACCGGCTGGAGCGTGGGCATAGGCGTGACACAGGCCACGCTGGAGCGTGACCTGATGCGCAAGCTGGCTGCCATTGCGCTGCCCATGCTGGGCTTGCTGGCCCTGGGCCTGCTGCTGGCCTGGGTGGCCGCCGGGCGCATTGCCGGCTCGCTGCAGGCGCTGCGTCAGCAGGCCCTGGCGCTGCGCGAGCAAGCCACCTGGCCCGAGCACCGGATGCACTTGCTGGAGAGTGCGGAAGTCAGCGACGTGCTGCGCCAGACCGCGCGCGAGCTGGCTACGCGCGAGGCCGAACTGAACGAGGCCCACCGGCTGGCCGGCTTTGGCGTGTGGCGCTACCTGCCGGGGTCCGACGCCTTTGTGGCCTCCACCTCGCTGCGCGAGCTGCTGGGCCGCGACGTGACCACCTATGCCGAGTTGCGCGGCACGGTGCTCGACGAGTCCGTGTGGTCCGACCTCAAGGCCACCAACCTGGAGGCGCTGCGCTGCGGCGACCCCTACGAGGTGGAGGTGCCGGCGCGGCGCGCCGACGGTCAGATCCTGTGGCTGCAGCTCAAGGGCGAACCGGTGCGCGACGCGCTGGGCCGGCAGGTGGAGGTGCGCGGCAGCGTGCTCAACATCACGCCGCGCCGCGAGGCCGAACTCACGCTGGAGCAGACGCGCCAGGTCCATGTGCGGCAACTGGAGGCGGCCGTGGCCACCCGCACCGCCTCGCTGACCGCCGCCAACGAGGCGCTGCAGCGCCTGAGCCACACCGACGTGCTGACCCAGCTCAACAACCGGCTGGCCACCAACGAACGCCTGCGGCAGGAGTTTCTGCGCATGAAGCGCCACGGCCAGGTCTATGCCGTGCTGTTCATCGACATCGACCGTTTCAAGCGCATCAACGACACCTACGGCCACGAAACCGGCGACGAGGTGTTGCGCCTGCTGGCCACGGTGTTGTTGGGCGCGGCGCGTGCCACCGATTTTGTGGCGCGCTACGGGGGCGAGGAATTTCTGGTGCTGTTGCCGGACACCCAGGCCGATGGCGCGCGGACCCTGGGCGAAAAAATCCGCCATGCGGTGGCCTCGCAGGCCTTTCCGGTGGTGGGCGAGCTCACCGTGAGCGTGGGCGTGTCGGTGGCGCGCGGCGACGACAAGAACGAAGAAGAAGCGGTGCACCGCGCCGACATGGCGCTCTACCAGGCCAAGTCAGAGGGCCGCAATCGGGTGTGTTGCCACTGACGCGGCCAGGGCGCTGCCTTTGCGCATGGCGTCGGGGGTGACGCCCATGAGCCGGCGGAACATGGCGATGAAAGCCGACACGCTGGCGTAGCCCAGGTCGAAGGCGATGGCCTCGATCTTGTCGCCCGCCTCCAGCCGGGGCAGCGCCTTGACGATGCGCAGGCGCTGGCGCCATTCCACCAAACCCATGCCCAGGTCGCGCTGGCAGCGCCGCACCAGGGTGCGCTCGGTGGTGTGCACCACCCGCGCCCAGTCGGCCAGGCTGCGGTTGTCGCCCGGCACGGCCAACAGGGCCTGCAGCACCGGCGCCAGCAGCGGGTCGTTGGAGGTGGGCAGGTAGCTGCCGGCGCGCGGCGCCTGCTCCAACTGGTCCACCACCACACGCAGCAGGCGTTCGTGTGCGGGCGAGGGTGGCGCACCGCCCGGAACGTGTGCCGGCATCTGGCGCAGGTGGTCCAGCAGGGCGCGCAGCAGCGGGCTGGCGATCAGCACACAGGCCTCGCGCGGCAGGCCGCCGCACAGGGGTGCGCTGACGTACAGCGAGCAGTGGCAGGTCTCGGCGTGGTTCAGACCGGTGTGCTCCACCTGCGGCGGCAGCCAGATGCCGTAGGGCGGCGGCGCCGTGTGGTGGCGGTCGGCCATCTTGACTTCCATCACGCCGCTGAAGGAATAGACGAACTCGCCCCAGGCGTGGCGGTGCTGCGGGTAGGCCGTCTCGGCCGGCACCCAGGCCGCCCGGAAAAAAATGGGCGCGGGCAGGGTGTCGCTGAAAGGCGGCTGGCGCAGGTGTCGGGGTGTGGCGGGCATGGCGTGAAGGCTGCGCAATGGCGCAAACCCGCCATCGCTTGTCCGATTCTCGTCATCTGGCGCCGTCTGGACAACCCACAATCACGCCATGTCCACCTCCCGCCAACCGATCGATGCCCTGGCCATGGGCCTGATGCTGCTGCTGTGCATGTTGTGGGGCCTGCAGCAGGTGGCCATGAAGGCCACCGCGCCCGACATGTCGCCGCTGATGCAGGTGGCGCTGCGTTCGGGCATCGCCGCCCTGCTGGTGGGCGCGCTCATGCTGTGGCGCGGCGAGCGCATGTCGCTGCGCGACGGCACCTTCTGGCCCGGCGTGGTGGTGGGCTGCCTGTTTGCGCTGGAGTACCTGCTGGTGGGTGTGGGCATGCGGCTGACGAGTGCCTCGCACATGGTGGTGTTCCTCTACACCGCGCCGCTGTTTGCGGCCCTGGGCCTGCACTGGAAGTTGCCGGCTGAACGGCTCAAGCCCCTGCAGTGGGCCGGCATTGCGGTGGCCTTTGGTGGCATCGTGCTGGCCTTCAGCGGCCACGCGGGGCCACAACGCGGCACCCCCACCATCAATGCCAACATGCTGCTCGGCGACGCGCTGGGCCTGCTGGGCGGCATGGCCTGGGGCGCCACCACCGTGGTGCTGCGCAGCACCAAGCTGGGCCAGTCACCGGCCACCCAGACCCTGCTGTACCAGCTGGTGGCCGCCTGTGTGCTGCTGCTGCCGGCCGCCATCTTCATGGGCCAGGCCGACATCCTCCCCACCGCCATGGCCTGGGCCAACCTGGCCTTCCAGTCGGTCATCGTGTCCTTCGCCAGCTTTCTGCTGTGGTTCTGGTTGCTCAAGAAGTACCTGGCTTCGCAGCTGGGCGTGTTCTCGTTTCTGACGCCGCTGTTCGGCGTGGGCTTTGGCGTGTGGCTGCTGGGTGAACCGCTGGAGCCGCGCTTCGTGGCCGGCGCCGGCCTGGTGCTCGCAGGCATCGTGCTGGTCAGCGGCCATGCCTGGCTGGCGCAGGTGCTGCTGCGGCGCAAAGCCGCGCCTTGCGTTTAAGCTGGCGCCATGCGTTCCACACCCGCCGACCCCAGCCTGATCGACTCGCGCCAGGCCGCCATGCGCCTGCTCACGGTGCTGGGCCTGGTGACCCTGGGCAACAGCGGCATGTACGTGGTGGCGGTGGTGCTGCCGGCGGTGCAGGCCGAGTTCGGCGTGGGCCGGGGCGATGCGGCCCTGCCCTACACCCTGATGATGATCTGCCTGGGCCTGGGCGGCCTGTGGACCGGCAAACTGGCCGACAAACACGGCATCACGCCGGTGCTGCAGGTGGGCGCGGTGGCGGTGTGCGCCGGCTTCGTGTGGGCCGGGCTCTCAGGCAGCATCTGGACCTTTGGCCTGGCGCACGGGCTGCTGCTGGGCATGCTGGGCAGCTCGTCCACCTTTGCGCCGCTGCTGGCCGACACCGCGCTGTGGTGGAACAAGCGGCGCGGCATTGCGGTGGCGGTGGCCGCCAGCGGCAACTACCTGGCCGGCACCGTGTGGCCGCCGCTGGTGCAGTGGGGCATCGAGACGATTGGCTGGCGCCACACCTATGTGCTGATGGGCCTGCTGTGTGGCGGCGGCATGCTGCTGCTGGCGCGGCGCATGCGCCAGCGCCCGCCGCTGGTGGTGGTGCAACCCGCCGGTGGCAACCTGCGCACCGTCAGCAGCGACCGCCCCTTCGGCCTGCCGGTGGCGCACGCCCAGGCCCTGCTGTGTGTGGCCGGCGTGGCCTGCTGCGTGGCCATGTCCATGCCACAGGTGCACATCGTGGCCTACTGCACCGACCTCGGTTTTGGCGCCGCACGCGGCGCCGAAATGTTGTCGCTGATGCTGGCCTGCGGCATCGTCAGCCGCCTCGTGTCGGGCCTGATTTGCGACCGCATTGGCGGCATACGCACGCTGCTGCTGGGCTCGGCCCTGCAAGGCATCGCGCTGCTGCTGTTTCTGCCCTTTGACGGGCTGGTGCCGCTGTACGTCGTGTCGGCGCTGTTCGGCTTGTTCCAGGGCGGCATCGTGCCGTCCTACGCCATCATCGTGCGCGAACACTTTCCGCCGCAGGAAGCCGGCGCGCGCGTGGGTGCCGTCATCATGGCCACGCTGGTGGGCATGGCGCTGGGCGGGTGGATGTCGGGCTGGGTGTTCGACCTCACCGGAAGCTACCACGCGGCCTTCCTCAACGGCATCGCCTGGAACCTGCTCAACCTGAGCATTGCCGGCTGGTTGTACTGGCGGGTGCGCCGCAGCCACCTGCGCGTCTCGGTCGGCACCGCCTGACGGCATACCAGCCGGCGCGGGGCGCCGCTACACTGCACGGCCCCACCCACACCACCGCCATGCCATTCACCGCCCTGGGCCTTGCGCCCGCCCTTGCACGCGCCGCCCAGACCCTGGGCTTTGCCGCGCCCACGCCCATACAGGCCCAAGCCATTCCCGTGGTGCTCAGCGGCGCCGACGTGCTGGCCACGGCACAAACCGGCTCGGGCAAGACCGCCAGCTACGTGCTGCCACTGCTGCAAAGTTTTGTGCAAAAGCCCCCCACCGCGCCGCGCCGCGTGCGCGCCCTGGTGCTGGTGCCCACGCGTGAGCTGGCGGACCAGGTGGGCGAGGTGCTGCGCGCGCTGGCGCAGGAGCTGCCCGCGCGGCCCAAGGTGGCGGTGTTGTTTGGCGGTGTGTCCATCAACCCGCAATTGATGGCCTTGCGCGGCGGCGCCGACGTGGTGGTGGCCACGCCCGGCCGCCTGCTCGACGTGGTTGAGCACAACGCGCTGCGCCTGGGCGATGTGGCAACGCTGGTGCTGGACGAAGCCGACCGCCTGCTCGACCTGGGTTTTGCCGACGAACTGCAACGCGTGCTGACCCTGCTGCCGGCGCGGCGGCAGAACCTGTTTTTTTCGGCCACCTTTCCCGACGGCGTGTCGGCGCTCGCCGGGGGCCTGCTGCACCAGCCGCAGCGCATCGACGTGCCCGCCACCGAAGCCCACCCGTCCATGGTCTCGCAACGGGCCATCCAGGTGGACAGCACGCGCCGCACCCAGCTGCTGCGCCACCTGATCGAGACCCACGGTTGGCCGCGTGTGCTGGTGTTCGTGGCCACCCAGCACGCGGCCACCGTGGTGGCCGGCAAGCTCAACCGGGGCGAGCTCTACGCCACCCCTTTCCACGGCGGCCTGAGCCAGGGCGCGCGACAGGAGGTGCTCGGCGAGTTCAAAGAGAAGCGTTGGGACGTGGTGGTGACCACCGACCTGGCCGCGCGCGGCATCGACATCGAGAACATGCCGGTGGTGGTGAACTACGACCTGCCGCGCTCGGCGGTGGACCACGTGCACCGCATCGGCCGCACCGGGCGTGCCGGGGCTGAGGGGCAGGCCATCAGCTTTGTCACCGCCGCCCAGCTGGCGCACTGGCGCCTGATCGAAAAACGCCAGGGCCTGAGCCTGCCGCTGGAGGTGCTGCCGGGCTATGAGCCCACGGAAGTGCCGCCGCCTCCAGCGCCGGGCGGCGGTGGCGTCAAGGGCAAACGGCCCAGCAAAAAAGACAAGCTGCGGGCCGCGGCCGCACGTGCAGACGCGTCAGGCGGCCAATAGCGTCTGCAGTTCGCCCGAGGCGATCAGGCGCTTGAGATCGTCGGCGCCGCCAATCAGCGTGCCGCGCACGAACACCATGGGATAGGTGGGCCAGCCGGTCCACATCTTGAGCGCATTGCGCCGCCGCCACTCGGACACGTAGCTGCCGATGCCGATGTACTCGTGCGCCAGCCCGGCGTCGCCCAGCAGCTTGCGGGCCCGGCCCACAAAAGGGTTGCCCGCCATGCCCAGCACCACCAGCGGGTGGGTGGCCACAGCGGCTTGCACCTGGGCCAGCAGCTCATGGTTGAGCCCGGCCACCTTCTGGCGGATGGCGGGGTGGATGGCGGATTCGTCGAGGATGGGACGTGGCATGGGGGCTCCAGTGGACAGTGCGCTGAATGTAGGGGATTTGGGCGGGGCAGTTGCTGCACAAGAAGGCGTGGCGGTTGGCCTTGGCGCCCTGTGCCCTCGCCGTGCACAATGTCGCCATGGAACCCAGCCGCATCGATCTGACCCCGCTGCGCAGCGCCCTGGCGCTGTTGCACGGTGCGCTGGGCTACTGGAGCGCTGAGCCCCCAGACTCCGGACTCAAACCGCATTTGCGCAGTGCGGTCATCCAGTCGTTCGAATTCAGCTACGAGCTGTCGGTCAAGGCGCTGCGTCGTGTGCTGATCGAAAGGGCCCTGTCTGGCGAGCGGCTGGTCGATGTGTCCTTCAACGACCTCTTGCGCCTGGGCGCCGATGCCGGCCTGCTGGACGATCCTCTGGCTTGGCGCCGTTGGCGCGAGATGCGCAACAGCACCAGCCACACCTACGACGAGGCCAAGGCACAAGCCGTCGCCTTGGCTTGTGCGGCCTTTGCGGCCGACGCCGACGCCTTGCTCAGTCGCCTCGAAGCGGCCTCGGCGCCATGAACGTCACAGCATCCATCGACGTACAACTCACCCCAGCACAGCGGGCTGAGGTTCAAGCCATCCTGCGCCGCCACCTGCCCGACGCTCAGGCCTGGGTGTTCGGCTCACGTGCCACGGGGCGGGCGCGGCCTTTTTCGGATCTTGACCTGCTGCTGACCCAGCCCGCCACCCTGACCTGGGACCAGCGCGCGCGCCTGCGCGACGACTTTGAAGCCAGCGAACTGCCCTTCAAGGTTGATTTGCTGGGGGCCCATCAGCTGAGAGGCGAATTTGCCGAGCGGGTCAGAGCGGAAATGCGGCCCCTTGACGGCGAGTGATTTTCCCCCGCCGCCCCGCCTCAAATCTTCGCCGTCGTGATGAAGCTGTCGTAACGCCACTCCGAGAAGCGGCTCCACAGGATCTGGTCGCGCTGGAAGGCGCGCATGTCCTGGTGGATCTTCTTGAACTCGGGCGATTTGGCTTCGTGGGCGGCGAACACTTCCATGGCGGCCTTGAAACCGGCGTCCATCACGTCTTTGCCGAAGGGCATGAGCTTGGTGCCGGCGCCCACCAGGCGCTTGAGCGCCAGCGGGTTTTCGGCGTCGTACTTGGCGGTCATGTCGCGCGCGGCCACGGCACCAGCGGCGCGCACGATGGCCTTGTTCTCGGCGGACAGCGCGGCAAACGCCTTCTTGCTGATGAAGAACTCCAGCTCGGCGCCACCTTCCCACCAGCCGGGGTAGTAGTAATACGGCGCCACCTTGTGAAAGCCCAGCTTCTCGTCGTCAAACGGGCCGACGAACTCGGTCGCGTCCAGCGTACCTTTTTCCAGCGCTTGGTACACCTCGCCCGCAGGCATGTTTTGCGCCACCACGCCCAGCTTGGCCATGGTTTCGCCGAACAGGCCGCCGCCCAGGCGCATCTTCAGCCCCTTGAGGTCGGCCACGGTCTTGATCTGCTTGCGGTACCAGCCGCCCATCTGCGTGCCGGTGTTGCCCGCGCTCATGGACTGGATGTTGTACTTGCCATAGAACTCGTCCATCAGCTTGCGGCCGTTGCCGTGCTCCATCCAGGCGTCCATGTGGCGCGCGGTCAGGCCAAACGGCACGGCGCAGCCGAAGGCGAAGATCGGGTCTTTGCCGGTGAAGTAGTAGGGCGCGGTCTGCGCCATTTCCAGGGTGTCGTTTTGCACCGCGTCCACCACGCCAAAGGCCGGCACCAGCTCGCCAGCGGCGTGCACCGACACCTCGAACTTGCCGCCCGACAAGGCCTTGACGGTTTCAGAAAACTTCTCGGCCGAGCCGAAAATGGTGGGCAGCGACTTGGGAAAGCTCGACGCCATGCGCCAGCGCACGGCGGCCTGGGCGTGCACGGCAGGGGCCAGGCCAGTGGTGAGCACGCCGGCGATGCCAGCGTTTTTGATCAGGGAACGGCGGTCCATGGAAACTCAACTCCTCGGGTGGTTGTCAATGGTGCGAACCGGGCGGACCCGGCGAGACACCTAGGGAAAACGGGAATTGACGAACATACCAGATTGTCAAATCACCTCGTCGCACAGGACGGCTGGCGCAACAGCCCCGACCAGGAGACGCCAACGCCAGCAAATTGACAAATATTGTCACAAAAAGACCCGACAGCGGCCGACGGTCGGCAGGCATCTGACAAAAAGCAGGCAATTCACCCCTGTTTTCATCCAAATCGGGCGCCCAAAAACTTGGCACGCGATGTGCATAACACAAACCCCCAACCACCCTCTTAGGAGCGAACCCATGAACAAGAGACTGCAAAAGGGCTTTACCCTGATCGAACTGATGATCGTGGTCGCGATCATCGGCATCTTGGCTGCCATTGCGCTACCGGCGTATCAAAACTATACAAAACGGGCACGGTTTGCAGAAGTTGTGACGATTAGCAACTCTTACAAGCTCGCCGTTGCAGATTGCTTCAATACGACCAGTACCTTGACTGGTTGTAATGCAGGGGCCGCCGGGATTCCTGCCGCCGCTGCGGCGACAGCATCACTTGCCGCAGGCATGACCGTCACTGATGGCGTGATCACCATGACAGGAACGACTGCCGCTGGCGGCTATACCTCGGTACTCACCCCTGCCCTCAATACTGCTTCATCGGCTATCATATGGACCCAATCAGGAACCTGCCTAGCCGCAAAAGCTTGCCAGTGATAGTGATAGTCGCTCTGTTTTCAGGCAAGACGATCGCAACATTGTTTCTGACAAAAAAATAAGCAACAAGGCCTTCCACAGTGGAGGCTTTGTTGCTTTTACGGTCGGAATGTGAATTCAAGTTACCTCGAACATGCCTATCACTTGAAGTGCATGAAGGCAAAACTTGGAACCAAGCCAAGCCAAGTCAAACGAAATGATCAACATCCAAACCATCGGCATCATCGGCGCCGGCACCATGGGCAACGGCATTGCGCAGGCTTGCGCCACGTCGGGCCTGCAGGTCGTGATGGTCGACATCAACGAGGCGGCGGTGCAAAAGGGCGTGGCCACGGTGGCGGGCAGCCTGGACCGCCTGATCAAGAAGGACAAGCTGACCGCTGAGCAGAAAGACGCGGCGCTGGCACGCATCAAAGGCAGCACCAGCTACGACGACCTCAAAGGCGCGCAACTGGTGATTGAAGCCGCCACCGAAAACGAGGCCCTGAAGATCAAGATCCTGCAGCAGCTCGACGCCATGCTGCCGGCCGACACGATGGTGGCCACCAACACCAGCTCAATTTCCATCACCAAGCTGGCCGCCACCACGCAGCGGGCCGACCGTTTCATCGGCATGCATTTCTTCAACCCGGTGCCCATGATGGCGCTGGTGGAAATCATCCGTGGCCTGCAAACCAGCGACGCCACCCACGACGCGGTGAAGTCCCTGGCCGAGGCGCTGGGCAAAACGCCCATCACGGTGAAAAACGCGCCGGGTTTTGTGGTCAACCGCATCCTGGTGCCCATGATCAACGAGGCGTTTTTTGTGCTGGCCGAAGGCCTGGCCACGCCGGAAGACATCGACGCCGGCATGAAGCTGGGCTGCAACCAGCCGATTGGCCCGCTGGCCCTGGCCGACATGATCGGCCTGGACGTGTGCCTGGCGGTGATGAACGTCTACATGGCCGAGTACAACGACAGCAAATACCGCCCGGCGCCGCTGCTCAAAGAAATGGTGGCCGCCGGCTGGCTGGGGCGCAAGACGGGGCGTGGGGTGTACACGTACTGAGCCTGCGGGCTCAGCGGGTGATCACCAACCACCCCACCACCACCCCCGTGTGCACCGCCATGCCCGGCACCAGCGCCAGGGCGTAGCGCCAGCCGCCAGTCACGCCGGCGTTGATGCTTTTGCTGATGGCGTGCACCACCAACGCGGCGGCGATGGTGATTTCGGGATGCTGACCGTCGCCTGGCAGCGTGGCCGCGATCACCGCCGCCACCGCGCTGTGCAGTTCGGCCAGCGACGCGAGCAAGGTGCCGGCCAACAAACCTTTGGGGCCCAGCCACAGGCTCAGGCCGTACACGGCGGCCTGTATGCCGGTCAGCAGCGCGGCAATCAGCGCGGCGGCGCGCAGGCTGAACATGCGGCTGCTGTCGCCCGACGGCGGCTCTGAAGGCGCGGCACTGGTTTCTGCGGGCGAGAGGCTGGCACCCCGCACCAGCCACCCGCCCCACAACAAGGCCACGGCGGCGCCCGCCAGCGACGGCCACAACAGCACGGGCAGCCACGCCGTCTGCACGGCACCCGCCACCAGCAACAGCTGCAGCAAGGTGGCCACACACGAAAGCAAGGCCGCGCCGGCCATGGCGCCCGGCTGACCGCGCCCCTCGCGCACGGCCATGCCGAGCGTGGCCACCGTGGCCGTGCTCGACACAAAACCCGAGGCCAGCGACGACAGCGCCAGCGCCTGCTGCGCCGCCAGCAGCCGCCGGCTCAGGTGGGCCAGCGATTGCAGGGCCAGCAGCAGCGCAAGCAACTGCCCAATCACCTGCGGGTTGAGCACCGGCCCCCACAGCGGCTGGTTGGGCAGCAACGGCAGGCCAATCAGCACCACGGTCAGCAAGATGATGCCGTCGCGCATCTCGCCGGGCGTCAGCCATTCGGTGGCAAAGCGGTGCAGCGCCTCGCGTTCGGTGAGCAGGGCGGTGAGCACCACCGCCAGCCCGGCCGCCAGCGGCAAACTGACCACACACAACACGCCAATGAGGTAGGTGAGGAACAGCGCCACCTCGGTGGTCACGCCGGGGTCGTCGGTGCGGTTGCGCAGGTAGCCCACCACCGCCAGGCCCACCACCAGCAACGCGCCCACGGCCACCAGTTCGGGCAGGCCCGACAACATGGCCGCCGCACCGCTGACACTGGTCAGCGCAAAGGTGCGCAGCCCCGCCAGCGGCCGGCGCGGCCCGCGCAACTTGCGCCGCTCGCGGTCCAGGCCCACCAGCAGGCCGCAACCCAGCGCCGTGGCCAGGGTGGCCAGCACATCGGAAGACAGGGCGGCGTTGATCATCGACGCAGGGCGTCAGCCCTCACGCACAAAACTGCCACTCTTGCCCCCATGCTTCTCCAGCAGCTTCACGTCCGACATCACCATGCCCCGATCGGCCGCCTTGCACATGTCGTAGATGGTCAGCAGCGCCACCTGCACAGCGGTCAGGGCTTCCATTTCCACGCCGGTGGGGCCCACGGTTTCGGCGGTGGCGGTGCACAACACCGCATGCTGATCGGCCAGCACCTCAAAGTCCACGGCCACACGCGTCAGCGCAATCGGGTGGCACAGCGGGATGAGATCGCTGGTGCGCTTGGCGCCCTGTATGCCGGCAATGCGGGCGATGCCCAACACGTCGCCCTTTTTGGTGGTGCCCGCCGTGACCAGGGCCAGCGTGGCCGGCAACATGGTGATGCGGCCCTGCGCCACGGCCACGCGGCGGGTGTGCGCCTTGGCGCCCACGTCCACCATGTGGGCCTGGCCCTGGGCGTCAAAATGGGTCAGCGGTGAAGCTGTGGGAACGTTGGCTTGGCTCATGCTTTTACGAAACCTTTACGGGAACGCGGCATCATACGGCGCATGTCTGTTCTTCACGCCGGCCGCCGCCGCGCCGCCCTGACCGCCCTTGCCATGGCGCTGCTGCTGCAACCGCTGGCGCCCTTGCAGGCGCAGGTGAGCCGCCTGCCGCGCGACACCCCCAACCTGCCCCACCTGGGCGACGGCCAGACCATGTCGCTGAGCGCCGAGCGCCGTATCGGCGACCACATGGCGCGCGCCATCTTCCGCGACCCCGACTACCTTGACGACCCGGTGCTGGGCGACTACCTGGCGTCCCTGTGGCGCCCGCTGATCGAGGCGGCCGAGCGGCGCGGCGAACTCTCGCCCGAAATGGCCGAACGTTTTGCCTGGCGCCTGATGATCTCGCGCGACAACACGGTGAACGCCTTTGCCATGCCCGGCGGCAACCTGGGCGTGCACCTGGGGCTGATCGCCATGACCGGCAACGCCAACGAGCTGGCCTCGGTGCTGGCGCACGAGCTCACCCACGTCTCGCAGCGCCACATCGCGCGCAACATCGACAAGCAGTCGCAGCAGGCGCCGCTGCTGCTGGCCGGCATGTTGCTGGGCATCCTGGCGGCCAGTGCGTCCAGCAACGCCGACATCGGCGGCGCTGCCATTGCCGGCGGGCAGGCGCTGGCGGTGCAAAACCAGCTCAACTTCTCGCGCGACATGGAACGCGAAGCCGACCGCGTGGGCTTTGGCGTGATGCGCGACGCCGGCTTTGAAGGCCAGGGCTTTGTGACCATGTTCGAGCGGCTGCAGCAGTCGGCCCGGCTCAACGACGACGGCGGATTCCCCTACCTGCGCAGCCACCCGCTGACCACCGAGCGCATGGCCGACATGCGAGCCCGCCTGCCCATGCACGACCACGCCAGCCACGCCGGCACGGCGCACGCCGCCAGCCCATCGCCCCACAACGCCTGGGTGCATGCCTTGATGTCGGCGCGCGCACGCGTGCTGGCCGAGGCCGGCGCCGACCGCCAGCGTGTGCGGCCTGACGAACACCAGATCACGGCGGCAGCCAGCGATGGCCCCGCGCGCGCCGCACGGCACTACACCACCGCACTGGCGGCCTTGAAGCAGCGCAACCTGGGCACCGCCATCAGCGCCACCGAAGCCCTGCTGGCCCAGCCCGGGCTGGACGCCACCGCCCTGCCGGTGGTGGAAGCGTTGGCGGTGGAGGTGTTGTTGCAAGCCCCGGCCGGCCAGACCGTGGCCGGACAGCCCCTGCCCGCCTGGGCCGACCGCCTGGCCGCGCGCGGCACCCGCACCGGCCAGCTGATGGCGGGACAGGCCGCGCGCGCCGGTGGCCAGCCCGCCGCCATGGCCCGCGCCAGCGAACGCTTGCTGACCTGGGTGACCGAGCGCCCCACCGATGGCCTGGCCTGGCAAACCCTGGCCACGCTCTACCGGGCACAAAACCAGGCCCTGCGCGCAATCCGCGCCGACGCCGAAGCCCAGGTGGCCATGCTGGACTACCCTGGCGCCATCGACCGCTTCAAGTCGGCCCAGAACGTGGCGCGCAGCCAGCCGCAGGCCGACCACTTCGAGCTGTCCATCCTCGATGCGCGCACGCGCGACATCATGCGGCTGCAGGCAGACATCGAACGCGACGCCGCCGAGCAGCGCGGCGGGCGCTGAACCAACCGTGTTGCAATGCAACAAAAACCCCACGGGGCGACCAGGCTTTCCGCCATCGGCGCGACCCATGGCAGAATCGCGGCACCCGAAAGGGGAGTAGCGAGTCTGGACGGCACCCGCCTTGGGTAACAGCCAGACGGCGTCATCCGTCAATACGTGCGCGCCCGCAAGGCGCGCTCCGGATCCGCCAGGGACCCAGCCACACTGCTGCGCTGAGAGCCCCCGCGAGACCTTCTGGGTGTGTCACCACACTCAACCATTGAAGGTCTTTATCTATGAGCACCGTAGCACCGGTCTGGCTTTGGCTTGTCTTCGTCGCGATCGTCATCGCCTCCCTGTTCGTCGATTTTGTGGTCCTGAAAAAACAGGGCGCGCACGAGGTCGGCATGAAAGAGGCGTTGAACTGGTCGCTCCTCTGGGTCGCCCTGAGTTTTGTCTTCAACGGCCTGTTCTGGTGGGCCGTGCGCGACAGCACCGGCTCGGTGGCCGTGGCCAACGAAAAGTCGCTGGAATTCCTCACCGGCTACCTGATCGAGAAGTCGCTCGCGGTGGACAACATCTTTGTCTTCCTGATGATCTTCACCTACTTCGCGGTGCCGCCGGCCTTCCAGAAGCGGGTGCTCATGATCGGCATCATCGGCGCCATCGTGCTGCGCACCATCATGATCCTCGTGGGCGGCTGGCTGCTGTCGCAGTTCCACTGGATCCTCTACGTTTTCGGTGGCTTTCTGGTGCTCACCGGCCTCAAGATGTGGTGGGCCGCCGACAAGGAAGGTTCGCTGGACGACAACCCCGCGCTCAAGCTGCTGCGCCGTGTGATGCCGGTGAGCAAACACTACGACGGTGAGAAGTTCTGGACCGTGGAAAACGGCAAGAAGATCGCCACGCCGCTGATGATGGTGATTGCCCTGGTGGCACTGACGGACGTGATCTTCGCGGTCGATTCCATCCCCGCCATCTTCGCCATCACGCAAGACCCCTTCATCGTGTTGACCAGCAACGTGTTCGCCATCCTGGGCCTGCGCGCCATGTACTTCCTGCTGGCGGCCGTTGCCGGCAAGTTCCACCTGCTCAACTACGGCCTGGCCGTCATCCTGGTCTTCATCGGCAGCAAGATGATGCTGATCGACGTCTTCAAGATCCCGGTGGCCGTGTCGCTGGGTGTGGTGGTCGGCATCCTGGCCATCACCATGCTGTGGAGCGTGAAGACCGCACCGAACGCACGCTGACCCGGTGGGCGGTATGATCCGCCCCCCTATGGCCGGCATCCACATCACCGACATCGAATCAGCGATCAACTTCTGGCGCGGGCGCAAGCCCTCGCCAGACGGTGTGTCGCTGGCGCCCGAGACGCGCGCGCTGGCCGAGGTCTATGCCCTGCTGGTCTACCACCACGAGACCGAGGCCGACGAGGCGACCATGCCGCGCCAGGCCTTTGCGGCCTGGCAGGCGTGGTACGACACGACGCCCGACACGCCGTGTATCGCCATCTGCTCCACCAGCCAGGGTGATGATGTGTGCAAGGGTTGCGGCCGCAGCTTCGACGAAGTGCAGCACTGGCCGGCCATGACGCCGGGCGAGAAACGGGCCACCTGGCGACGCATCACGCTGGACGCCAGCGCCTGGCGCTTCAACACCTACGCCGAGCGCGCGGCCGAGGCCAGCTGAGCGCGGCGAGGGTTATTCGGCGCCAACGAGCAGCGGCACACACTCCAGCGACACGCTGCGCTCGCCGTTGCCCAGGGTGAGCACCCCCTCAAGCACCGTGGCCTGCAGCTGCATGCTGCGCTCGGCCAGGCCGGCCAGTTCCTGCGACGACTCGGCAGGCACGCGCCAGACCGAGAGCTTGTCGGTGCGGGTGAGTTTGGTCTGTATGCCGCGCCACCAGATGTCGGCCGACGAGGCGAAGGCGTAGACGATCACGTGGTCGGCCTTGCTGCAGGCCTTGAGCACGGGCTTGTCCTCGGGCTGGCCCACCTCAATCCACACGCGGGTGCGGCCGGTGAAGTCGCGCAGCCAGATGTCGGGGTCGTCGGGGTCGCTCAGGCCGGCGCCAAAGGCCAGGGTGCCGTCGCCGTTGCATTCGGCCTGCAGGCGCCAGGCGTTGAGGGCCAGCGCGGCCAGGCGGATCATCATGCGTTCGTCGGTCTCGCTCGGGTGGCGGGCCAGGGTCAGCGCGTGGTCGGCGTAGTACGCGTGGTCGATGTCGGCGATTTGAAGGTTCGCCTTGAAGATGGTGGACTTGA
>JAUYSB010000009.1 GCA_030696525.1 Hydrogenophaga sp. | reverse complement strand
GGCGCAAGCAGGCGGTCCACCAGCGACTGCAGCCGGTCGGCCTCGTGGATGATGACCTGGGTGTATTCGATCAGGTCCTTGGACTCCAGGTCCATCTGCAGCAGCTGCGCCGCACCCCGAATGCCACCCAGCGGGTTCTTGATCTCATGCGCCAGGTTGCGGATCAACTCCTTGTTGGCCTGCGCCTGGTCGATCAGCCGCTCCTCGCGCTCCTGGCGCGCCTGTTGTTCCTGCGGCAGCAACTCCACCACCACCTCGCCGGCCACATCGGTCTGCGCCACCACCACATGCACCGGCAACACCTCGTGTGCCAGGCGCTTGAGGCGGGCGTCGTAGCGCAGCGCCGCGAACTCGTTGCCACGCGCGCCGGCCAGCGCGTTTTTCAGCAGATGGGGTTCGGTGAAACAGTCGGGAAAGTGGGTGCCCGTGATGCTGCGGCGGGACATGCCCAGCGCGTCTTCCAGCGCGGCGTTGGCAAACAGGACCTGCCCCTGCGCATCCACCACCGCCACCAGCGTGGCCAGGAGGTCCAGCGACTGGAAGCGCTGTGCGGGCGAGGCCGTCTTTTTTTTCAGTCCGATCATGGCCGCTTCAGCATGGCCATTTCAACGTGCGGCGGCCGAGGCCGGCCCCAGGCGCGCGAGTTCGCGCTTGATGCCGTCCACATCGCTTTGCGCACGCGTCACGCCGGCCTTGAGCTCGGACACGCGATCGAGGTACATCTGGTGGTTGCGGAATTCGGGTCCACGCTTCTCGGGTTCGCCGTTGTTGTATTCCTGCTTGAGGCCGCTCAGACGGCTTTCGGCCTTGCGCAGCTCGGCCTCCAGGATGGCGCGCGCATCGGCATCGCGGGCGCGCTGGGCGTTGGCATCGACACGCTCGTTGTCGTTGCGTGCCCCGCTGCTGGTGGCCGGTGGGCTGGTGCGCGCGGGCGTGCCGGCCGCTGGTGCGGGTTTGAGCCCCTGGATCACCGTCACGTTGCCGCCCTCAACCAGACGGCAGCCGCGTGCCTTGGCGTCGCCAGGGTCGTTGGTGTATTCGTTGCCGCAGCGGTAGATGCGGTCCTGCGCGGCGGCGGTTTGGCTCAATGCGCCCAGCGCCAGCAGGCACATCAGGTGAACAACAGAGGCAGAAGCAAAAGATTTCATCGCGGAATCGGACATGTCGGCGCTCCAGGCAAGGGGTGTGGCCTGCGGGCCAGTCTGGAACTGTGATTTCCAGTATCGCCCAAAAGTGCCCGGCCACCCGGTGCCCACAAGCAAAAAGGGACGGCCAAAGCCGTCCCTTCACACGTCTGTTACCTGGATTACAGGCTGTAGTACATGTCGTATTCGACCGGCGAGACTTCGACGCGCGAACGCGTGACTTCGGTCATCTTCAGCTCGATGTAGGCATCGATCCAGGCGTCGGTGAACACGCCGCCCTTGGTCAGGAAGGCGCGGTCCTTGTCCAGGTGGGCCAGGGCTTCGTCCAGGCTGGCGCACACGGTGGGGACCAGCTTGTCCTCTTCGGGCGGCAGGTGGTAGAGGTCCTTGGAGGCGGCTTCGCCGGGGTGGATCTTGTTCTCCACGCCGTCCAGGCCGGCCATCAGCAGTGCGGCAAAACCCAGGTAGGGGTTGCACAGGGGATCGGGGAAGCGGGCTTCCACACGACGCGCCTTGTCCGACGCCACGTTGGGGATGCGGATCGAGGCCGAGCGGTTCTTGGCCGAGTAGGCCAGCTTGACCGGGGCTTCGAAGTGCGGGACCAGGCGCTTGTAGCTGTTGGTGCCGGGGTTGGTGATGGCGTTCAGGGCACGGGCGTGCTTGATGATGCCACCGATGTAGTACAGAGCGAACTCGCTCAGGCCGGCGTAGCCGTTGCCTGCGAACAGGTTCTTGCCGTCTTTCCAGACCGACTGGTGCACGTGCATGCCCGAGCCGTAGTCGCCGTGGTAGGGCTTGGGCATGAAGGTGGCGGTCTTGCCGTAGGCATTGGCCACGTTCTGGATCACGTACTTCTGCAGCAGGGTCCAGTCGGCACGCTCGACCAGGGTCGAGAACTGGGTACCGATTTCGCACTGGCCGGCGCCGGCCACTTCGTGGTGATGCACTTCGACCGGAATGCCGACGGCTTCCAGGATCTCGCACATCTCGTTGCGCATGTCCATGGTGCTGTCCACCGGCGGCACGGGGAAGTAGCCGCCCTTGACGCGCGGACGGTGGCCACGGTTGCCGCCTTCGAGCTTGGTGCCGCTGTTCCAGGGGGCTTCGTACTCTTCGATCTGGTAGAAGCTGTGGCCGGGTTCGTTGCTCCAGCGCACTTCGTCGAACAGGAAGAACTCGGGTTCTGGTCCGAAGAAGGCGGTGTCGCCCAGGCCGGTGGCCTTGAGGTAGGCTTCGGCGCGCTTGGCGATGGAACGCGGGTCGCGCTCATAGGCCTTGCCGTCGGTGGGCTCGATCACGTCGCACACCAGCACCAGCGTGACTTCTTCCACAAAGGGGTCGATGAAGGCGGTGCCGGCATCCGGCATCAGCAGCATGTCCGAGGCTTCAATGCCCTTCCAGCCAGCGATGGACGAACCGTCGAAAGCCTGGCCCTGCTCGAACTTGTCTTCTTCGAACTGGGACACGGGAATGGTGATGTGCTGCCACTTGCCACGGGTGTCGGTGAAACGAAAGTCAACGAACTTGACGTCGTTGTCCTTGACCATGCTCATGACGTCGGCGACGCTTTTGGCCATCAGAAACTCTCCTGGTACGGGTTGGATAAAAAAGGTTGACGGGTATCGGTGAAGCAGCTTCTGTGCCAACACGCACCGAGGTGTGGCACATCTGTCGCGACATCAAGTTCAATATTGTGCACCCATACGGACAGCACCATAACAGTGCAAATCGTCCGCATCAGCACGTTCAACGCACCATTTCGGGTCCCAAAGGCGCACCAAAAGCCACCAGGCCTTGTTTGAGTGCATCAAAGGCCGGCACGATCGTGTCAGCCTCGCCCTTGACACCCAATTCGATGTGCCGACCGTATTCAGGGTGGTCCACGCTGGGCAGGCTGAAGACTTTGACGCCGGCGTGTTCGGCCTCGATGCGCTCCATCAGCGGCGTGAGGCTGGCTTCCATCGCACCAAAAACGATCACCGAGCGTTCCACCCAGCTTTGCCGGTGGAACCACTGGCTGCAGTGGGTGTCGAGCGCCCACGCCATCATGGGCCAGGCCATGACCGGGAAACCGGGCAGGAAAAACACCCGCCCGCCGCCGCTGCCGGTGCAGTCGAAGCCGGGAATCTTGTTGTAGGGGTTGGGCACGATGGCCGCACCTTCGGGGAACACGCCCATGTTGAGCCGGTGCACGTTGTCGGCGCGCTCGGGCTCGAAAGCGGTGCCCTGCTCGCGGGCCACGTCCTGCATGCGCTCCAGAATCAGCTCGCGCGCCTGCGGGTGCAGCACCAGGGGGCGCTCCAGCGCGGCGGCCGCACACTGGCGGGTGTGGTCGTCGGGCGTGGCGCCAATGCCGCCACACGAAAACACAATGCCCGGCTGCGCAAACGCGTCGCGCAACGCGGTGGTGATCTGGCGCCGGTCGTCGCCCACGTAGCGCGCCCAGCTCAGGGCCAGGCCGCGCTCGGCCAGCAGCTCAATGGTTTTGCTCAGGTGTTTGTCCGCGCGTTTGCCGGACAGGATTTCATCGCCCACGATGATGAGGCCGATGTCGGGCACGGGTGACACGTTGTCGGGCATGGGAAGGCTCATGGCGAAGGAGGTGGCGAGCTGGGGCCGGGCAGGCTGGGCGCGGAACCAGGCGCAGCCTTGGGCCACACGTCTTCCACGTCCTGCGTCAGCACTTTGGACGCCATGGTGGGTGTTGCGTCTGACGCCGGTCTGACCGGCGCGGGCACAGCGCGCAGACGTTCCAGCGCCGCCAGCAGGTAGTGGGCAAACCACAGCGAGGCAAAGGCAAACACCAGGGTGTAGATCCAGATGGCCAGCGGCACCAGCAGGGGCGCGGCAACGATGAACATGGCGCCCGAGGCCCAGATGAGGCTGGGCGCGGCACCCAGGAAGCCGGTCACCACGCCCATCACCAGCAGCGGACCACGGTGGGTCTTGATGAGGCCCGTGCGCTCGTCCTTGCTGGCGTGGTCGGCCAGCGCGTCAAACGCGAACACGCGGTAGGTGAGCCAGCCCCAGATGAGTGGCGGCAGCAGCAACACCAGGGGCGGAACGAGCCACAGCGGCATGGTCAGCACCATCACCACCAGCGCCAGCAATGTGGAGCCCAACGACCAGAAAACGCTGGCGATCAGGCTGCCACCGCGCTTGCGCTCCAGCGCCGCAAAACGGCGCTGGGCCACCAGGGCCACCATCTGCGGCGTCATGGTCAGGGCCACCAGCAGCAGGGTGAGAAACACAATGCCGGGCGTGGCCACCACCAGCACCAGCAGGGGCGCAAACACCGTGCGGAAGGCGCCCGCGCCGACCTGGTCGAGCCAGTTCAGGAAAACGCCCACCAGTTCGTAGTTCTGCAGCCAGGCCGCCACCGCCGCCACCGCCGGTTCCCAGAAAAAATAGCCCAGCGCGAACGACAAGGCCACCATCAGGAGCAGCGGCAGCACCGACAAGGCGATCACCCGCGGGTGCAGGCAGTAGGCCACCGCGCGCCAGAAAGAATCAAAAATCAAACCCATCGGTCAAGAATACACGCACGGCCAGTCGGCCTCGCGGCCGGCTTCAACGCGCGGCGGCTGGCGCGGGTTTTTTGTAGAGAGCGGCCACCTCGTCGGCCGTGAGCCAGCGCCAGGCGCCAGGCTTCAGGTCGGGCGGCAGCACCAGATCACCGATGCGCGAGCGGTGCAGCGTCTCCACCCGGTTGCCCACCGCCGCCACCATGCGTTTGACCTGGTGGTACTTGCCTTCGGTCAGGGTCAGGCGCAGGTGGTGGGGCTCGATGGCTTCGCAGGCGGCGGCGCGCACCGGTTTCGGGTCGTCGTCCAGCACCACGCCGTCCAGCAGGCGCTGCACCTGTTTGTCGTCCAGCGGGTGCTTGACGCCCACCTCATAGACCTTGGGCACGTGGTGGCGCGGCGACGTCATGCGGTGGATGAACGTCCCGTCGTCCGACATCAGCAGCAGGCCGGTGGTGTCCTGGTCGAGCCGGCCCACGGCCTGCACGCCGGCCGCCGCACCGCCGCCCCGTGCGCGCAGGGGACCGGGCAGCAGCGAAAAAATGCTCGGGTGGTTGCTGGGCTTCTGCGAACACTCGTGGCCGGCCGGCTTGTGCAGCAACAGGTAGGCACGCTCGTGAAACGCCCAGTCCTGGCCCTGCACGGTGAAGCGCAAGCCGTCGGTCTTGAACTCGGCCCAGGGGTCGGTGCACGGCGCGCGCTCGGGCCCCACCTGCACCAGCCCCTGCTGGACCAGGCCGCAGCACACTCGGCGGGTGCCGAACCCTTGGGAAAACAGGATTTCTTGCAGTGGCAACATGGCATGTGGGCCGCAGGGCAGAACTGGGAGGGCGCGAGCATACTCCAAGGCGCTGTCACCCTTGCGCGGCCTGCCCACGACTTGCACCACATCCATGAACAAACGCCTCGCCCGCTGGCTGCCCACCCGGGAATCGCTGCACAACAACCGCTGGTTGCGCTGGCTGGGGCCGGCCCTGCACCACCCGCGCCTGTGGCACATGAGCCGCAAAGGCCTGGCGCTCGGTCTAGCCCTGGGCATCTTTTTTGGCCTGCTGGTGCCGGTGGCGCAGATGCCGCTGTCGGCCACGCTGGCCGTGCTGTTGCGCGCCAACCTGCCGGTGGCGGTGGCCAGCACCCTGGTGACCAACCCGGTCACGTTCGGGCCGGTGTACTACGGCGCCTACCACCTGGGCCGCTGGGTGCTGCAGGAGCCGGCCCTCAGCGACGCCGCTGCCGCCCGTGCGCTGGAGCCCGCCCCCGCGGTGGATGTGCCGGCCCAAGGCGTGCGCGAGCACCTGGAGAAAGGCTGGGCGTTTCTGACCACCGTGGGCAAGCCCCTGGTGGTGGGCCTGGCCATCGTGGCCAGCGTGTGTGGTGTGCTGGTCTACTTTCTGGCCAGCCTGCTCTGGATTCTGAAAACCCGCTGGACGCGGCGCCGGCGGCTTGCGCGGCGCACGGTGGCACCCAGGTGACGGGTGCCGGCGGCAAGCCGGTTTAGCCTTCCCGCCTCAGCCACCCACTCCCAGCGCCATGGACACCTCCGACCTGTTTTCCCTGCACGGCCGCAGCGCACTCATCACCGGCGGCTCGCGCGGCATCGGCCGCATGATCGCCGAGGGCTTTCTGGCCCAGGGCGCCCGCGTCTACATCAGCGCCCGCAAGGCCGAAGCGTGTGACGCCACGGCGCGCGAGCTCTCGGCCCTGGGCCAGTGCGTGTCGCTGCCGGCCGACGTGTCCACCCCGGCCGGCATCGCGGCGCTCAAGCAGGCCTACCTGGCACGCGAGCCCACGCTGGACATCCTGGTCAACAACGCCGGTGCCGCCTGGGCCGCGCCGTTTGACGAATTCCCGGAAAGCGGCTGGGACAAGGTGGTGGACCTGAACCTGAAAACGCCGTTTTTCCTGACCCAGGCACTGGCGCCCGCCTTGCGCGCGGCGGTGGCGGCCCGCGGCCGGCCGGCCAAGGTCATCCACATCGCGTCCATCGACGGGCTGTCGGTCAACATGCTGGAAACCTACCCCTACGCCGCCAGCAAGGCCGGGCTGATCCACCTGACCAAACGCATGGCGCTGCAGCTAATCCGCGAGCAGATCGTGGTCAGCGCCATCGCACCGGGCGCCTTCCCCACCGACATGAACCGCGCGGCGCGGGATGAGGAGGAAGCCACCCGCCAGCGCATTCCGGCCGGCCGCGTGGGCCAGCCCGAAGACCTGGCGGCAGCGGCCATCTACCTGGCCTCGCGGGCGGGCGATTACGTGGTGGGCGAAACCCTGGTGGTGGACGGCGGCGTGACACACGCCCGCTGAAAGTTCAGCCGTTCGCGAGCAGCCAGTCGTGCAGCTCGCGCACCGTGTGCGCCACAAACAGGGGGCCATGCGCCTCAAAGCCGGCGTGGTCGTGCGCGCCGTAGGCCACGCCCACGCTGGGGCAGCCGGCGTTCTGCGCCATCAGCAGGTCGTGGGTGGTATCGCCAATCATCAGGGTGCGCTCGGGCGGCACGCCCCACACGGCCATCAGCTCCTGCAGCATCAGCGGATGGGGCTTGCCCGCCGTTTCGTCGGCGGTGCGCGAGTCGTCAAACAGGCCTTGCAGGGTGACGGTGCGCAGGCACTCGTCCAGGCCACGGCGGCTTTTGCCGGTGGCCACGGCCAGCCAGTGCTGGCGCGCCTTGAGGTCGGCCAACAAGGGCAGCACGCCGTCGAACAGGCTGAGCTCGTCGGCGCGGCTGGCGTAATGGTGGCGGTAGCGCGCGCCCAGCTCGGCGTATTTCTCGGGTGGCACGTCGGGCGCGGCGTGCGCCAGCGCCTGCATCAGCCCCATGCCGATCACGTAGCTGGCCTGCTCGCGGCTGGGCTCGCGCCCGCCGACGTCGCGCACGGCGGCCTGGATGGACTGGGTGATGATGGCCGTGGAATCGAACAGGGTGCCATCCCAGTCGAAGGCGATGAGGTCAAAGCGGCGTCGGGTCATGACTGGGACCAAAAGGCAAAAATGACAAGGGGCGCATTGTGCGCCCCTGGTGTGACACCTGCAGCAGCAGGGTCAGATGCGGAAGTCTTCGATGTTTTTGCCGGCGGCCAGCAAGGCACGCACCCACTCCGGCTTGCGGCCCAGACCACCGGCCCAGGTTTCGCCGTTGGGGCCGCGGTATTTGGCTTCGCGGGCTTCTGCTTTGGCCTTGGGCGACTTGCGCGTGGTGGTTGCTGCGCCACCCAGATCGGCCACGGTGATGCCGTATTCCTTCATTTTCGTTTTGATGTCGGCAATCACCGATGCCAACTCCTGTTTTCGCACCTGCTCGGCCTGTGCCATCAAAGCCTGAGCCTGGTTCATGAGTTCGGAATAACTGGCCATGGAATTTCCCCAAAAAAGAATATGAATAAAGCGAGGGCGAGTTTACACACAATTCCACCGACTTCTGCCCGTCACTTCAAAGGCATTGTAAAAATCAGGTGAATTTCACCCAAGGCAGCAATTCGACTGGCAACTCCGATTTCAACTCCATCATTTCCGAACTGACGGGGTGCGTCAAGCCCAGCCGCCACGCATGCAGAAACATGCGTTTGAGGCCGGCCCGCTGCCTTCGACGGTT
>JAUYSB010000247.1 GCA_030696525.1 Hydrogenophaga sp. | reverse complement strand
GCCCAGCTCTGTAGAGCAAGCCGTGGTTCCTCGCATGGTCATCGAAGTTGCCGCACAAGGAGTTGTAGGCAACGCGGCGCCACAACTCGTGCTTCATTGCCGACATATTCACGCCCGCTCGGGCGCACCAACGCTGCAGCTCATGTGCGAGCATCACAAACGACCGATGGCGTGCGCCAGCTGCTTCCTTGTCCAATCGCAGCAAGGTGTGCGCGCTGGAGTAGAGATGTCGCTGTACGTCCCCATCGGGTAAGACGTTCCGATCGAATCGCTTGACCAGAACCACCTGACGATGGCCTTCAAGGTGGAATTGCACCTCCGCCGCATTGACTCCGCACTCCCGGGCCAGCGTCATGGCCACGTACTCTCGCAAGGGGTTATTTGGTCCGTCACCACGGTCCTGTAGCTTGGCAATCCACAACTGCCCCTGGTGTTCCACAGTCAGCTTCGGCCGCTCGCCCCCCAGGCTCGTTCCATAAATGCCTTGCACTTCGCGAGCGGCCTGGCTGCTGGGACGCTCTTCGGGCAAGTCACGCAAGGCGGCCAGCAATTGGCTCAGCTGCGGTGCTTTGAAGGCCTTCTTGCGCTCGATGTCGTCACAGACTTCCAGCGCACCGACGCCATCACCTTCTGACAGCTCCAACATCTCCATGTTGCCCAGGTCTTCGCGGGCATGGCGCTTTTCCAACAACGCCAGTCCGAAGCCCTCCGGACGTGCGTCACGTATCACCCCAAACAAGCCTTCTTGCCGCGTTTCCCTGGCCCAGAACTCTGAACGCTTCAAGGGCAGGTGCAAGGGGTCAAGTGCCACGGCATCAGCACGCTTGAGGTAATCGGCCAAGTAGTGGAACCGCCCGACCTGACCCTGCAACTCGAATTCACCACACTGGGTAGGCTGTACCTGCCCGGGGAGCCAAACCCACACCGGCTTCAAGGTGTCACTCATGAGCGTGTCCCACGAATCCGTTTCGGCAGTGAGCGCTCAAGCAGGCTCACCGCCTCATCGGTTTTCCCCAGCTTGGCCAACGCCGGCAGAAGTTCACCAATCAAATCCAAGGCCCACAGGATGTTCAACAGGTGCCCGATCCCCACACTGGGCCGGCCATGCTCCACATTGAGGACCGTCTTCTTGTTCACCCCAGCCTTGGCCGCCAAATCCTCTTGCGTCCACCCCAGCGTGCGACGCACAGCACTCACTCGATCACCCAACGTGGTCAAACCTTCCTCTACCTCGTAGGGAAGCATCGTTGAATCGGGTGAATGTTTCATAAAAGAGTCTAGCTCGCCTTTATTTTCCGTTTTTACGGACTTTATAGAAAAACCTAGGACTGATCAAGGACGCATCTGGCGCACTGGGCTTCTAGACGACACCTCCAGGCCACGTCGGACACTTTCGACTGTTTGTGCGGCTAGATGTGCGCGCCGCTGCGTACAGCGGCTAGCTACCATGCACGCCGTCTCTCTCCATCCATGGCAAAACACCCACTTCGAGAACCTCGCCACTCGGAGCCGCATACCCAAGGGCCTGGGCGCGATCGGTGGGTGTGATGCCAGTGAAACCTGGTTCGCCCGGGGTCTCCCAGTGCGGGTCACCAAAATTGCTACGGGAGCTGACATACAGGGCATGATTTTTTGCCGCTTCATCCAGCATCGCGTTTTGCTTCAAGACACCAAGTCCGCAGCGCAGGCGTTCGCGGTTCAAAAAATCCAGCGCATCGCCCAGGCCGGCCGTGAGATAGGAACCGGGCACTGCCGCCGTCTGAATTGGCAAAGTGCCAGCGGACACCTTTGGCGTGTCATCGACGGCGCCACCGCCACAGGCAGACAAGAGTGCTGAGGCCGCGGCCATGGTGACTATAGAAAAGCGGGTTTGCATGGAAATAATCGTCCTTTGTCGATTGGGTTTGAGAGAGGACCGATGTGGTCCGCTCTCATTCAAAATACGCGAGGACCTCAAACGCGCAAGACCCAAACTTGGATGAATCGAAGAATTTTTTCGACCGACTGACCGAAAAGCAAGGGATGTGATCGGTGGACAGATTCGTGGCCAGAGACGGCCTACAAACCCAGTTTTCGGTGCATCTGAACAATGCCTACGGACAGCGCGCCGGCGAGTACAAAACTTCTCTGAGTACATACCCAATCACTGCCGGCGAGGCGCCTTCGACTGGAGGCCTACTCGTTGTATCAGGCTGCCTTTGGCGTCGGCAATCAAGCTCCGAGCCCTACGCACAGTCATTGAACTGGCAACAAGGAAATGGATAAACAAACAGGCTTCTGAAACGGCACTGTGAGGCCTGGGTTCATACCAATAGCCGTGGTTGCGCAGCCACTTGGCTGCAAGCTGCACGTCGGAGAGCACCCCAGGCATAACTGCCACTTGTTGAACCGTGCGAACCGCTGCAACCAGGTCAGCAAGCGCAGCCGAATACATCCTGTCCTGAAATATCCAGTGCTGTGACAAGGCGTCGTCGGGCGTCATGTCAAGTTCGAAGGCAATTTCTTCGTCGACCCGGGCAACCAGGTCTCGATTGAGAGTGAGCGCGTTCAACCGATACTGGCCGACGAGCGATTTGCAGCTCTGCATGAGAGACTCCATTCAGGCCAAGGGTTTGGCCTCGTGAAAAAAGAATCTCACACTTCTTCTGTAGCGCAAGTGGGGGGAGGGGGCAACATACTGGCATCGCACCACCAACGCTTTGCTGAGTGTCCCGATCGCTAGCCCCTTGCGCATTTGGACTTGTGCGGTAACTTGAGCGTATGTCATCGACCAATCGCAACCTGTTTCTCCAGCAATCCATCCCAGGCGTCTCACCCGCCTCGCACAAGGTGCTGAACCAACCCGCTGCCGACTACCACGCTCAAGCGGATGTTCAGTCCTGCAGCATGCTGAAGCACTTGCTGGATTCACCGGCAACGTATATGCACCACTTGCTGCGCCGAAAGTCAATTTCGAGCAAGTCCATGGAGTTCGGCACCCTGGTACACACCTTGTGCTTGGAACCACACAAGTTTTTTGGCGAAGTGGCGATCTACCCAGGCGCCAAAAAATCAAGCGGAACCGATCGCGATTTCATGGAGTTCCGACAAGCGCGACCAGGGATGCACGTGATCGACGAGCCGACACACGCACTGGCGAAGTTGGCCGTTGAACGCCTGAACAATCAACCCGTCATGGGTCGTAAATTCGGTGACTTCGTTGCCGAAGGAGAGCCGGAGGCCGGCATTTACTACACCGATCCGACCGTGGGCGTAGCATGCCGCACCCGGGTCGACTTGCTCCATCCAGAGGCGATCTTCGACGTCAAGACCACCGCCTACGCACACACCCCAGCTTGGACCCGCCACGCACTGTCCCTGCACTACGACATGCAGGCCTATATGTACTCGCTGGCCGAATGCCTGTTTGCAGGGAGGTCAACGTCGTTGCCCTTTGTTTTCATGACGGTTGAGAACGCGGAGCCGCTGAGCACAGCCGCCCGCCGCTCTGGGTTTTCATTGCTTGAGGAGGGAGAACGCAAATACCAGCACGCCATCGCGGCATTCAAGGCATGCATGGACACCGACACTTGGCCATGCGTCGGCGGTGAGGAAGTCATCGAAATCACTCCCTGGCAAGTCAGCAACCTAGATCGGAGTTGGATCTCACTGACTGCAGGGCAGGGGAGATGAGGAAACAAGCAGCGCAGCAAAAAGCAGGGGAGGGTGTTCAAAACCCCGGTCAAGCCCGAATGGCGTGAGCGAGGCATGGCAGGAACAATGGCGTCATGACCCAACAAGAACTCGGCCTGAACCTGAGCATGCGGCGCACGCGCAAAGCCGCGTTCCTCGACGAGATGGACCTGGTGGTGCCGTAGACAGAGTTGCGGTCGCTGATTGCACCGAACGCACCACGGGCCAAGACCGGGCGCCCGCCCTTTGAGCTGGTGATCCTCCAACAATGGGTCGGCCTGAGCGACCTGGCCATAGAAGAAGCCTTGTTCGAGACTGCGCTGTACCGCCAGTTTGCGGGCCTCTCCAGCGTCGAGCGCATCCCCGACCAAGTCAGCATCCTGCGCTTTCGCCACCTGCTCGAAGAACGCCAACTGGCCCCGCAGATACTGGCCGTGGTCAACGCCACCTTGGCCGACAAAGGCTTGATGCTCAAGCAAGGCACAGTGGTGGACGCCACCTTGATAGCCGCACCCAGCTCGACCAAGAACCAGGATGGCGAGCGTGACCCCGAGAGGTTGTGTCAATGGCTTTGGCCAACTCCGATTTGGCCGACACCCGCCCAACCAACTGGCTGAGCCAGGCGTGCATCTCCTGCAGCAACGGCCCGGCCCGCGCCTGGCGTTGGGCCTGTCGAACATCGGGAGGCTGTCCCCGAATGTCGCGCTCGATGGCATACAGATCCGCAATGCGTCTGAGCGCCTGTGCCGCGATAGACGTCTCGTCCTTGCCGCTGTTCAGGTACAGGTCCCAATCTTGCGCAGCCGAGCGCCACAAGCGGTGCACCCGCACGACTGGTCATTTGTGTCCTGGTGGGTGTCGCTGATCTCGGGCAAGTGCTCCCGAACATCGCGCGGCAGGTGCGCGGGCATTCTGCGGTCGATCTGCGCGTCGTTGGTCGGCGCTTGTTTGTATACCGCTTTGGTTTGGGTGGTCACCTCGGCTTGGCCACCATCGATCAATTCCATCTGCGCCGACCACTGTTCGCTGGACGTACCGAACTCGGAGCGAACGCGGCGCAGCAGTTGCAATTTGAGCTTGTCGACCATCAACTTGAGCAGTGCCACCTCGCTGTCGCGCGCCGCGATGAGGCGCAGCAATTCGTCGATGTTCTGGGGTGGTTGATGGGGCGCAGGCACGCTCTTGAGTATGCCCAAATCCGCTGTCTTACCTCATCGGGAATGACCCGCAACTGCCAAGCTTTACGCCGCCAGATCGGGACGCTGGGTGTGCGCCGGCATGCGCCAGTCGATACCTTCAAGCAGCATCGACGGTTGGGCGGCAGACAGGGACACGCCGCCGGATGCTGCCTGCGGCCAGACAAAGCGGCCACGTTCGAGCCGCTTGCTCAGCAGCAGCAAACCCAGGCCGTCGAACCACAGCACTTTGAGGATGTCGCCGCGCCGACCCCGAAAGAAAAAGACGTGACCACTGAATGGGTTCTCGCTCAGGGCACCCTGGACAATCGCCGCCAAACCGTCGAAGCCCTTGCGCATGTCGGTGTGGCCGGCCACGATCCACACCCGCGTGTTTGCTGGCAGACCGATCATGCGCGCACCACGGCCAGGACCGCCTTGAGTTGCTCGGTATCCACTGGGCCGCGCACCTCAATCTCCATCACTGCCTCGGGCTGGCGGGCGTTTGTGGTGGCCACCACCTCAGCTGGCCGAGCGTCTGCGACGACCGTGACCGGCAACAACGTAGGAGGGGAGGACTGCCAGTGTTCGAGTTTCATCCAGCTGCGAAGCTGGTTGGCGTTGACGCCGTGGCGAAGTGCCAGGCCGGCAACCGAAACCTCAGGTCTGAGCGCCTGCTCCACCAGCCAGGCCTTGAAGGCCGAGACGTAGATGCGCTTGCCGTTGCGCATGACTCGCTCCACCGTCGGCCCGTTTCACTCTGGGGTGTGTCCACTGTCTTGCATATGGACATATCCTGCATTGACCCTCCGCTCCTCACAAGAAGGGCCTTGAGGCCACGACGCTTACGAGGTTGCCAACTAAGCTCAGTGTGAGGCGTCAATGAAGGAGGCGCCAGCATTTGGCCATGCCTGCGACCAACCGCCCATGACGGCCACACGCTGTGGTTCCCAATTCAATTTCGCCTTGGCTTCTTGGGCACGAAGCCGACCTCCAGGCCGAAGATGCCCGCGATCTTGTTGAGCGTGTCCACCGTGGGGTTGCCCTTGCCGCTGATGATCTGGCGCAAGGCCTGGGTGCTCACGCCACGATGTTCCGCAAATTCAGGCTGTGTCAGCCGTGAGATGCGCTGCATGAGGCGAACGGCTTCTGGAATGCTGATGTCGTTCTCGCGCAGCCGCTGGAACAGCTCAAGCCGGCGCGCGTCGTCCTGCGCGCTGTCTCTGTCAGGGGAAAGTCGCTTGTCCACGATCAGTGCCCTTTCGCGCGAGGCTTTTGGGTTGTAGCTACGCGCTTGCGCGGCGCGCGAGAGGGCTTGACGGGGATGGCCTGCAGCTCGCGTGCGACACGCTTAATGGCGCCCTGGCACTGCTCCAGCACCTCAGGCTCAACGCCTTCATCACGACAGATGGCAGGCAGCTTCTCCAGATCGTTGCCAAACGCCTTCAGGCGCTGCGCGATGGTGGTTTTCTCATCATCGGCCACCACCAGCTGCTCGACGGCTTCTGTGAGGGTTTCAATGCGCTTGCCGGCCATGTCCCGCCAGTGCACGGCCCGGGAAATGCCCTCAGGGTCCATGAACATCGGGCAGAAGTCAAAAACCGGGGTGAGTTGGCAGGTTCCATCAGGCAGGATCTGCATGGCCGTGTTGCGCGCGTGGTTGTCGGTGTTGCGCAGCGCCTGGTTCATCGCATCACGCAAGATGTACTCGACCGTTTCGCCGGTGGGGTCGGTGGCGTGCACACGCAAGGCCTTGATCAGCGCGTTGTGATCGGTGGGCACGGCAAAGCCTTTGAGCCCGGCAATGCTGGCCAGGGACTCTTGATGGAGTCGCACGACACCCGAAGCCTCAACGATTCGGTCAAAGCGCTGCACGAAGAGCATGTCGCCATGCAGAGCGGATTTGCCGTGGGTGCGAAGCCCCATGCGCGCGGCCACGCGCAGGTAGGCCGCTTCATTGCGCAGCACGGTGCGGTCCTCAGGATTGCGACCGCGCGGGCGTTTGACGAGCCAGTGTGACTCGACTGCCTCATCCGGCAGGGCCATGTCGGCAAACCAGCGGCCCTGGGCGTCCTGGTTGAGCAAGAACTTCGGTGCTACGCCCTGCACACCCGTGGTGCCGGCCGCCAGCATGGCGTGCACGGAGAGGTGGTCGAGGAAGTCCTCGCTCTTGGTTGCGATGTCTTTGAGGGTGAAGCCATCAAGGTAGTCCCGCGTTGAGTCCTTCTCCACCTGGGCGCGATAGAAGTCCATGGCGGTGGTCACTCGAAGGCGACCAATGGGGTTGAAAGCCCCATTCATGATCAGAGGGACGATTTGGGTGGCATCACTGCGCATGCCGAGCAGCCCGAGCAGGAACTCACGCCCCCTGCCCTGTGGCACCAGGTCAAAGAGGAAAGCGGGGGTTGGGTCTGGTGGAGCCAAGCCTTGCAGATCATCGGCCGCACCCGCATAGGGGTCCATATTCAGAGGCAGGCCAAGGGAAATGGGCTGTGATTCGTGACTGAACAGGTAACCCGTGTCGTAGTCCACGCGGATGCGATCTTCCCCAAGCACGTGCAACTTGGCTGCGCGGTGCCACTGTCCGTTGTGGTGGATCTCAATGTACGGGGACATGCAATTTACCTATCTGGATAGGCAAATTCTCCCATAATCTATGGACTTGTGTGTACTTTAATAGGCAATTTATAGCCCCGGCCGCCGCACCGACTGTCACACCGGTTCGAACTCCACCTCTTCGCGCTTGGCATAGTCGAGCAGCATGCGTCGTGCCCCAGCTGTGGGGCGCACCATGAAGCTGACTACTGACTAGACTTTGAATCGGAAGCTCCATTTGTCGCCTCTGGCGTGGATTTCCTGCAGCGTGGTTGGCGACCCTGGAAGCCACATGTGATCAGTAGCCCCCGGCATCACTTTGGCCCCCCATGCACGCTCGTACAGTCCAACAAGCTTGTTTCTGTCCCGTTCAAAATCCTCAACGTGAATTTCCGGGTCGAAGTACTTGCGCGGCCCATCGCCCTGTGAATATTGCAACGGAAATGGCTTGAAGAAGAAGAAGCCAATGGCCTCTTTGGATCTGAGGACGTCCATGAATTGGAGTCCCATTTTGACCCCGAGACCATTGCCACGGTGTTTGGGGTGAACCTCCACGATGCCGACTTCAGCCAGCCACTGCATGGTCTCCCCGACCTCCATGAAGGGGTAGTTCAGAAAATGGGACGCGTACAGCATTTCCGCGACGTCATAGGTGTGCTGGCTGATTTCGTCACAGGCAAGGATCATTTCTTCCGAATCGATCATCGTCTCAGGTGTTGCTCCACCAAAGAGCGTGCCTTTGGCGTATCCGATCACCTCATTGTTTTCCACCCAGCAGGCATTGACGTCACGAATGGAGTAAACCTCATCGTCAATGAGCCAGTTGTCGCCTATGACCAGGCGCATAGGCGGCAGGCCTGGACTCTCGTAGTGCTGTCCAGCCTTCTTGGGAATGCGCTTCTCTCTCCAGAACGCTTTCACTTCCTGAGCTGTCGGCTCAAGCCGTGGCAAATGTCGTGTGGACCCCTGTCTTGTGGACTGAGAACACGCCTCAGTGGTTTCACGGAGTTGCTTGTTATCGACTGCTGCGATCGGACTGTTCATGGGGTTGCGATGCTTAAAAGGGACGGAGTCCCGTGATGAATCAAGGCTGGGTTGTGAAAAGAACACCCATGCGGGTGGCTTCTGCTGAGAGGCGGTAATCAGGCGGTTGCGGACTCCCCAACAAGTTTTGACATCCAGATGCAGGGCCAGCCGGTTTGCACATCGGTGCCGCGCATCAATTCCACGGGTGCCCAGCCTTTGCGCTGGGCAGCGTCGACGGCCTGCTCGAGCTCGTCGGTCGTGGAGGCAGCAATGCTGATCTGGCGAACCCGCTCGCGGACCTTCCCGTCCAGACTCTTGTTGTCGAACTCGCCCAGCTCCATAACGACTCGTGGCATGGTGTTTCCCAACAGAGTTTTGAGGTTGGCCGTTTCAGGCGGCGAAAAGGCCTGCCCACATCGAGGCGCCGGCGGCCTGCACCCGTGAGCGCTGCTTGTCGATCGCGCCCTGGCTGAGCGAGTCGGCCAGTTCCTTGCGGGTCACAACAGACTTTTTCCCGGTACCGCTGGCCGGTACACCACGCTTGGCCAAGCTTTCACGGCGTGCCTTCAGTACCTCACGACGTTCCTCGCGTTCCTCGACGCTCAATTCAGAGCAGATGCGGGCCATGGGGATGCCGAGGCTGACCCGGGCAGTGTTCTCGCGCGCCAGCAGTGCGGTACCCACGTACTCGATTCCTTCCGGCAGGAACGTCCAGATGTTCACGCGCGGTCCACCCTCGAGCTTGACGCTGCGCTGTTCCAGCCAGCCAAGTACGGCCGCATCGTGCAGGAGCGAATTGACGCTTCGGCGCAGGTTGATGTACTTGACCTGGTTGCTCTCCAGACCGTCCACCGCATACCGCAGCACGCGCTCAGTGGTCACAAAACTCTGTTGGCCCACCACCTGAAACCCATCCCGTGCGATTCCTTCAAACCCGAACGGAACATCCAGCGGATCAACCCCACCGAAATCAAGCTCCCCACTCGAGGGTTCTGCATCGCGTTGCTCAAAAGAAGCGCTCTGCCCCTCGGACCCAACTGTGTTTCCCAATACAGCATGCTCCCCCAGCGCCCGCGCCATGAAGCACAGAACAGGCAGCAGACGCGCCGATTCGAACTGCTCACTGGTGGCCTTGGCCAAGCGCTGGCCATGGATCTCGACCAGTCGGCCCCAACCTTCCATCTGGCCCAGCCCGTCATTGAGCCAAGACATGTCCAGGCTCAGGTCCACCAGCCCGCCAGAGTTTGTCCCCCCCACGGCCGTCGGCGCTCGCTGATCTACCTTCCCAACCACACCCACCGCATCAACCCTCATGGTGGCCACTGAGTCATCCAAACTCTGTTGGTCAGCGTCACCGCCTCCCTGCAGATCCTGGTCGACCTCAACGCACTCCATGGAATCGGCACCCACCACCGGCGTGAGCACGACCACCGGGCACGGCTCAGCTGCATCCACATCGGGCAAAGCGATCACGGCCTCATCGACCCCCACGAAGGGCAATTTCCCAACCGTGCGCTTCCACACCTGCATGGGCCCGCTGACCTTCAGTCTCTCCCCCACCGTGAAGGGCGGCAGCTTCACCCCCCGCACTGAGGCCTGAACACATGCCAGAAATGCGTCATACATCCCCGTCTCATAGCCGTTACGGCCAGCATCCGCGCCACGCAACAAATCACCTTGAGCTTGCTTTACCAGCTTCATCTCAACCACCTTCAGTTCACTTGACCCGAGATCGCACCCGCAGCCCCGCCACCAGCAGCCAATCTCACCAGCTCAAGGCGAGACAGATTCACGCTCAGCGTCTCGTTATTGCAGAGCCCCACCACCTTGCAGCCCAAAATCTGTTTTGCGCGTCGCGTCATCCGAAACTCAACGTCCTGAGGAATGGACTGATCTCCCATATCCACGCTCATCAACACCGTCGAAATGGGCTTCACTGCCTCACCATCAGCATGTCCACCGCAGACATAAATGGCTGACGCGCCAAGTTGGTTCACCAAATCCCTCAGCTCTGAATCACCCTCAAGCTTCAAGATCAATTTCTCCACGTTGGCTTTTGCAACTCGCGTCATGTTGCGGTAGTTGCCGGTGTACGCCGAAGTAATAGACGTGCGCGAATGTCCCAACACTTCAGTAATCTCTTGCTGAGCATCAACCAGGACCTCAGGATCAACCAAACCGCCACCACGAACCGGTGACTTGTGCTTTGTCTTAAATTCGTACTGGTCATTGGCAAACTGGTGGCGTAAACCGTGCGGCGTTTTCCCACGACCATTGCGCGTGACATCGTTCTTGCGCACGATGTACCGGAAATGGTTCAACGTCTGGCTGTAGTTAATGCCAGGCTTGTGCCGCATCACTCCCTCCTTATCGCCTTCCGCAATTTCAGTACACCGTGCCAACACCCTAAGTTGCTCATGTGTCTCAATTGGAACAACTCGCGGCCTTCCACCCTTCGTTCCGCGCTTGATGTGCAAAAGGCTTCCGCGGATCGATTCCTTCGGGCGCAGTTGCAGTGCTTCTCTCACTCTCAAACCAAAGTTCCACGCCAGATCCAGAACGCACCCGGCGACCTGGCAATCCTTCTCCACAGCCGCAATGATCTCTCCAATCTCTTCTTGATCATCGCCCCAATCCTTACGCTCAGTGGCTGACAATTTCCGTGTGCGGTCTGCCTTGTCGGGGAAGATGTATTCCATGGGCGGGCAAACATCAGGCTTCTTGAGCCACAGGCAGAAGCGCCTCATCGTGGTGTTCACGTTGGCCATATAGCCAACATTCAGACCCTCTGCTTTCATATCCTCGAAAACAAGTCGGTTCTGCTTCGTCGTGATTTCCAAGATGCTGTTCGAACGCATGTTCAACCTCGCCTTGCGCCGGAAGTAGCTTTTTGTGCGCTCGCGATAGTTTTGCAGCGTCGTCTCGCCAAGGGGCCGGGTTTTCCCAATCGCCGCAAAAACCCGCTGGTGATCGAAGACGTAGTCAATCTGCGCGTCGACTTGTCCTGGATACAACGCGATGGCCCGCGCGATAATGGTCTCTCCCATTCCCAACTCAGTCTCGTCGAGTTTCTTGACCGTCTTGTGGAACTTGCCATTCTTCCGGTCTGCGTGGAACTTGTTGTTCAGCCGGCGAACTTCATCCTTCTTCTCTTGGCTTTTAGCGTCTTTCGTCATCGGTACCATCCTTTCGGTTTCATCGTGCTTGGACTTCTCCACGCACATTGACACTGATCCAAGAGCACCTGGTGGAAGCCGACTTAATGGATGGCTATCACCAGGTGCCCCTTGGGCTAGACCGGGTCAGGTGAACAGGCTGACTTGTCGGTCGGAGGTTTTCAGGAGGTTCCAGGACTCTTCATTGCTGAAGCCTGGCAAGGGACTGATGGTCTTTAGCATCGTGAACCGGTAGATCTGCTTTCCAAGGCAGTCACCCCCCGCTGTGCGGAGCATGGAGCACCCAATGATGGGCTGTTCCGGGTCGTTGTCATCAAAATTGGGATGACGCCAGATCGGGCACCTGAGTGGCCCGAAATTGATGTTCCTATCCAGCCCTGAAGCTGTTTGATCAAGCAGGTGATGCCAGTCGGCGGTACGCAATGGCGCGTGCGGCGAGTTGGCCCCTCAGTTGAGGATTCCTGCTTGTTGATGGGAACTATGTTCTGGTGGCTCGGCCATGGCCTTGCCTATGACGTTCAGAAGTGAACGCGCCGGGTGGAATCCGACTTTTACGATGCTCGCCAGGGGCCGGGGCCTTCTGACTTGTTGATCTGCGACTCTCAAATCGAGTTGGAGCGCAATCTTCCATTGACAGTCATGCAGACCGTCGATGCTGCCGGGCCTAAGCCTCGGTCTTGTGCTGCTCCCCTGAGGAAGACAGCCTGAAACACTTAATTGAAATAGATGCTGCTCGACAGCTCGATCAGGCTAGGCCGTGATGTTGCGGATTCTATACCACGTTTTGTTGTTATCCACACCCGAGGTCAGTTTGGTTTTTCCACTCACTGGTCTTTTCACTGGACGTATGCAGATGCAAGTTGTTGTTTTTAAAGCATTTTTTACTCACTCACTGTGGGAAGACTGTTGTGCTGATGATTTTTTTGGCAGTAGTTCAACTGCGACATATCCGCGATGGAAGAGATGAAATCCGCATCGCTCATGGACTAGCGCGGTCGCGGATGGTCTTCCTTCAAATGAAGATTCCGTCGCGAAGGCAGTAAGTTCATATCGGGCCCCAGGACAACATCTTCCCCGTGGCGCGACCGCCCCCGCCTCGCGCTCCCGCTCAATGACATATGTTCCCGTTGGATGCCGCCACATGACTTGCCATGTCGATTTCCGGCATTGATTCCCAACTATTGGTGAACTTCCGCATCCTTTCCCGCGCAATGACAACGGACGTCAATTTTCCCCACCTCTCGTCAGTTGGCGGCAGTTTGCCCCCGAACCTGTCTTGCCTCCCCGGTTTTCCCAGGTTTTGACATAGCAGCCATCCGGACGCCAAGCCGTGACAGCAGACAGATGCAAAGGGAAGGTCCAAAAGGGCAAAAATCTGCACTGCGTTCTGAGCAAGTGCTTCCACAGACACACTTGCTCTGAGTCCGACAGCACCAGGCGGCCTAGGATCAATGGGTACTTCAACAACACAGCATGCCCATGCCTACACACCTGATCCTTAAAGATGCCGGCGTCGATGTCGGATTCTTCGCGACCAAATACACCACTGGCCGGACAACAGGTGCGCCGTCCAATGCCGCCTCGATCGGAACGGGCATCTTTCCCTCCATCCCGGCAAAGGGTGAAACCCTTACCCAGTACGCTGGGACTGGGACCCTCAATGGTGTTTCCATCAATGTTGAAGGCCAAACGTTTTTTGTTGGCGCATCAGCGCCTGAGATGGTGGGACCTGAGGGGATGATCCGACGCGGCTCCGAGGATTACTGCAAAACGCCTGGATACCAAGCACTGTTTCTGGGCGCTCTTTGGCACATTGCGCGATACCACAACGTGCAAAAGACTCTGATCCTAGAGAACCTGGTGGTTGGCTTGCCCCTGAGCACACTGAAGACACACAAGGAGTATTTGAAGGATGCTTGCACTGGCATTCATCAAGTACCGTGCCATTCACGGCCGGGCGAAACAATCACAGTTGATGTGAAGAATGTTCACGTGACCCCGCAACCACAGGGTTCGGTGGTCAACTACATGAACTCACAAAACGGCAGCAAAATCAAAGAGGATCATGTGGTGCTGGTTCTCGACATGGGCGGTGGCACCTTTGACTGGTACGCCTGCAATGGCAACCTTCGCCCGCTCTACAAGCTCTGCGGCGCAACAAATACGGGTACGCTGAGTTGCACTACTGAAATTTGCCGCTCTATCCGACCCTCATTGGCGAGCAGCACAATTGCGATCGAGCGTGTTGACAAAGCCATTCGAACCAAGGCAGATAGCTTCGAAATCGGCGGTCAGACGTACAGCATGGCTGATTATTGGCCAATGGTAGTCAGCCACGTTCAATCGTCGTTTGATGAAATGCGCGCAGCCGTTGGCGAACTCTTTCTGGTTGTTGACCACATCATTCTGAGTGGTGGTGGCGCACACATTCTGCAAATGGCCCTCGAGGAAAAGTATCCCGAAATTTCTCCTCGCATCCACATTGATGGGGACCATGTCTTTGGCAATGTCAAAGGGTTTCACCAAATCGCTGAGGCTTATAGCGAGGATTGAGTAAATGGCAAGCCAGAGCGCAACGACTCCCACCAGACTTCGGTATCGCTTGACTATTGAGTCAAACTTGCATCCGCTTCTCTACACAAAGCTCAGGCTGCTTGAGAAAAAGAAGCGGGGCATTTCGGTTTTGCAGCTGGCCAATTTCGCGGTAGAACCGAACATGGATACCGAAGCTTTGCTGGTGAACGCCATACTGGCGGTCAACTCGGAATGCCACGGCAGTGGCTTGACGATAGCGATTGACAAAACCGTTCAAAGTGGGGAGTTAACAAAGTTGCTCAGTCTTCTTGGTTCATGCCCCAAAAGTGTCCGCCCCGACGTCGTTGTGGGCCTGGCTAACCTTGCTGTGAGTCAATACAGTGCGGCTGAAAAGGTTAGTAGTGAAACTCAAAGCCCTGCAATCACGGCATTGCCACCTCAGCGTGAAATTGGGCTGCAAGAAAGTGAGCCAGCACGAGCGCGCCCCGTAGAAACCCCGGAAGTGAAGCCTGCGCAAAACTTCAAGGTCAACATACGCAGGGCTGTTCAAGCAAGTACGGATGATCTGAAATAGTGACAAAGGGGGCTACACCCCCTCTTGCGCGATTTGAAACCTGTGAGAACCTGACTGAACAAGACCGATCCCCGGTCAGTACAGAAGAGGTACCAACATGACAACTCCCACCAAATGGGTGAGTCCCCACCGCCAAGGCGCTATGGAACTGAATCCCGACATGGTTCAAAAGATCGATGACGAGATCGAGTTCGAACTGGACACCATGCCGGACACCGAGATCGTCCGTCACTGGATGTTCAGCGACGTGTCATACCGAAAGGCGCTGGCCGACCTGATCGTGGCTGTGCGCCGTGTCCAGATCGACTTGCGCATCCCAGCCACCCTGACCGATGTCCAGATTGCGGGGAAGCTCTTGCGGAACTACGGCTTCTGGACGGTTCCACGCCCGACGACGACCTGGGAGAAAACCCGCGTGCTGAGCCGCTTCCTGGCCACCTACGCAACGATCTTCATGAAGGCCCGCAAAACCGTTCGCAACGAACGCCTGCACACGCGCCAGCAGAGTGCGCGGGCACACACATGACCAACAGTTGGACCAAGGTCCGCCAGATCGAGCGGGCCTGCATCGCATCTTGAACCTCTCAAAACTCAGTTTGGCCCTCTGTTCAGCGTTCGTTGTGACAGCGGGAGGAACAGATCGGTCAAGCGGCTGCCTCGTGGTGGACACTGCGTTGGTCAACTTATCCCAAAAGCGCCTGCTTAAACCTGTGGAAAACTGCGGGCACAACTCCCCCAGGCCGCAGCGGCATTGACTTGCCAAGCAGTGCGCAAAAATCAGGCAGAAACAAGATTCGGTGGATTCGGGGGCTGCAGTGGCGAAGCCAAATGCCCAGAGAAATGCCCAGAGGCAAGTCAGAAGGCGTCGTCTTCACTGATCCAGGCCACCATTACTCGTCCTGCCACGGGTCCCTCGAGTAGGTGATTGGAGCCAGCGTTGCCGGCGCCCGTCAGTTGCGACATTCCAGCATCGGGTGCAGCCGAGCAGCCTGCGCCGTCAGAGGAGGACACTTCGTCGGGAAGGTCGCGCCTGCTTTGCGGCTCACGCACTCGGGAATTCGCGTCGCCTCAGAAATTACAGAATACAATTCAAGAACAAATTGGCATCTGTATTTTCCAAATCTTTATGCCCAAGCCCAGCGCGTCACTGGCGTTTTTGCCTCCAGCCGTCGAAAACCAGTTGGCAGAGTTGGGCGCCAATCTGCAAATAGCGCGCAAGCGGCGTGGTGAGTCGCGCGCGGCATGGGCGTCGCGCCTGGGCGTCACGTCGCCCACGCTGCTGCGCATGGAGCGTGGTGATCCCAAGGTCTCGATGGGCACCTACGCCACAGCACTTTGGCTCATCGGGCGGTCCGATCAGTTGCCCCTCGCGGCGGCCCCCCATCTGGACTACGCCGCAGCCGAAGCAGAGGCACGCAAGGTCTCCGGCGCGGTTCGGCGAATAAAGGGCGCACCCGAATGATCAACGCCGTGCAAGCCCATGACTACGTGCCACAGGACAGGCTGTTCGTGTTCTGGCTGCACAACCCGGCCGAACCTCGGTTGGTGGGCACGCTGGACCTGAGCCCGCGCCTCAAGGGTGGCGTTTTTCAGTACGCGGACGCATGGATCAAAGACGGGTACTCCTTGAGTCCAGACCTGCCCTTGCAAACGGGGGAGTTTTTTCCCGAAGCGGAACACCTGCCGGGGGCCCTTGACGATGCGCGACCCGACCGATGGGGGGAACGGGTCATCAGACACATCGATGCGCCCAAGCGCCTGTCCATCTTTGAATACCTCTTCTTCGCGGGCGACGACCGGTTCGGGGCGTTGGGCATTTCCCTGGAAGCGCAACGCTATGTGCCCTGCAACAGAGGGCCAGCGCCCCACTTGAGCGATGTATCGGCCATCTACGAGTTGGTGCAAGCGATCGAAAGCGGTCAAAAGGTGGAAGAACACCTGGCCCGGTTGATCCGCCCTGGGGCGACGCTGGGGGGCGCCAAGCCCAAAGCCTTGGTGAACATCGACGGTCAGACCCACATCGTCAAGTTTCCAGAGCGCGATGAGGCCATAGACGTAGGTCTGGTGGAACACGCCACGATGACGCTGGCGAACGTGGCCCATCTGGTACCTGCTGGCACCCGCACCATCTCTCTTGGCCAGGGCAAAGGGCATGCGATTGCTGTGCAGCGGTTCGATCGCCAGTGGGTTGGCCAAGGCGCGGCGGCCACGCGCCACCACGCGATGTCGCTGCGCACCGCTCTGAGAGCTGTTGGCAGCGACTTCAGCTACGCCAACCTGGCGCAGTACCTTCGCCGCTATGCCCCGGCCGCCGAAGCGCAGGCCATGGAACGCACTTTGTTCAAGCGGATGGTCTTCAACATCCTCATGGACAACACCGACGACCATGAAAAAAACCACGCGCTGGTTTTCAGCGAAGGGGAGTTGCCACGGTTGGCACCCGCCTTCGATGTGCTGCCCTCGTGCCAGAACTTGGGGTATCAGCAGATCGGTGTGGGCGAACGGGGTGCAGAGTCCACGCTGGAGAACGCGATGAGCGCACACAAGGCGTTTCGCCTCTCGGCGGCCCAGGCCAGGTCGGCCGCGAGAGAGGTGGCCAACGTGGTCGACAACTGGCGCCTGCACTTTGAGTCCCTGGGCGTGACCGCGCGGGACATCGAGATGCTCAGCGCCAGTATCGATCGGCCGTTCCTGATGGAACAGCGCAGGTGGGCCCAAGGCTAGGGTACGAGCACCGTTGGAAGGGCTTGTGGCAACAGGTTCGGCCAATCCCGGTTGAAGTGCAGACCCCGGCTTTCGTGGCGTTGTTGGGCGCAGCGCACGATGAGCTCGGCCACTTGCACCAGGTTGCGCAACTCCAGCAAGTCGCGACTGACCCGGAATTCGGCATAGAAAGCCTGTATCTCCGACTGCAGCAGAGCGATGCGATTGGCCGCACGCTCCAGCCGTTTGTCCGTGCGCACAATGCCCACGTAGTCCCACATGAAGCGGCGCAATTCATCCCAATTGTGTGAGATCACCACACGCTCATCGGGATCGGTCACGCGGCTTTCGTCCCAGGCGCGCACCGTGGGTGCTTCCGCCGACGTGCTCTCGCGAATGGCGGCAGCGGCAGCCTGCGCAAACACCATGCACTCCACCAGCGAATTGCTGGCCAGGCGGTTGGCGCCGTGTAGTCCCGTGTTCGCCGTTTCGCCCAACACATAAAGCTGGGCCACATCGGTACGACCGGCCAGATCCGACACCACCCCACCGCAGGTGTAGTGGGCCGCCGGCACCACGGGGATGGGTTCGCGGGTGATGTCGATGCCCAATTCGGCACAGCGCGCCAGGATGTTGGGGAAGTGCTCGTGCAGGAACTCGGGGGGTTGGTGCGAGATGTCCAGGTGCACACAATCGAGGCCGTGTCGTTTCATTTCGGCGTCGATGGCACGTGCCACCACGTCTCGAGGCGCCAGTTCGGCGCGCGCGTCGTGGTCGGGCATGAACCGCCTCCCACCGTGGGAGGGCGGCAACTTGAGTTGCCCGCCTTCACCACGCACCGCTTCGCTGATCAGAAAGCTCTTGGCGTGCGGGTGGTACAGACACGTCGGGTGGAACTGGATGAACTCCAGATTGGCGACCCGGCAGCCCGCTCGCCAGGCGGCGGCAATGCCATCGCCGGTGGCGGTGTCCGGGTTGCTGGTGTAGAGATACACCTTGCCCGCGCCACCGGTGGCCAGCACGGTGTGGCTGGCGGTGAAGGCGATGACGCGGTCATGTGCCTCATCCAGTGCGTAAGCGCCCAGACATCGCCTGGGACCGGGAAGATTGGCGTGTTTGTCGCTCAGGATCAGGTCCACCAAGGTGTGGTGTTCCAGCACGCTGATGGCTGAGTTCGCCCTGACACGCTCGACCAGGGTTGCCATCACGGCCGCACCGGTGGCATCGGCCGCGTGCACCACACGCCGTGCGCTGTGCCCCCCTTCACGGGTGAGGTGCAACTCACCGTCTTCTTCAGAAAACGGCACCCCCAGACCCTGCAGCCAACGGATGGCGTCGGGCGCGCCGGCCACCGTGGCGCGGGTGGCATCAATGTCGCACAGACCGGCACCGGCCACATGGGTGTCGCGCTCGTGGTCTTCCAGGCTGTCGCCCTCAGCCAGCACAGCGGCAATGCCACCCTGGGCCCAGTTGCTCGCGCCATCGGTCATGGCCCGTTTGGTCAGCACCGCCACGCGGTGGGTGGGAGCCAGGTGCAGCGCCGCCGAAAGGCCGGCGAGACCGCTGCCAATGATGAGTACGTCGAAATGGGAATTCACAATCAAGCCTAAAAAAGCCAGTGATTCAACTGCCTGGAACACGGCACAGCGCCCACGATGGCAATGGCGGTCAAGGCAAACGGCGTGCACACGGATGTGCTCTGACCCCTATGTTGGGTGTGTCGGTGAAACGGGCTGTGATCGCCATCCCGTTGCTTGGCAAGACGCTTCGCCTATGGTTCGGATGGATACCAGCAGCGCGGTCGACCATCGAACAAAGGCGGGCCCCCACAGCAGGGCACGACTTCTTCATGGCTCCAAATTGGGGCGGATTCTAAGTGGGCCAAGCAGCGTCCCTGTGCACAATCCGCGCATGCAATCTGCTCACGACCGCGATCCCCATCGTCCGACCGCCCTCATCGACTTTCGCGCACCCGACCCACACAGCCCGCCCATGCACCTGGCCTTCGGCCAACCACTGCGGTGCTTGACGGCGCGCACCCTGGATGAGGTGATCACGGTCATCGAGCAGGCCGATGCGCTCGCACGCGCTGGCGCCTGGTGTGTAGGCCACATTTGCTACGAGGCGGCACCGGCCTTTGATCGGGCCTTTAATCGGATATTTGACCGGGCTTTTGAGCAGGCCTATCAGCCGCAGTCTCGACCTTCGGGCGACGTTGCGTTGGTCCGCTTCTATGTCTACGACAAGCCGCTGGACAAAGAATCAGCAGAACGGGCGTGGCGTGTCGACGACAACGCCACCACCTCGGTGGACTGGGACAACGATCCTCGACGCCCCGACTTCGACCGCGCGTTCGATGCCATCCAGCAAGCGATCTCGGCGGGCGAGCTCTACCAGGTCAACCTCACCACCCACCAGACGGGAACCTTCCAGGGCGATCCCT
>JAUYSB010000207.1 GCA_030696525.1 Hydrogenophaga sp. | reverse complement strand
ACCTCAAGCGCCTGCCGCTGTCGCGCCTGAAGATCGACAAATCCTTTGTGGCCGGCGTGCCCGGCAGCCCCGAAGGCGAGGCCATCATCCGCGCCAGCCTGTCGATGGCGCACGACCTCGGCCTGGACGTGGTGGCCGAAGGCGTGGAAACCGAGGACCAGCGCGACTTTTTGCTCAGCCACGGCTGCGACCGCCTGCAGGGCTACCTGATCGCCCGGCCCATGGGCGCCGACGCCTTTGCCGACTGGTGGCGCCAGCACCAGCATCAGCACGGCCAGGCGCTGGCGCCCTCCACCTGAAACGCAGCACCCGCCTGTTTGTGTATGGAACACCTCGACAAATTCGACATCGCCATCCTGCGTGAACTGCAGGCCGACGGCCGCCTGACCAACGCCGAGCTGGCCCAGCGCGTCGGCCTGTCGGCCGCACCGTGCTGGCGCCGGGTGCGCGCGCTCGAAGAGTCCGGCTACATCCGCGGCTACCGCGCCGAAATCGACCGCCACAAGATCGGCCTGGGTGTGCTCGCCTTTGTGCGCCTGCACGCCGAGCGCAACAACGGCGACAACATCCGCGCGCTCGAAGAAGCCGTGCGCGCCCTGCCTGAAGTGGTGGCCTGCCACTACATCAGCGGCACCGGCACCTTCGAGCTGCAGGTGGTGGCGCAAGACCTCGACAGCTTCTCGCGCTTTGCGCAGCAGCGCCTGGTCAACCTGCCCAACGTGAAAGACCTGCAGACCAGCTTTTCGCTGGGCGAGGTCAAGGCGGGCGGGGCGCTGCCGCTGGGGCACCTCAGCGGGCGTTGACTGAGCGGGCGGTGATTCAGGGCCGCGCTGGCAAGCCGAACAGCTTTGCGCCGTTGCCCCACGCGATGCCCGCCGCCACATCGGCCGGCAAGCCGCCCAGCCACGTGCGGTAGCCCTGCATCAGGCTGTCGTACTGCTCCCAGCGCCCGTTGACCCAGGTGTCGGAGCCGATCAGAAAACGCGCCGGGTACTTGAGCATCAGCGCCCGCCACTCGGGGCACAGCTGGCCGCCTTCGCAGGTCAGGCCGGGCCGGTAAGACAGCTCGCCCATCAGGCCGGGGTACTTGGCCAGCAGGGCCTCTACCCGCGCCACCGGCGTGCCGCCGATGCCGGTGTGGGCCCAGATCAGCCTGAGCTTCTGGCCCTTGCTGGGGGTGTGTGCCATCAGCAGGTCGATGGCGGGGTCGTCCACATGGGCCAGCACCACCAGGTCGCGCTCCTCGGCCAGTTGCATCAGGCGCCGGGCCGTGGGGCCGTTGGCGTTGGGGCTTTGGTAGAGGTGGAATTCGCCCAGCCCCTTGTAAGGGCCGGCGGCTGTGCCCGCAGCCAGTTCGGTGTTCACCAGGTCCACGATGCTGGCGTCGGTGGGCCAGCCTTCGTAGTCGGCGCGGTTGCGGTACAGGCGCACAAACGGCACCACGGTGACGCCGGCTTTTTGCGCCGTTGCGGTGGCAGCGGCCAGGGCCTTGGTGCCGTCGTTGGGGCGGCTGTTGGCCAGCACGGCGCGCACGCCGTTGCGCTGCATGCGCGCCAGCACATCGGCCAGCGGGTAGGGGCAGGCGCTGCTGGGCCGGTGCACGCAGGCCTCGTCGTTGTAGTGCAGGTGGGCGTCGAACAGCGGGCCGCTGTAGGGCGCGGGCTGGGCGCCCGCCGACACGCTGCACGCGAATGCCAGGGAAACCAGCCAGCGCCGCATGGCCGTCAGCCCAGGTGCTGCGCGAAGAAGGCCAGCGTGCGTTCGCGCGCCAGCGCGGCCGACTCGGCGTGGTGGGAGCCGCGCTGGTCGCAGTTGAAGCCGTGGTTGGCGCCGTACACGTGCACGGTGACGCCCGGCTGGGCGGCGCGGAAGGCTTCCACCGTGTCCAGTGGGATCCAGTGGTCCTGGTCGCCAAAGTGGGCCATCACCGGGCACAGCGGGGTGCGGCCGGCGTCGCCCTCGGCCGTCATGCCGCCGCCGTAGTAGGGCACAGCGGCGCTGAGGCCTTGGAGGCTGCAGGCGGCGCGCCAGGTCAGCAGGCCGCCCCAGCAATAGCCGACGATGCCCACCTTCTGGCCGCTGGCAGCGGCGTGGTCGATGGCGGCCTGGATGTCTTGCATCACGCCGGGTGCGGGCAAGGCCTCCACCGCCATCTTGAGGCCGAAACCGGCCTTCATGTCGTCCTCGGTGTAGCCCAGTTCCACGCCCTGCTGCACGCGGTGAAAGGTGCTGGGCGCCACGGCCAGGTAGCCGGCGGCGGCATAGCCATCGGCCACCGAGCGGATGTGGCTGTTGACGCCAAAAATCTCTTGCAGCACGACCACCGCGCCTTTGGGCGCACCCTGCGGCTGGGCCACGTAGGCGGGGAAGCTGAAGCCGTCGGCGGCTTTCAAATCGACAAAAGAACCCATGTCACTTTGCTCCAAGTTGGTGTTGCAGAAAATCGAGCCGGTCCTGGCCCCAGAAAATCTCGCCGTCCAGCACGTAGCTGGGCGCTCCGAACACGCCGCCGTCGATGGCGGCCTGGGTGTGGGCCTGGCAGGTGGCGGCCACGTCGGGTGTTTGTGACTGCGCCAGCCGCTCGGCCGGCAGGCCACATTCCTGCAGCAGCGCGGCCAGGGTGGCGGGGTTGGCGATGTCGCGGTCCTGCGCCCAGCAGGCGGCCAGCACCGCGCCGGTGAGGGCCAGCGCGGCGTCGCTGCCGTCGTGCTGGTCCACCGCCACGATGAGCTGGGCCGAGGCGTCGCCCTTGACCGGAAAAAACGCCGGCTGCAGGTTCAGCGGCAGCTGGAGCCAGTCGGCAAAGCGGCGCAGTTCCACCAGCCGGTAGGCCTGGCGTTGTGGCGCGCGCTTGGGCAGCGGCAGGCCGCCCGACACCGGGAACACCTGGCCCAGGTCCATGGGGCGCACGCGCACGCTGGCGCCGGCTTCGCGGGCGATGCGCACAAAACGCGCGTGGCCCAGGTAGGTCCAGGGGCTCATGGGTGCAAAAAAGTAATCGACGCTGCGCGGCGCTTCGGTCATGCTGTCTCCGGTTTTGGTCTAATCAGCCGCCTTGGGTCGAGGCGAGGTGCCAAGCTTAAGCCCCATCCCGTTTGTTTGCTGAAAGGTCAACGCATGTCCCGAGTTCTGTTGGTCACCGGTGGTGGGCGTGGCATTGGCGCGGCCACCTGCCTGCTGGCGGCGCAGCGTGGCTACGCGGTGGCGGTCAATTACCAGGCCAACTCGCTGGCGGCCGATGAGGTGGTGCGCCAGATACGCGCGGCTGACGGCCGGGCGATCGCGGTACAGGCCGATGTGGCCGACGAGGCCCAGGTGCTGCGCCTGTTCGAGCAGGTGGACGCCAAGCTGGGCCGGCTCGATGCGCTGGTCAACAACGCCGGTGTGGTGGACATGGCGCAGCGGGTGGACGAGATGAGCGTGGCGCGCTGGCAGCGCATGTTCAACACCAATGTGATCGGCAGCATGGTCTGCGCGCGCGAGGCGGTGCGGCGCATGAGCACGCGGCACGGCGGCAGCGGCGGCGCCATCGTCAATGTGTCGAGTGTGGCGGCCAAACTCGGGTCGGCCGGGCAGTACGTGGACTACGCGGCCAGCAAGGCCGCCATCGACACCTTCACCCTGGGTCTGGCGCACGAGGTGGCCACCGAAGGCGTGCGGGTCAATGCCGTGCGCCCCGGCATCATCGACACCGAGATCCACGCCAGCGGCGGCCAGCCCGACCGGGCGCAGCGGCTGTCGCACCTGGTGCCCATGAAACGACCGGGCACGGCGCAGGAGATCGCGGCGGCCATCGTGTGGCTGCTCAGCGACGAAGCCAGTTACACCACCGGTGCGATTCTGGATGTGAGCGGGGGGCGCTGAACATGGACCTCAAGCCCCTCATCACCCTGCTGGCCCTGGTCAACCCGCTGGCCATCATCCCCTTTTTCATCCACTACACCCACGGGTTTTCGGACGCGCAGCGCCAGCGCACCGTCTTCATTTCGTCCGTCAGCGCCTTCGCGGTCATCGCCATCTGCGCCCTGGTGGGCCTGCAAATCCTGGACTTCTTCAGCATCTCGCTGGCGAGCTTTCAGGTCGGTGGCGGCCTGCTGCTCATGACCTCGGCGCTGGCCATGCTCAACGCCCAGCCGGCCGAGGCCAAGACCACACAAGGCGAGGTGGACGACGCGTCCTCGCGCGCCTCGATTGCCGTGGTGCCCCTGACCATCCCGCTGCTCACCGGCCCGGCCACCATGTCCACCGTGGTGATTTACGCCGACCGCGCCCAGACCTTCTGGCAGCACGCCGCGCTGGTGGGTTACGGGGTGGTGATCGCGCTGGCCACGGCCGTGTGTTTCACCCTGGCCGAGCCGATTGCGCGTTTTCTGGGCCAGACCGGCATCAACGTCATGACCCGGCTGATGGGCCTGATCCTGGCCGCGCTGTCGGTGGAGGTGATGGCCAGCGGGCTGGTCAAGCTCTTTCCCGCGCTGGCAGGTTGATCAGTACAAGCCCCGTGTCTGGGCGTGCACCCGCGCCAGGCCCATCAAGGCCCGCGTGAACGGCATGGCGGTGGTGGTGAGCTGGCCGAGTTCGATGACGGCGCCCAGCAGCGCGTCGAGTTCCACCGGCCGGCCGGCTTCCACGTCCTGCAGCATCGACGTTTTGAAGGCGCCGAGCTTGAGCGTGACCGCATGGCGGTCTTCGGGCTCCTGCTCGATGGGCAGGCCGATTTTTTCGCCGATGGCGCGCGCCTCCAGCATCACCGCCGAGACCATGGCGCGCACATCGGGGTCGCCCAGGATGCGGTCGGTGGTGGCGCCGGTGAGGGCCGAGATGGGGTTCATGGTCATGTTGCCCCAGAGCTTGAACCATATGTCGCGCTGGATGCGTGGCGACGTCTCCACCTCCAGCCCGCTGCGCTGCAGCAGGGCTTCCAGGGCCTGCAGGCGCTTGGAGCCGCCACCGGCGGGCTCGCCGATGATGAGTTTGTTGCCGAAGTGCCGGCGCACCACGCCTGGCGCATCGACCGAACAGCTGGCATGCACCACGCCGCCGATCACCCGCTCCGGCGGGATGGCCGCAGCGATCTCGCCGGTCGGATCGACCGAGCGCAGCGCGCGCTGGCGCAGCGGTGTGTCCAGCCCATGCAGAAACCACCAGGGCACGCCGTTCATGGCGGTCAGCACCGCCGTTTTGGGCCCCAGCAGCGCCCGCACCTGCGGCGCCACGGCGGCCAGGGCCGGGGCTTTCACCGCCAGCACCACCAGGTCAGGTGTGCCCAGCTGGGCCGCCTCGGCGCTGGCCCGCAGCGGGTGGCTGACTTCCTTGTCGCCATCGCGCACCCGCAGACCGTGCCGCTGCACAGCCTGCAGCGTGGCGCCACGCGCCAGCAGGCCCACATCGGCACCCGCCCGGTCCAGACCAGCAGCCAGCCAGCCGCCAATGGCGCCTGCGCCCACCACCACCACACGTCGTATCTCCACGCTGTCTCCCTTGCTGTTGCGCCCCCGGCCGCTGGGCCGTTGTTGAATCAGGCGGTTTCGTCCTCGTCTTCTTCGCCGGCCTCGAAATCGCTGTCCAGGGCGGTTGCTTCGCTGGGCTTGACCAGGGTCACCGGCACCGGCGCGGCATGCACCATCTCCAGCGTGACCGATCCCAGCAAGGCCTGGCGCACCATGCCCTTGCCGTGGGCGCCCATCACCACGCCGTCGCAGCCGTGGCGCTCGATCAGTTCGACCAGGGTGTGGGCCGGGTCGCCCCGCGCCACCACGGCCTCAAAGGGTACGCCCGAAGTTTCGACCAGGGAGACGGCCGGGGCCAGCACGTGCAGGCCCGCGCCTTCGCTGACTTCGTCGAGCACGGCCGGGTCGTGGGCCACCACCATTTCGTACAGGCTGGCCGACTCCTGCACATTGGCCAGCAGCAGTTCAACGTCCAGACCGGCCTGCGACAGCTTGAGCGCGTGCCGGACCGCCTCCAGCGACAGCGCGGAGCCGTCCACCGGAATCAGTAATTTCATGGGATCTCCTCGCATATTTATGGGGTACGTGCACCATGATAGAACGGTTTTTGACAAAGCAAGCCCGTCCAGCGTCCGAGGGACAATACGCCATGCCCGACGCCAAGCCACCCGACGCACCCGCACTGGATCCCGACCAGGACAAATCGACGCTGGCACCGCTGCGCCGGCCGGTGTTCCGCATGCTGTGGAGCACCTGGCTCATGGCCAACATCTGCATGTGGATGAACGATGTGGCGGCGGCCTGGCTCATGACCTCGCTGACCACCAAGCCGATCTGGGTGGCGCTGGTGCAGACGGCGGCCACCTTGCCGGTGTTTTTGCTGGGCCTGCCCAGCGGGGCGCTGGCCGACATCCTGGACCGGCGGCGTTACTTTCTGATGACGCAGATCTGGATTGCCGGCGTGGCCATGCTGCTGTGTGCGGCCATCGTGCTCGATCTGGTCACCCCGCCGCTGCTGCTGGCGCTGGTGTTTTTCAACGGCATCGGCCTGGCCATGCGCTGGCCGGTGTTCTCGGCCATCGTGCCCGAGCTGGTGCCGCGCGCGCAGCTGCCGGCGGCGCTGGCGCTCAACGGCGTGTCCATGAACGCCTCGCGCATCATCGGCCCGCTGGTGGCCGGTGCGCTGATCGCCAGTGCCGGCAGCGAATGGGTGTTTGTGCTCAACGCGGTCTTGTCGCTGGGCTCGGCCGTCATCATCTGGCGCTGGAAACGCGAACACGTGCCCAACCCGCTGGGGCGCGAAAAACTCTGGAGCGCCATGCGCGTGGGCCTGCAGTTCGTGGGCCAGTCGGCCCGGCTGCGCGCGGTGTTCCTGCAGGTGTTCCTGTTCTTTTTCCATTCCACGGCCTGCGTGTCCATGCTGCCCCTGCTGGCGCGTGGGCTGGAGGAGGGCGGCGCCGGCACCTTCACGCTGCTGCTGGCCACCATGGGCATGGGCGCCATCATCGCCGCGCTGGCGCTGCCACGCCTGCGCCAGCGGCTGTCGCGCGACCACCTGGTGCTCGGCGGCACGGCGTTGCAGTCGGTGGGCATGCTGGTGATGGCGCTGACCACCCACCTGTACGTGGCGGTGCCGGCCATGTTCGTGTTTGGCGTGGCCTGGATTTCCACCGCCAACACCCTGTCGGTGTCGGCCCAGTTCTCGCTGCCCGACTGGGTGCGCGCGCGTGGCATGTCCATCTACCAGATGGCCATCATGGGCGGCAGCGCGCTGGGGGCGGCCCTGTGGGGCCAGCTCGCCACCCTGACCGACGTGCACCTGAGCGTGGGCGTGGCTTCAGTTACCGGTGTGCTGCTGGCTGCGCTGGCCCAGCGGCGCAACCAGGACCGTGGCATCGAGGAGGACATGACGCCTTCGCGGGTCATCCAGCGCCCAGTGGCCGACGCGCCGCCCAGCAGCGGCCACCTAATGGTGCACATCGAGTACCTGATCGACCCGGCCCGCAGCGCGGATTTTCGCGCGCTGATGCAGGAGAGCCGGCGCAGCCGTCTGCGCCAGGGCGCGCTGGCCTGGGAGCTGCTGCACGACATCACCGAGCCGGGGCGTTTTGTCGAGCAGATCATCGACGAGTCCTGGACCGACCACCTGCGCCGCTTCGACCGCGTGACCGGTGGCGACGTGGCCTTGCGCGAGCGCAAGCTGGCCTTCCATGTGGCCGAGGCGCCGCCGCGCGTCACCCGATATGTGTTGGAGAGCACGGCGCACACTTGACGGTAGCATGGCGCTTGTCCACACAGCGGCACCAGCCGCGACGACATCAGGGGGAACCGCCATGACCAACCACAACACACTGGGCGCAAGCCTGCAAAAAAACCGACTCAGCCGGCGCCAGGCGCTGTGGCTGCTGGGCGCGAGCAGCGTCACGTCCGCCGGCCTGCAAGGCTGTGCGCAATCGCCCGTCACCGGCGAGCGCATCGTGGTGGGCATGAGCGAGCAGCAAGAGCGCGCGGTGGATGCCGAGGTGGCGCCACACCAGTTTTCGCAAGACCTGGGCGCGCTGCAGGACCGCGCCGTCAACGACTACGTGAGCGCCGTTGGCCAGCGCCTGCAGGGCCAGTCGCACCGGCCGCAGATGCCGTACTCCTACCGCGTGCTCAACGCCAACTACGTCAACGCCTACACCTTCCCCGGCGGCGCCATGGGTGTGACGCGCGGCATCATGAGCGAGCTGCAGAGCGAGGCCGAACTCGCCGCGCTGCTGGGCCACGAGATCGGCCACGTCAACGCCCGCCACGCGGCGCAGCGCGAAGGCCAGTCCATGCTGGCCCAGGTGGCGGTGCTGGGCCTGAACATCGCCGCTGCCGATTCGCCCTGGGGTGGCCTGGTGGGCATGGGCAGCCAGGTCGGCGCGAGTGCGCTGCTGGCCGGCTACTCGCGCGAGCACGAACGCGAGGCCGACGCGCTGGGCCAGCAGTACCTGGTGAAAGCCGGCTACCCGGCCAGCGGCATGACCCAGCTGCACGCGCTGCTGGTGTCGGAGGAAAAAGAACAACCCGGCCTGCTCGAAACCATGTTCTCCAGCCACCCCATGAGCAGCGAGCGGCTGGAGAACGCGCGCCGCGCGGCCGAGACCACCTTCGCCGCCAGCGGCCGAGCGCCCGCGCAACGCGAACGTTTCATGGACCACACGGCCAGCCTGCGCCGCATCAAGCCCACGATAGCCGATTGCCAGACGGGTGAGCTGGCCATGGCCGCCAAAACCTACCCCGCTGCCCAGGCCGCCTTTGCCAGCGCCGTGCGCCGCACACCGGGCGACTACGCCGCCAACTTCCGCATGGCCCAGTGCCTGCAGGCGCAAAACCAGGCGCAGGAAGCGCGGCGCTACGCCGAAGCGGCCCAGGCCATCTACCCGCAGGAGGCGCAGGCGCACAAGCTCTCGGGCGTGCTGGCCCTGAGCCAGCGCGACCCCGGCGCCGCCTTTGCCCACCTGGACCGCTTCGACCGCCAACTGCCCGGCGACCCCGGCGTGACCTTCCTCAAGGGTGTGGCCCTGGAAGGCAGCGGCCAGCGCCCGCAGGCCGCCTCGTTGTACCGGCGTTTTCTGCAGATGGGCGCCAGCGGCCAGGCCGCGCAGTACGCCAACAGCCGCTTGCAGGCCTGGGGCGCGTTGCGCTGACGGACGCCTTCAGGCCACGGGCCGCAGGCGGCGGGCCGCCCACCACCCGCCCGCCTGGTTGACCACCAGCCCCAGCAGCACCAGCCCCGTGCCCAGCCACTGCTGGGCCAGCGGGCGTTCGCCAAAAAACACCCAGGCCGCCCACAGGCCCACCACCGGCACCAGCAGCGAAAACGGCGTCACCTTGGCTGCCGGGTGGCGTTTGAGCAGGCGCGTCCACAGGGTGTAGGCCAGCAGCGTGGCCAGCAGCGCCAGGTAGAGCACGGCCATCAGTGCGTCCAGGCCCAGGCCGCGCAGTTGGGCCTCTACCGTGTCCGGGCCGGTGGTCCACAGCGCCAGGCCGAAGAAGGGCAGGATGGGGAACAGGCTGCTCCAGACGATGAAGGGAAAGGGCTGGTAGTCGGCCACCCGGCTGGCCAGTCGCGCCACCAGGTTGGACAGCGCCCACATGAAGGCGGCCGACAGCGTGAGCACAAAACCCACCAGCGTCATTTGCCCCGGCCCTTCGCCGTGGGCGGTGGCGATCAGCAGCAGGCCGCCGAGCGCCACGGTGAGGCCCAGCCACTGCGCCGGCTTGCCACGTTCGCCCAGCAGGGGTGCGGCCAGCAACAGGGTGAAGAAGGCCTGGGTCTGCATGACGACCGAAGCCATGCCCGCCGTCATGCCCAGCTGCAGGCCCATGAACAGAAAACCGAATTGCCCCAGCCCTTGCGCCAGCCCATAGGCCGCCACATAGCGCCAGGGCAGGCGCGGCGGGCGCACGAACAGCAGGAAGGGCAGCGAGGCGAAGGTGAAGCGCAGTGCGCCCATGAGCATGGGGCTCAGGCCCTGCAGGCCGACCTTCATGACCACGAAGTTCAGGCCCCAGATCACCACCACGGCCAGCGCCCGCAGCAAATCGCCGTGGCTCAGTTGGGTGGGGCTCATCGCGCGGTCACCGGGCGGCCCTGGGCGGCACGTGCCGCCACAAAGGCGTCAAAGGCCTGGGCGCTGGTTTGGGCCGGCGTGTAGCCAAAGCGGGTGTTCAGCGCGGTGTTGAGCAGCACCGGGCGGTAACGCAAAAAGTCCAGCTGCTCGGGGCCGTAGCGGCTGATGCCCAGCGCCTTGCCCACGGCCAGTGCCGTTTGGATCAGCCTGGCCGGCAACACGCGGGTGCGTTTGCCCAGGCGCTGCGCGATCTCGTGGATGGTCAGCGCGCCGTCGCCGGCCAGGTTGTAGCAACCGGGGGGCGCGTCGCCGCTCAGGGCGTGCTGGATGGCACCGGTCACGTCGTCGCTCCAGATGAACACAAAGGGGCTGTCACTCCCGGCGATGGCGATCAGCCGGGGCTTTTCGAACAGCGCGGTGATCTGGTTGTCCACCCGTTCGCCCAGGATGGTGCCGATGCGCAACACGGTTTGCGCCAGCTCTGGGTGCTGCGCGCGGTATTGCGCCAGCATTTCTTCGACCAGCCGTTTGTGGTCGCTGTAGGCAAACACTGGGTTGCCGCGCAGCGGGTGGTCCTCGGTCAGCCAGGCCGGGTTGTCGGCGTGGTAGCCGTAGGCCGCGCCGCTGCTGGAGACGATCAGGTGGCCCACGCCTTGGGCCACGCAGGCGTCGAGCACGTTGTGCGTGCCGCCCACGTCCACCGAGTATTCAAACGCACGGTTCGAGCCCTTGCCGGGCGTGACGATGGAGGCCAGGTGCACCACGCTGTCGATCTGGTGTTCGGCCAGCACGGCGCCCAAGCCGGGGTCGCGCACGTCCAGCGCCCGGTAGGCGATGCCGGCCAGGCGGCGCTCGGGGGGCACCTCGCGCACGTCGGTGGCCACCACGGCGTCGGTGTCGGCGCGGTAGGCCAGTGCTTTGATCAGGCCCTGGCCCAGAAAACCATCTGCCCCGGTGACGAGGATGCGGCGCGCCCTCATGTGTTCTCCAGCGGTTTGCGCGCCCACCAGCCCGCCAGCGCCATGCCGGCGATGATGTCCCAGAAGCCCCAGACGCCGGCCACCACCGCCATGCCGCCCAGCCCGCCGAAGAAGCTGAAGATCAGCACCAGGCCCAGGCCGGCATTGCGTATGCCCACCTCAATGGCCAGGGCGCGGCGGTCGTAGTCGCTCAGGCCGAAGGCGCGGGCGCACAACCAACCGGTGCCAAAGGCCAGCGCGTCGTGGATGGCCACGGCCAGGATGACCAGGCCCACGTAGTCGAGGAAGTAGCGCCAGTTGCCGGCGATGGCGCCGACGATGAAGCCGATCAGCGCCAGAAAACTCAGGATGCGCATGGGCTTCTTGAAACGCGCTGTCCACTGCGGAAAACGGTGGGCGCACCACAGGCCCAGCACAAAGGGCAGGCCGATGATGAGCAGGATGTGGCCCACCATCTGCAGCGGGTCCAGCGCAATCGTCTTGAGCAGGCCAGATGCCGTGGGGTGCATGCCGCCCCAGAAGGCGAAGTTCAGCGGCATGGCCACGATGGCGATGGCGTTGGAGACAGCGGTCATGGACACGCTGAGCGCCACGTTGCCCTTGGCGCGGTGGGTGAGGATGTTGCTGACGTTGCCCGGCGGGCAGCAGGCCACCAGGATCATGCCCAGCGCGATGCTGGGCCCCACGCCCAGCAGCAGCGTGAGCGCGTAGGTGATGGCGGGCAGCACCACGAACTGCGCACCCACGCCCACCGCAAAGGCCAGTGGCATGCGCGAGACGCGCTTGAAGTCCTCGATGCGGGTGTCCAGCGCGATGCCGAACATCAGAAAGGCCAGCACGCCGTTGAGCACGGCCAGCGAGGCGGGGTTGAAGTTCAGGCGGATTTCGTCGATGGGCAGCATAAGCAATCCTCAGGCAAACGCTTGCGCCGCGGCGCGCACCGCCTGGCGGTAGGCGTCTTTGTTGACGTAGTAGGCCATGCGTTCGAGCTGCAGGTACTTGTAGCCGCCGCTCAGATCGGGCGGCGGCCCGGCCTTGGCGGCGTTCAGCGCGGCGGCTTTGGGGCTGCCGTCGTCCAGCGCTTTGAGGTAACGCGCCACCAGCTCGGCCTGCTCGTAGCGGCCCTGCCAGCCCAGGCCGCTGGCCTCCACCATGCCCAGCACGGCCAGGCGGTCGTGGCGGGGCGCAAAGATGTTGAGGTAGAGGCTGGGCGCCATGCCTTGCCAGTTCAGGTGGGCACGGTCCAGGAAGGGGTAGTGCAGCTTGTAGCCGGTGGCCGCGAGGATGAGGTCGTAGTCGCGCGCGCTGCCGTCTTTGAAGTGCACCGTGTGGCCGTCCAGCCGGGCGATGTCGGCGCGCACGCCCACGTCGCCGTGGCCGATGTGGTACAGGATGAGCGAGTTCACCACCGGGTGCGATTCGTACATCTTGTAGGCCGGCTTGGGAAAGCCGAAACGCACCGGGTCGCCGGTGAACCACTTGAGGATGGTGCTGTCCACCTTTTGTTTGAGCCAGGGCGGCAGCTGGGTTTTGCCGCCCAGAGAATCCGCCGGTTTGCCGAACACGTACTTGGGCACGAAGTAGTAGCCCCGGCGCACCGAGATGTCCACGCTCTGGGCGTGGTGCACCGCGTCCACCGCGATGTCGCAGCCCGAGTTGCCCGCACCCACGATCAGCACGCGTTTGCCCTTGAACTGTTCCGCATGTTTGTAGGCGCTGGTGTGTTTCAGCTCGCCATCAAAGTGGCCTTCGAAGCGGGGCATGTTGGGTTCGGCCAGCGTGCCATTGGCCACCACCACACCTTTGAAATCGGCGCATTGGATGTTGTCGTGGGCGTCGCGCCAGCTCACGCGCCACAGGCTGTCGGCGGCCTCGGTCAGCGGCTCCACCTGGAGCACCCGCACGCCGAAGTGAAAGTGGCGCTTGAGGTCGAAGTGTTCGGCAAAGGCGCGGAAGTAGGCCAGCAGCTCGCGGTGGCTGGGGTAGTCGGCCACGCTGTCGGCCATGGGGAATTCGCTGAACTCCGTCATGCGCTTGCTGGAGATCAGGTGGGCTGACTGGTAAACCGTGGAGCGCGGGTTCTCGATGTTCCACAGGCCACCGACGTCGTCCCACGCTTCGAAGCCCTGAAAAGGGATGCCGAGTTTCTGCAGGTTGCGCGCGCCCGCCAGGCCCGAGGGGCCGGCACCGATGAGGGCGATCTGGTCTTGAGTGTTCACAGGGGCAGGCAGGCTCATGGTTTCAGTCCGGGAATGTCGGTTGCGCCGGCTTCGCCGGGACGCGGTTTGCGCGGTTGTTTGAGCAGCAAGGCATCGTGCCAGTGCGCCGGCAGGGCGGCCAGCGCGCGCGCCAGCCAGCCGGTGCGGCGCGGCAGCACGATGTGCTCGCGCCCGGCGGCCACACCGGCCAGCAGGGCACGCGCGGCATCCTCGGGCTCCAGCAGGCCGGGCATGGCAAAGCGGTTGCCAGCGGTCAGTGCGGTGCGCAGGTAGCCGGGGCTCACGGTGTGCACGGTCAAGGTGGTGGGCCGCAGCTCGGCGCGCAGGCTTTGCAAATAGGCGATCAGCCCGGCCTTGCTGGCGCAGTACGCGCCGTTGCCCGGCAGGCCACGCCAGCCGGCGATGCTGGCCACGCCCACCAGCGCGGCGGGGCGGCCGGCGGCCTTCATGGCCGGCAGCACCGGCGCAAAGGTGGTGGCCACGCCCAGCAGGTTGATCTCCAGCATGCGGCGCATCACGGCCAGGTCGCCCGGTTGCGCTGTGTCGAAGCCGCCGGCCACGCCGGCGTTGGCGATCACCAGATCAGGGGCGCCGAAGTGGGCCATCCAGTCCTGGGCCATGGCGCTCATGGCGGCGGCGTCGCTGACGTCGGGTGTGTAGACGGCGCAGCGGCCTGGCGCGGTGGCGGCCAGGTCTTGCAACGCGGCGCGGTTCAGGCCCACCAGGGCCACGTGGGCGCCGTCGGCCAGCAGCGCACGCGCCAGCGCCTGGCCCAGGCCGCCGCAGGCACCGGTCAGCACCACGTTCTTGAAGTTGCGTGGGGTCACGCCGTGTCTCCTGTGTTCTTTGACGCCGGACTGTAGGTTGAACTGGAATTTGTCCCGGAAAAAATTGCTGATTCGTCTCATTTTTCGAGATTAAACTCGTTTCATGGTCAAAGACGATGCCCCTGGCTTGCGCCTGCTCGCGCTGTTGGAACACCTGGCGGCCCACGGCCGGCCGTTGGCTCTGCCCGAGGCCGTGGCCCTGACCGGTTGGCCCAAACCCACGGTGCACCGCATGCTGGCACAGCTGGAGGCGGGCGGCTGGCTGTTGCGCGAGCCCGATGGTCGGCGCTACGCGTTGGCGGGCCGTTTGCGCGCGCTGGGCGAGGCTGCGCTGAGCGCCAGCGCCCAGCACGGCGTGCGCCACGCGGTGTTGCGCCAGCTGGTGGCCGACCTGGGCGAGAGCTGCAACCTCACCGCCTTGTCGGGCGCCGAGGTGGTGTACCTGGACCGCGTGGAGTCGGCTTTCCCGTTGCGGCTGGAGCTGCGGCCCGGCACGCGCGTGCCCATCCACTGCTCGGCCAGCGGCAAGCTGTTCCTGGCTTTTCTGCCCAGCCGCCAGCGCGCTGCTTTGCTCGATGGCCTGGCGCTGACGCGCCACACCGCCACCACACTGACCACGCGCGAGGCGCTGCTCGCGGAACTCGACGCCATACGCCGCGACGGTTACGCGGTGGACGCCGAGGAGTTTGTGGACGGCCTGGTGTGTGTGGCCGTGCCGGTGCCGGCCGTGGCGGGCGGCCCGGTGCGCTGTGCGCTGGCGCTGCAGGCGCCGTCGGCGCGCATGGGTCTGCAACAGGCCCGCCAGCAACTGCCGCGCCTGCGTGAGGCTGCGCAGGCCCTGGCGCGCACCCTGTGAGAAAAAAGGCCCGGCGGCCAGTGAAGACCGCCGGGCCCAAGCCCTTGGAGAAACGTTTGGGGTTCAGTCGTCGAATTCCACCCGGGTGGCCGTGACCACGCCGTTCACGGACGCGCTGCCCTTGACTTCCACTTTGGCGCCCACCACGAGGTTGGCGGCACTGCCGTCCTCGAAGCTGGCGCCGGCGTAGGCGACCACCGCGCCGTTGCTCAGCACAAAGGTCTGGGCCGTGGTGTTCACCGACGTGATGCTGCCTTTGATCTCGTAGCTGTCGCCGTCGTCGTTGCTGCCACCGCTGCCGCTGCCGTCCTCGAAATCCACCTTCGTGGCCAGCAGCACGCCGGCACTGACCGTGCCCTTGACCTCGACCACCGCGCCATTGGCCAGGTCGGCGGCCGTGCCGTCTTCGAAGCCGGCGGCGGCGTAGTTCACCGTCACGTTGCGCACCACAAAGGTCTTGGCCGTGGTGTCGAGCCCGCTGATGGCGCCTTTGACTTCGTAGCCGCCGTTGCTGTTGCTGTTTTTGTCATCGTCGAGGCCTTTGAACTCGACTTCGGATGCGGTGACCACGGTACCGGTGGCGTTGAGTGCGCCCTTGATTTCCACCCGCACGTCCACGCTGAGGTTGGCTTCCACACCGTCCTTGAAGGTGGCGCCGCCGTAGGCGATCAGCACGCCCCGGATCTCGAAGGTCTTGGCCGTGGTGTCGAGCGCGGCGATGTTGCCCTTGATCTCGAACTCGCGGTCGTCGTCGTCCTCCAGTTTCACCCGCGAGGCCACCAACACGCCGCTTTCCAGCTTGCCCTTGACCTCCACCCGGCTGCCCACGGCCACGCCGGCGGGGAAGTTGTTCACGCCGCTGGCGTCCACCGTGATGCCATCGACCACGAAGCTGCGCGCGCTGGCCACGCTGCTGACCACACCTTCGAGCTCGACCGTGGCCGCGCTGCTGGCCGCGTTGCCCAGGGCGGTGGCGCTGTTCAGGCGCGTGGCCACCCACTGGCCCAGGGTGTTGGGCGTGGTGGCCAGCTCCACCCGGATGGTCTGGCCGTTGACCAGCGTGAAGTTGAAGTTGATCGCGCTGTAGTCGATCACGGCCGCGCCGATCTGGAAGGTCTTGGCGGCGGCGTTCAGCACGCTGAGCTTGCCGCGGATCTTGTAGGTGCTGGCGCTGTCCTCGCCTTCGATGCGGGTGGCCTGGTAGACGCCGTTGGCATCCACAAAACCATAGACCTCCAGCAACTGGCCCACGGCGACGCTGGCCAGGCCGTTGGGCAGGTTCAGATCGAACACGGTGCTGGCGCTGACCACCACGTTCTGGCCCAGCACGGTCAGCGTGCCGGCGGCGGCGTTGACGGCCGTCACCGGCCCTTTGATTTCGCTGCGGAACACCACGCTGCGCGCGTTGGAGGTGGGCAGGCCGGTGGCCGGCGTCACGATGTCATCGCCCAGCACCTCGACCACCACGCCCAGCTTGAGGCTGCCACTGTTGCTGCTGTTGCCACCGTCGTCGGACACGCTGGCCGCGCTGTCGTCGTAACGCACGCCGTTGACGACGATGGAGCCCAGCCCGCTGATGGCGCCGCTGGAGAATGCGCCGGTGCCGCCGGTGCCCACGCTGCCGACCACCGAGCCGCCGCCACAGGCGCTGATGAGGGTGATGCCGGCCAGCAGGGCGCTGGCCACGGCTGTGCGCCAGGGGCGCCGGGTTGAGATCGGGAAGGACATGGTGGGTCTCCGGTGGTGGTCAGGGAGCAGATGGCGGGTTGTCCATCGGCTGGGTGAAGGAATAAAAACCGATGCGCGTGCGCTGGTCTTGTGTGCGGCCCTGCGCCTTGTCGTCGGCGATCAGGCCTTCGAGCGCCGGCACCAGGCCGTCGAACAACGCGGCCCATTGCGCCGCGATCAGCGCGCGCAGCTTGTGCACCGAGTCTTCCGACAGCTCGTCGGCGTAGATGGCCTGCTCGAAGTGCGCGCTGCCGTCGCCCAACACGTTGTCCACGGCGGCGTTGAGGTGGTCGCCCACGTTGTCGCCCAGAAAGGACAACATGCGGGCGAAATCGCTGCGCGGCACCACGGCATCGCGCTGCAGCGCCACGGTGTCGGCTGCTTCGTCCCAGCGCGCCAGGCCCAGGCGGGTGAGTTCTTCCAGCAGGCTGCGGGGGTGGATGTCGCGCGTGACGGATTGCGCCAGCGCCTCGAAGCTGGGCGCCTCGCCCTGGCGCGCCAGGGTGCGCGGGCGGCCCCGGCTGCGGTAGTCGGGGTCGCTGAGCCAGCGGGTGAACACCTCGCCGGCCGGCCATCGTTTGGGGCGGATTTGCGCGGTGTCGGTCTGCAGCAGGCGGGTCACTTCGCGGCGGTTCAGCCCAGTGGCGGTGCTGATGCGGCTGACCTCGCCATGGCCACCGGCGCCGGCATGGGCCTCCCGCGCGGCCTCGACCATGGCCTGGCGCAGCATGTCGTCCAGCCGTGTGTAAGGCAGGCCGCGTGACACCGCCAGCCGCGCCAGGGGCATCAGCAGCAGGCGGTAGGTTTCCAGCAGGGCAGACTGGTCCGGGGTGTGGAGCATGGGCCCATGGTAGCAGTAAATGTGCGTTTTGCACATTTAATGAGGCGTCAGACCTGTTTCACGCTGTGTCCGCCGCCGCAGGGCCGGCGGGCAAGATACCTGCACAGTGCTGGCAATGTCTGGGTATATTTGCTTTTTTTAACATTTCATGGGCTGCTGATGTCGTTCAAAAACAAGCTCTTGTTGTGTGTCGGCGCGCCGGCCCTGGCCTTTGTGCTGGCGCTGGCTTTGCTGGGCTGGACCATGCAGCGTTCGCAGTCCGAGTTCACCCGCTACATCGAGGTCGATCAGGCCATCCAGGTCGCCCTGCGCGACATGTACGCCCAGGGCCTGCAAATGGGCCAGGCCTTGCGCAACATCGTGCTCGACCCCGAAAACAAGCAGGCTTACGGCAACCTCACGACGGCGCAGGCGCAGTTCGGCAAGTCGCAGGACAGCCTGGAGCAGCTGGCGGCGGGCTCCGCGCTGGCCGAATCCACCCGTGGCCTGGGCGGCATGCGCGACAAGCTGGCGGCGCAGCAGCAGGCTGTGCTGGCGCTGGTCAAGACCGACACCACCGCCGCGGCGCGCCTGCTGGTGACGGCCGAAACACCGGCCTGGCGCGATTTGCGCGGCGCCTTGCTGAACCAGATCGAAGAACACAACAAGGCCACGCAGGCCGCGTTCGAGGCGGGGCGTGCGGCGGTCGCCCGCTTGCAGGTGGTGTCGGCGGGGTTGGCGCTGCTGGCCCTGGTGTGCTCGGTGCTGTTCACCCTGTCGCTGCTGCGAACGGTGCGGCGCGAGCTGGGCACCGAACCCGCTGAGTTGCGCGCGGCCATGGCCAGCCTGGCCGCTGGCGACCTCACGGTGTCGGTCGACGCCCAGCCGGCCCGGCCCGGCGAAGCGCCCAGCGTGGGCGATGCGCTCAACCAGACCATCGCGCAGCTGAAACAGACCATTGGCGGCGTGCGCGAGCGGGCGGTCGCCATCACCCAGTCCAGCCACGAAATCGCCCAGGGCAACCACGACCTGAGCGCGCGCACCGAGCAGACCGCCAGCAACCTGGAGGAAACCGCGGCCAGCATGGAGGAGATGTCGGGTGCGGTGCGGCAGGCGGCCGAATCGGCCGGCACCGCCAACCGGCTGGCCCAGGTGGCGGGCCAGAGTGCAGAACAGGGCGGCGCGGTGGTGGGGCAGGTGGTCCAGACCATGCAGGACATCAATGACGCATCGCGCCGCATCGCCGACATCATCGGCGTGATCGACGGCATCTCGTTCCAGACCAACATCCTGGCCCTGAACGCGGCCGTGGAAGCCGCCCGTGCGGGCGAGCAGGGGCGGGGCTTTGCGGTGGTGGCCGGCGAGGTGCGCACGCTGGCGCAGCGCAGCGCGCAGGCCGCGCGCGAGATCAAGGAGCTGATTGGCAACAGCGTGCAGCGGGTGGACGCCGGTCACGCGCTGGTGACCCAGGCAGGCGCGACCATGGGCGAGATCGTCGACAACGTGAAGCGGGTGCGCGACATCATCGGCGAGATCGCCAGCTCGTCTGCCGAGCAGGCCGAGGGCGTGAACCAGATCAACGCGGCGGTGGCCAACCTGGACCAGATGACCCAGCAGAACGCCGCGCTGGTGGAGCAGAGCGCGGCCGCCGCATCCAGCATGAGCGAGCAGGCCAACCAGCTGTCCACCCTGGTGGAGGCCTTCCGCCTGGACCGGGGCGGCGTGGTGCGGGTCGCGCGGCGCTGACCCGCTGCGTTGTTCAGGCGCAGGCCAGCGCCATCAGCCCGGTGGCGGTGTTCGAAATCGGGATGTGGTAGTTGCGGTGCACCTCGCGCACCGGCTGGGTGGGCGCGGTGCCCAGCGCGGCGCGCATGGCCAGCCACATCAGCAGCTCCACCCCTTGGGTGCCGGTTTTTTCCACCAGCTCCAGGCTGCTGAACTGGGTGGCCCAGGCCGGTTCGTTCAACAGGCTGTCCATGAACTGCAGGTCGAAGGCCTTGTTGATGAAGCCGGCGCGCTCACCATCGAGCTGGTGCGACAGACCGCCCGAGGCGATGACCGCCACCTTCTTGGTGCTGTCCCAGCTGCGGATGGCATTGCCCACCGCTTCGCCCAACGCAAACACGCGTTTGGCCGAGGGCAGCGGAAACTGCACCGTGTTGATGGCCACCGGCACGATGGTGACCGGGCAGTCGCCGGGCCAGAACAGCTTGAGCGGCAGGGTGCAGGCGTGGTCCACCAGCATTTCCTGGCAGGTGGTGATGTCGAACTCTTTCGCCACCAGGTGGTTGATGAGGTGCCACGACAGGTCCAGGTCGCCGTTGACGGGCTCGGTGGTGGGAATGCCCCAGCCCTCGTCGGCGTTGTGGTACTGGGCCGCCGCGGCGACGGCGAAGGTGGGCATCTTGTCGAGGACGAAGTTCAGGCCGTGGTCGTTGTAGAACACCACCACCACGTCCGGGCGCTGTTCGCCCAGCCACTGGCGCACCGGCGGGTAGCCGTCGAAAAAGGGCTTCCAGTAGGGCTCCTGCTGTTGGCCGCGCGCGATGGCGTTGCCGATGGCGGGGATGTGCGAGGTGGCGAGGCCGCCGATGAGTTGTGCCATGGTGGGGGTCCCGTGTTTACTGGAAAGCGGCGGCGTTGAGCTTGGCCTGGAAGGCTTGCTTGCTCATGCCGGTCTGCTGGGCGCCGATGTCCTGCATGTCGAGCTTGAAGATGCCGGCGAACTTGGCCAGGTAGTAGGCGTTGCCCCCGGCGGCGATGAGCTGCAGCACCTGGCGCGAACGGATGGCGGCGGCCTGTTCTTCGTTCAGGCCGTAGCGGCGCATGTAGCCTTCCTCATCGGCCACAAAGGCCTCGCGGTTGGCCGCGTCGTTGAACGAAAAACACATCTTGTTGAGCGCGTAGCCCTTGCGGGCCTGCTCGCCGTCGAAGGGTGTGGTGCCGGGGATCTGGGGGGTGGCTGAGGTCATGAACGTCTCCTTGGATGCCCCGCAGTATCGCCAGCCGGTTGCCACAAATAAAGCGATGCTTCATCATGTGACCCATGAGCAAAATCGATGGATCAGGGCTGGATGAACGGCTGCTTCAGCTGCTGGTGGCGGTGGTGGACGCGGGCTCCATCACCGGTGCGGCGCAGCAGCTGGGCGTCACACAGTCGGCGGTGAGCCACTTGCTGGACAAGCTGCGCGCCATCACCGGCGACCCGCTGTTCGTGAAGTCGGGCCGGGGCATCGTGGCCACCGCGCGCGCCGAGGCGCTGGCGCCGCGCGCCCGCGAGCTGCTGCGCGAGCTGCGGCAGTTTGCCCAGTGGGGCGTGTTCGATCCGGCCCAGTGGCGCACCACACTGACCATTGCCGCCAACGACTTCCAGCGCGACCTGCTGCTGCCGGCCCTGGCGCTGCGGCTGCGGCAGCAGGCGCCCCAGGTGGTGCTGCGGGTGGTGCCTTCGGCCGTGCCCCGGCTGGACATGTTGCGCGCGGACGAATGCCAGCTGGTCATCAGCCCGCGCCCGCCCGATGGCAGCGACATCGTGCAAAAGCGCCTGTTCGAAGACCGCTACCGTGTGTTCTACGACCCCGCC
>JAUYSB010000171.1 GCA_030696525.1 Hydrogenophaga sp. | reverse complement strand
TCGTGAGGCGTCTGGATGTCGGCGGCGGTGACCAGGCCCTCGCCGTCCTTGCGCAGGCTCAGCGTGACTTCGTCGCGGTAGTGCAGCTTGAACACCACGCCCTTGTGGTTGAGCAGGATGTTGACCACGACTTCTTGCACGCCGTCGATCGACGAGTACTCGTGCACAACGCCAGCGATGGTGACTTCGGTCGGTGCGTGACCCGTCATCGACGACAGCAGCACGCGGCGCAGGGCATTGCCCAGCGTGTGGCCATAGCCACGCTCGAACGGCTCCAGCGTGACTTTGGCGCGGTTGACGCCCACCTGCTCGACGTTGATGGATTTGGGTTTCAGCAAATTGTTCAGCATTCAGACTTCCTTCAATACCCTCGGCTCGTTACACCGATAAGGCCGATGGAGCACAGAACCCCGGGGGCAGCTGGGCCGCCACCGGGAGCGGGGTTTAACGCGAGTAAAGTTCGACGACCAACGATTCGTTGATGTCGGAGGCAAATTCGTCGCGGTCAGGGGTCTTCTTGAAGACACCTTCGGCCTTGTCGGTCGACACTTCAACCCAGGCGGGGAAGCCGATCTGCTTGGCCAGTTCCAGCGCCTCGATGACGCGGGCCTGCTTCTTGGACTTTTCGCGCACGGCGATCACGTCGCCGGCCTTGACCGAGTACGACGGGATGTTGACGCTCTTGCCGTTCACTTCGATCGCCTTGTGCGACACGATCTGACGGGCTTCGGCACGGGTGGAGGCAAAGCCCATGCGGAAGACGACGTTGTCCAGGCGCGATTCCAGCAGGAACAGCAGGTTGGCACCGGTGTTGCCACGGCGGCGGTCGGCTTCGGCGAAGTAGCGGCGGAACTGGCGCTCCAGCACGCCATAGGTGCGCTTGACCTTCTGCTTCTCGCGCAGCTGCACGCCGAAATCGGAGGTGCGCTGGCCCGAGGTGCGGCCGTGCTGGCCGGGCTTGCTGTCGAACTTGGCCTTGTCGCTGATGGAGCGGCGGGCGCTCTTGAGCAACAGGTCGGTGCCTTCACGGCGGGAAAGTTTGGCCTTGGGGCCGAGGTAACGTGCCACGGTGGTGTCCTTGAGTCTGCTGCGGGTCTACCGCAGGAGCCACGCCGAAAAATTCAGCTTGGCGGTGGGCTTAATGAAAAAGGGTTGCCGGCGTTTCCGCTGGCAACCGACGGAGAGAGCAGAGAGAAATCAGATGCGACGACGCTTCTGGGGGCGGCAGCCGTTGTGCGGGACCGGCGTCACGTCGGAGATCGACACGATGCGGATGCCCAGTGCACCCAGGGCACGCACCGACGACTCGCGGCCAGGACCGGGGCCCTTGATCTCGACGTCGAGGTTCTTGATGCCCTGTTCGATGGCGGCGCGGCCAGCGACTTCGGAAGCCACCTGGGCTGCGAAGGGCGTCGACTTGCGCGAACCCTTGAAGCCCTGACCACCCGACGAAGCCCACGACAGTGCATTGCCCTGGCGGTCGGTGATGGTGATGATGGTGTTGTTGAACGATGCGTGCACGTGTGCAATGCCGTCTGCAATGTTCTTGCGGACTTTCTTGCGAACGCGGGCGGAAGCAGCGCTGTTTTGAGCTTTAGCCATATATGTCCTTCGAGCCGGTTACTTCTTGAGCGACTGCGCGGCCTTGCGCGGACCCTTGCGGGTGCGGGCGTTGGTCTTGGTGCGCTGGCCGCGGACCGGCAGGCCACGGCGGTGACGGAAGCCGCGGTAGCAGCCAATGTCCATCAGACGCTTGATGTTCATGGTGGTTTCACGGCGGAGGTCACCCTCGATCGTGAACAGACCCACCTGGTCGCGAACCTTTTCGAGTTCTGCGTCGGACAGATCTTTGATTTTCTTGGCGTAGTCGATGCCGCAAGCTTCGCAAATCTTGCGAGCGCGGGTGCGACCAATGCCAAAGATCGCCGTCAGGCCGATTTCGGCGTGCTTGTGCGGCGGAATGTTGATACCTGCAATACGTGCCATGGTGGTCCTCTAAAACGCTTATCAGCCCTGGCGCTGCTTGTGACGGGGATCGGTGCAGATGACCCGCACCACGCCCTTGCGCCGAATGATCTTGCAGTTGCGGCACATTTTCTTGACCGACGCCGAAACTCTCATTGCTCTCTCCTAAAAATTCGAAAAAATCTTACTTCGATCGAAACACGATGCGGGCCCGACTCAGATCGTACGGAGTCAGCTCGACCTTCACCTTGTCGCCAGGAAGGATGCGGATGTAGTGCATGCGCATCTTTCCAGATATGTGGCCAAGGACAACGTGGCCGTTTTCAAGCTTGACGCGAAAGGTTGCATTCGGGAGGTTCTCTACGACCTCCCCCTGCATCTCGATCACGTCGTCCTTCGCCACTTCAGGCTCCTGGTGCCGCCTTGAAGTTTGCCTTCTTGAGCAGCGACTCGTACTGCTGGGACATCATGTAGTTCTGCACCTGGGCCATAAAGTCCATGGTGACAACCACGATGATGAGCAGCGAGGTGCCACCAAAGTAGAACGGAACCTGGTACTGCAGGATCAGGAACTCGGGCAGCAAGCACACCAGCGTGATGTACACCGCACCGGCCAGAGTCAGCCGCAACAGGATCTTGTCGATATAACGTGCGGTCTGATCACCCGGGCGGATGCCAGGAATGAACGCACCGCTCTTCTTCAGGTTATCGGCGGTTTCGCGGCTGTTGAAGACCAGCGCCGTGTAGAAGAAGCAGAAGAAAATGATCGCCGCGGCGTACAAGGCCACGTAGATCGGCTGGCCGGGCGACAGCATCGAAGCGAAGTCACGCAACCAGCGCGTGCCGTCACCGGTGCTCACCCAGCTCACCACCGTGGTGGGCAGCAGAATGATGCTGGAGGCAAAGATCGGCGGGATCACGCCAGCCATGTTCAGCTTGAGCGGCAGGTGCGACGATTGACCGCCGTACACCTTGTTGCCCACCTGACGGCGTGCGTAGTTCACCAGGATCTTGCGTTGACCACGTTCGACAAAAACAACGAAGTAGGTCACCAGAATCACCAGCGCCACGATCAGGATGGACACCAGGATGTTCATCGCACCGGTGCGCACCAGCTCCAGCAAGCCCCCGATCGCGCTCGGCAAGCCGGCCGCGATACCTGCAAAAATCAGGATGGAGATGCCGTTGCCCAGACCGCGCTCGGTGATCTGCTCACCCAGCCACATCAGGAACATGGTGCCAGCCACCAGGCTCACCACCGCGGTGAAGCGGAAGGCAAAACCGGGGTCGATCACCAGACCGGCCTGACCTTCGAGCGCCATGGCAATGCCCAGCGCCTGGAAGATGGCCAGCCCCAGCGTGCCGAAACGGGTGTACTGGGTGATCTTGCGGCGGCCCGCTTCGCCTTCCTTCTTGAGCTGCTCGAACGTGGGAACCACGTAGGTCATCAGCTGCATGATGATGGAAGCCGAGATGTAGGGCATGATGCCCAGCGCGAACACCGTGAAACGCGACAGTGCGCCACCCGAGAACATGTTGAACAGGCTCAGGATGCCGCCCTGCTGGCCCTTGAACAGCTGTTCAAGTTGTGCAGGGTCGATGCCGGGCACGGGAATGTGCGCGCCGACACGGTAGACCACCAAGGCCAACAACAGGAACACAAGCCGGCGCTTCAGATCGCCGAACTTGCCTGTCTTGGCCAGTGTTGCTGCTCCGGTTGCCACAGAGTGTTTCCGTTCCGTTGTGCGGTTGCGGCCGATCAGGCCAGGCTGCCGCCAGCGGCTTCAATCGCCTGGCGTGCGCCTGCGGTGGCATTGATGCTTTTCAGCGTCAGTGCCTTGGTCAGTTCGCCGGTCTTGACAACCTTGACCTTGCGCACCAGTTCGCCCACCAGGCCAGCCTGCTTGAGGATGGCGAGGTCGACTTCACCAGCGGCCAGGGTGTTCAGGTCGGTCAGGGTGACGTCGGCGTTGAACTTGATCTGCTGCGACTTGAAGCCACGCTTGGGCAGGCGACGCTGCATAGGCATTTGACCGCCTTCGAAGCCCACTTTGTGGTAGCCGCCAGCTCGCGACTTCTGGCCCTTGTGGCCACGACCTGCGGTCTTGCCCAGGCCCGAACCGATGCCACGGCCCACGCGACGCTTGGCGTGCTTGGCGCCAGCGGCCGGTTTGATGGTATTGAGTTCCATGTTCTACAGTCCTGCTTAGAGCACTTTGACCAGGTAGCTGATCTTGTTGATCATGCCGCGCACTGCAGGTGTGTCCTGCAGTTCGCTGGTGCTGTTGAGTTTGCGCAGGCCCAGACCACGCACGGTGGCGCGGTGCGATTCCTTGCAGCCGATGGGGCTGCGAACCAGCTGGACTTTGACGGTGTTGGTGTTTTCGGTCATGTCAGCTCCTATCAACCCAGGATCTCGTCCACCGACTTGCCGCGCTTGGCAGCCACTTCGGAAGGCGTGTTGGATTGCTTGAGTGCGTCCAGCGTGGCGCGCACCAGGTTGTACGGGTTGCTCGAGCCGTGGCTCTTGGCCACGACGTCGGTGATGCCCAGCACTTCGAAGACAGCGCGCATCGGGCCGCCAGCAATGATGCCGGTACCCTTGGACGCCGGCAGCATCATGACGTTGGAGGCGCCGTGCTCGCCGTGCACCGCGTGGTGCAGCGAGCCGTTCTTCAGCGCGACCTTGATCATGTTGCGGCGCGCCTGCTCCATGGCCTTCTGGACAGCGACCGGCACTTCACGCGCCTTGCCCTTGCCCATGCCCACTTTGCCGTCGCCGTCACCGACCACGGACAGTGCTGCGAAACCGAGGATGCGACCGCCCTTGACCACTTTGGTCACGCGGTTGATCGCGATCATCTTCTCGCGCAAGCCGTCTTCGTTCGCTTCGTTCTTGACGTTAGCCGTAAATTTAGCCATTTCGTGTATCCCGTCTGATCAGAACTGCAGGCCGGCTTCACGCGCGGCGTCTGCCAGGGCCTTGACTCGGCCGTGGTAGGCAAAGCCCGAACGGTCGAAAGCGACTTTCTCGACGCCGGCAGCTTTCGCCTTCTCGGCGATGCGCTTGCCAATGATGCTGGCAGCAGCGGCGTTGCCGCCCTTGCCCGCAGCACCCAGCTGGGTGCGCACTTCGGCTTCTGCCGTCGATGCGGAAGCCAGCACCTTGGAGCCGTCGGCAGAAATGACGCTGGCGTAGATGTGCAGGTTGGTGCGGTTCACGGTCAGGCGCACGGCGCCTTGCTGCGCGATACGCACACGGGTTTGGCGGGCCCGACGCAGACGTTGCTCTTTTTTGGTCAACATGATCTGTGGTCCTTACTTCTTCTTCGTTTCCTTGATCACGACCTTTTCGTCCGCATAGCGGATGCCTTTGCCCTTGTAGGGCTCGGGCGGACGAACGGCGCGAACTTCCGAAGCAATCTGACCCACGCGCTGACGGTCAGCGCCCTTGATCACCACTTCGGTCGGGGTCGGGGTTTCGACCTTGATGCCAGCAGGCATGTCCATCACCACCGGGTGGGAGTAACCCACCGTCAGGTTGAGCTTGGCGCCTTGAGCCTGGGCCTTGTAGCCCACGCCGATCAGGCTGAGCTTCTTCTCGAAGCCCTTGCTCACGCCCTGAACCATGTTGTTCACCAGCTGACGCACGGTGCCCGACATGGCGTTGGCTTCACGGGAGTCGTTCACGGGGGCAAAGGACAACGCACCGGCGTTGTTCTCGACCTTGACCAGAGCGCTGCCGTTCATTTCCAGGGCACCCAGGGCACCCTTGACGCTGATTGTGTTGGCATTCAGGGCAACTTCCACGCCTTGCGGAATTGCCACAGCCAGTTTTCCTACACGAGACATTTCAAAAACTCCTCAATGCCCGCGTCAGGCGACGTAACACAGAACTTCGCCACCCACGCCAGTGGCGCGGGCCTTGCGGTCGGTCATCACGCCCTTCGGCGTCGTCACGATCGCCACACCCAGGCCGTTCATGACCTGAGGGATGGCATCACGGCCCTTGTACACACGCAGGCCAGGACGGCTCACGCGCTCGATGCGCTCGATCACCGGGCGACCGGCGTAGTACTTGAGGGCGATGTGCAGTTCGCTCTTGCCACCGTCGGTCTTGACTTGGAAGCCATCGATGTAGCCTTCGTCTTTCAGGACCTGCGCGATCGCGGCCTTGACTTTCGATGCAGGCATGACCACCGCTTCCTTCGCCACCATCTGGGCGTTGCGGATGCGGGTCAACATGTCGGCGATAGGATCACTCATGCTCATTTGATGTTCTCCTAGGGCTTACCAGCTGGCCTTGGTGACGCCCGGGATTTCGCCGGCGAACGCCATTTCACGGATCTTCATGCGACCCAGACCGAATTGAGAGAAAGTGCCACGCGGACGACCGGTGATCTCGCAGCGGTTGCGCTGGCGGGTCGGGTTCGCGTTGCGGGGCAGCTTTTGCAGCGCCAGACGGGCAGCGTCGCGTTCTTCGTCAGAGCGCTTGGCATCCTTGGACACGGCCTTGAGTTCCGTGTACTTCTTGGCGAACTGGGCGGCGAGTTTTTCGCGCTTGACTTCGCGCTGGAGTAGAGCTTGTTTTGCCACAGGCTACCTCAGTTCTTGAACGGGAAACGGAAACCGGCCAGCAGTGCCTTGCACTCGTCGTCAGACTTGGCGGTCGTCGTGATGCTGATGTTCAGACCACGCAGGGCGTCGATCTTGTCGTACTCGATCTCGGGGAAGATGATCTGTTCTTTGACGCCGATGTTGTAGTTGCCACGGCCGTCAAAAGCCTTGCCCGAGATACCACGGAAGTCACGCACACGGGGCAGGGCCACGGTGACGAAACGGTCCAGGAATTCGTACATCTTGGCGCCACGCAGGGTCACCATGCAGCCAATGGCTTGCTGTTCGCGGATCTTGAAACCGGCGATGGCCTTGCGGGCCTTGGTGACCACAGGCTTCTGACCAGCAATCTTGGTCAGGTCGCCCACGGCGTTGTCCATGACCTTCTTGTCGGCCACGGCTTCGCTCACGCCCATGTTCAGGGTGATCTTGGTGATGCGGGGCACCTCCATGACCGACTTGTAGCCGAATTTCTCAATCAGGCTGGGCGCGACTTTGTCGCGGAAAATTTCTTGAAAGCGTGCCATGTTCAAGCCACCTTGATCTCTTCGCCACTGGACTTGAAGACGCGCACTTTTTTGCCGTCTGCCAGAACCTTGATACCCACGCGGTCAGCCTTGCCAGCCGCCGGGTTGTAAATGGCCACGTTGGACTGGTGGATGGGCATGGTCTTGTCGATGATGCCGCCGGTGATGCCCTTCATGGGGTTGGGCTTGGCGTGCTTCTTCACCATGTTCACGCCTTCAACCACCAGACGCTCTTCGTCGGAGCGCAGGACAACCTTGCCACGCTTGCCTTTGTCGCGGCCCGCGATCACGATGACTTCGTCACCTTTACGAATCTTGTTCATGGCGATTCCTCAGAGGACCTCAGGGGCCAGCGACACGATCTTCATGAACTTCTCGGTGCGCAGCTCGCGCGTCACCGGGCCGAAGATGCGGGTGCCGATGGGCTCCAGCTTGGCGTTCAGCAACACAGCGGCGTTGCCATCGAATTTCACCAGGGCGCCGTCGCTGCGACGGATGCCCTTGGCGGTGCGAACCACCACAGCGCTGTAGACCTCGCCTTTTTTGACGCGGCCGCGCGGAGCAGCTTCTTTGATGCTCACTTTGATGATGTCGCCCACGCTGGCGTAGCGACGCTTGGAGCCGCCCAGCACCTTGATGCACATCACGGACTTGGCACCCGTGTTGTCGGCAACATCGAGTCGAGATTGCGTTTGAATCATTTGATTTAAGTCCCAACTTGAATCCCGGCAGCCACCACGGCCGCAGGCGATCAGTCTTGGGCCCGTCGTTGCGCATCACCCGCCCGCCCAGACTTGAGCAGAAAGGCCCGACACGCTTCGGTGGGCAGAAAACTTCGGTCTTTTCAGAACGAAGCCTGCGATTATTGCAGCGCGGCAACGCCCTGTCAAGCGGCTGTGCAAAAAATGTGCAGCAGCGACAATGCCGGCCGGCCCCCACGCCTTTCAAACCTCTCTATAAAAGACACATGAACGCTCCTCAACACAGCCCGCTGGCCTTCATCGGTGGCGGCAACATGGCCAGCGCCATCATCGGCGGGCTGCTCAAACAAGGGCTGCCGGCCGCCCTGATCGACGTGGTCGAGCCCCACGCCCTACAGCGCGACAAGTTGCACGGGCAGTTTCCCGGCGTCACCGTGCTTGATACGGCGGGTGCCGAGCTCGCTCGCGCCGGCCTGGTGGTCTGGGCGGTCAAGCCCCAGACCTTCAAGGACGCCGCCCTGGCCTGCGCCGCCCACACGGCGGGCGCCCTCCACCTGAGCGTGGCCGCCGGCATACGCAGCGACAGCATGGCGGGCTGGCTGGGCACCGAACGCATCGTGCGCGCCATGCCCAACACCCCCGCCCTGGTGGGCCAGGGCATGACCGGCCTGTACGCCCGCCCCGGCGCGAGCGCCAGCGACCGCGCCCTGGTGGAAGCGGTGGTGGCCACCACCGGCGCCCACGTGTGGCTGCAGCAGGAAAGCGACCTCGACACCGTGACCGCCCTGTCGGGCTCCGGCCCGGCCTACGTGTTCTATTTTCTGGAAGCCATGCGCGAAGCCGGCATCCAGATGGGGCTGGACGCTGCCACCGCGCAAAAACTGGCGATTGGCACCTTTGTGGGCGCCTCGGCCCTGGCCGCTGCGTCGGACGAGCCTCCCGAAGTGTTGCGTGAACGCGTCACTTCAAAGGGCGGCACCACCTTTGCCGCCCTCACGTCCATGGAATCGGCGGGCATCAAAGCCGCCTTTGTGAAGGCCATGCACGCCGCCCAGGTGCGCGCCAAAGAATTGGGCGACGAGTTCGGCGCCTGATCAGGCCAGGATGTAGGACAAGGCCACGCCGGCAAACACCGACAAGCCCAACCAGTGGTTGAGCCGGAAGGCCTTGAAACAGCCGTCGCGGCTGCGGTCCTTGATCAGCCAAATGTGCCAGGCCACTTGGCCCAGGGCCACGATCAAGCCCAGCCACAAGGGCCAAGCGCCCGCCAAAGGCGCCAGCAACACCGCCCAAAGCGCGAGGTAGATCAGATAAAAAGCGGTGATCGCGGCCACATCCCAGCGCCCCAGGGTGATGGCCGAGGTCTTCATGCCGATCTTGAGGTCGTCGTCGCGGTCCACCATGGCGTATTCGGTGTCGTAGGCCAGCACCCAGAACAGGTTGCCCAGCAGCAGCCCCCAGGCCAGCGGTGGAATCTCACCCAGCGTGGCCGCAAACGCCATGGGAATGCCAAAGCTGAAAGCCACGCCCAGCACCGCCTGCGGCATGGACACAAAACGTTTGGCATAGGGATAGACCAGCGTGACCGCCAGCGCCGCGAACGACCAGGCGATGGTCGCGGCGTTGGTGGTGAGCACCAAGCCGAACGCCGCCAGTGCCAGCACCGCGCCCACGGCCAGCGCCTCCTTCACGCCCACCTTGCCGCTGGTGATGGGCCGTTGGGCGGTGCGCTTGACGTGTTTGTCGAACTCGCGGTCGGCCACGTCGTTGATGCAGCAGCCGGCGCTGCGCATGAGGATGGTGCCCAGGGTGAACACCCCCAGCAAATGCCAGCCCGGAAAGCCACCGGCCGCCACCCACAGCGCGGCCAGCGTGGGCCACAGCAACAACAGCCAGCCGGCGGGGCGGTTCCAGCGGATCAGATCCAGGTAGAGCTTCAGTCGGTCGAGCATGTGGTTCAGGAAAGGCGTTTGACGCCGGGCAGTTCACAGCCGTAAATGGCATTGCGCAGGGCGGCGATGGCTTCGTAGCGGGTGAAGCTGCGCCGCCAGGCCAGCACCACCCGGCGCGTGGGCGCTTCGCCCTCAAAAGGGAGGTAACGCACATAGGCCGAATCGCCAAAATCCTGGCCCTGCGTCTGCGCGCCACCCACACACAGGGCCGATCGCGGCACCGACAGGCGCGGCACCAGGGTGATGCCCATGCCAGCGGCCACCATGTGTTTGATGGTTTCCAGCGACGAACCCTCGAAGCTTTTGCGAATGCCCTCGGCCTCGTTGGAGAAACGCGCAAATTCTGGGCACACCTCCAGCACATGGTCGCGGAAACAATGGCCGTTGCCCAGCAGCAGCATGGTTTCCTGCTTCAGCTCCTCGGCGGTCACGCTGCCTTTTTGGGCCAGCGGGTGCGACACCGGCACCGCCGCATAAAACGGCTCGTCGTACAGCGGCGCCAGCGCCAGGTTGGTGTCGGGGAAGGGTTCGGCCAGGATGGCGGCGTCGATTTCGCCGAGGCGCAGTTGCTCCAGCAGCTTGACGGTGAAATTCTCCTGCAGCATCAGCGGCATCTGCGGCGAGCGCTCGATGACCTGGCGCACCAGATCGGGCAACAGGTAGGGGCCAATGGTGTAGATCACGCCCAGCTTGAGCGGGCCGGACAGCGGGTCTTTGCCGCGCTTGGCAATTTCCTTGATGCTGGCCGCCTGCTCCAGCACGGTCTGTGCCTGGCGCACGATTTCCTCACCCAGCGGCGTCACGGCCACCTCGCTGGCGTTGCGCTCGAAGAGCTTGACCTCCAGCTCCTCTTCGAGCTTCTTGATCGCCACGCTCAGCGTTGGCTGCGACACATGGCAGGCCTCGGCCGCGTGGCCGAAATGCTTCTCGCGCGCCACGGCGACGATGTACTTCAATTCGGTCAGTGTCATGTCTCCGCCTATCAGCTTATGCCTTCAGATAGTCGGATTTTCCTCCGAATGCCAACTCCTGGCATCCAAACAAGGTCTACCAGGTTTGTGCGCGCACCGCAGCGGGGCGTCCACCCCGATAAAAGTGGCCACAATACCCGCAAACCCCACCTGTTGCCGCCCTCATGCCCATCTCGAACACGCGATACGACCTGTCCCCCGGTGCGCCGCCTCCCGTCGTCAAAGAAGAGCACATCGAATACGGCTTCATTGGCAAACTGCAGAACCTGAAGTACGAATACCGCGCCGACATCCGGGACCGCGCCACACTGGAAAAGAACTTCCGGGAGAAGTTCGAAGCCCTCAACCGCGTCAGGCTGACCGAAACCGAGTTCGCAAGGCTGCTGGATGAAATCGTCACGCCGGATGTGTACTCCGCAGCCAAGACGCTGCGCAGCATCAACGCCTTCACCCGCGACGACGGCACGCCGCTGAACTACACGCTGGTGAACATCAAAGACTGGTGCAAGAACCACTTCGAGGTCATCCATCAGCTGCGCATCAACACCGACAACAGCCATCACCGCTACGACGTTCTCATCCTCATCAACGGCGTGCCCTGTGTGCAGATCGAGCTGAAGACCCTGGGCGTGAACCCACGGCGGGCCATGGAGCAAATCGTCGAGTACAAGAACGACCCCGGCAACGGCTACACCAAAACGCTGCTGTGCTTCATGCAGCTGTTCATCGTCAGCAACCGCGACCGCACCTACTACTTCGCCAACAACAACGCCCGCCACTTCGCCTTCAATGCGGACGAGCGCTTTCTGCCCATCTACGAGTTCGCCAGCGAAGACAACCGCAAGGTCACCCAACTCGACGAGTTCGCCGAACACTTTCTGAAAAAGTGCGATCTGGGCCGCACCATCAGCCGCTACATGGTGCTGCTGGCCGGTGAACAAAAGCTCATGGTCATGCGCCCGTACCAGGTCTATGCCGTGCAGCACATCGCGCAGTGCATAGACGAAGACAACGGCAACGGCTACATCTGGCACACCACCGGCAGCGGCAAAACGCTCACCTCCTTCAAGGCCTCCACCCTGTTGAAAGAAAACGAACACATCCACAAGTGTGTGTTCGTGGTGGACCGCAAAGACCTGGACCGCCAGACGCGCGAGGAATTCAACAAGTTCCAGGAAGGCTGCGTCGAAGAAAACACCAACACCGCCACCTTGGTGCGCCGCCTGCTGTCTGAGGACTACGCCGACAAGGTCATCGTCACCACCATCCAGAAGCTGGGCCTGGCGCTGGATGAAAGCAGCACGCGCAACAAGCAACGGGCGAAGAGAGGCCAAGCCACCTACAAGGCACAGCTCGAAGCGCTGACGGACAAGCGCATGGTCTTCATCTTCGACGAATGCCACCGCTCGCAGTTTGGAGAGAACCACAAAGCCATCAAAGCCTACCTCGCCGAGAGCGCCGCTCAACAATGGACCGTGCGCCAGTTGGAGCGCAACCTCCAGAGCCGCAGTTTTCAGCGCCTGTTGTCATCACAAGGCAGCGGAGGTCAAGCCGGCCCACCGCGATCTGAATCCTTGGGTGATTTCATCAAGGACCCCTATGTGCTGGAGTTCCTGCAATTGCCGGAATCGGGCCAACTCAAAGAGCGTGCGCTGGAGCAGGCCATCATCGACGAGCTGCAGAAGTTCCTGCTGGAGCTGGGCAAGGGCTTTTCATTCGTGGCGCGACAGATGCGCATCAGCACCGAGACCAGCCACTTCTTCCTTGACCTGGTTTTCTACAACTACCTGCTCAAGTGCTTTGTCATCATCGACCTGAAGACGGGCAAGCTCACCCACCAGGACATTGGCCAGATGGACATGTATGTTCGCATGTTCGACGACCTCAAGCGCGGCGAGGACGACAACCCCACCATCGGCATCATCCTGTGCGACAGCAAGGACGAAACGGTGGTCAAGTACTCGGTGATCCAGGAGAGCCAGCAACTCTTTGCCTCCAAGTACCAGCGGGTGCTACCCACCGAGGCCGAGCTGATTGCCGAGATCGAGCGCGAAAAACGTTTGATCGGGGAGCGCAGCCATGCTCATACCCCATCCGATGATGCGGACCAAGACACACCATGACCGAACAAAACCAACAACAACTGGGCAAAACCCTGTGGGCCATTGCCGACCAACTGCGCGGCGCGATGGACGCGGACGACTTCCGCGACTACATGCTGTCGTTTCTGTTTCTGCGCTACCTGTCTGACAACTACGAAACGGCGGCCAAGAAGGAGCTGGGCAAGGACTACCCGCAGGCCCAGCCGGATGGCCGTGGCGTGCCGCCCCTGACGCTTTGGTATGCCGACAACGCAGCCGACGTGCCCGCGTTTGAAAAGCAGATGCGCCGCAAGGTGCACTACGTGGTTTTGCCCATGCACCTGTGGAGCAGCATTGCCCACATGGCGCGCACGCAGAACCCGGAGCTGCTGAATGTGCTGCAGTCGGGCTTCAAGTACATCGAAACGGAATCGTTCGAGAGCACCTTCCAGGGCCTGTTTTCCGAGATCGACCTGAGCTCGCCCAAGCTGGGCAAAACCTACACCGACCGCAACGCCAAGCTTTGCACCATCATCCAGAAAATTGCCGAAGGGCTGGCGGATTTTTCCACCGCCGTCGACGCGCTGGGCGATGCCTATGAGTACCTGATCGGCCAGTTTGCTGCCGGGTCCGGCAAGAAGGCGGGCGAGTTCTACACCCCGCAGCAGGTTTCAGACATCCTTTCGGCCATCGTCACGCTGGACAGCCAGGAGCCGAAAACCGGCACCAAGAAGCGGCTGGAGAGCGTGCTTGACTTTGCCTGTGGCTCCGGCTCGCTGCTGCTCAATGTGCGCACGCAGGTGGCTCAGGCCGGTGGCACCATCGGCAAGATTTCAGGGCAAGAAAAGAACATCACCACCTACAACCTGGCGCGCATGAACATGCTGCTGCACGGGGTGAAGGACACGGAGTTCGAGATCTTCCACGGCGACACCCTGCTCAACGAGTGGGACATGATGCGGGAGCAGAACCCGGCCAAGAAGCCGAGCTTCGACGCCATCGTGGCCAACCCGCCATTCAGCTTGCGGTGGGAGCCGACCGACGCGCTGGCCGACGACGTGCGCTTCAAGAGCCACGGCCTGGCGCCCAAGTCGGCGGCAGACTTTGCCTTTCTGCTGCACGGCTTTCACTTCCTGAAGGACGAAGGGGTGATGGCCATCATCCTGCCGCACGGGGTGCTGTTCCGAGGCGGGGCGGAAGAACGCATCCGCACCAAGCTGCTGAAGGACGGACACATCGACAC
>JAUYSB010000163.1 GCA_030696525.1 Hydrogenophaga sp. | reverse complement strand
CGATGGCCATGCCCAGTGCCAGCGCCATGGCGGCGATGCCGGGCAGGGTCAGCGTGGCCTGCAGCATGGACAGCACGGCCACCAGCAGCAGCAGGTTCAGGCCCAGCGCCAGGCTGGAGAACACGCCGAACAGCGCGTAGTACACACACATGAACAGCACGATGACGGCAAAGCCCCACATCACGCTGTTGAAGCCTTTTTCGATGTTCTCGGCGCCCAGGCTGGGGCCGATGGTGCGCTCTTCGATGATCTCCATCGGCGCGGCCAGCGAGCCCGCGCGCAGCAGCAGCGCGGTGTCGTTGGCTTCCACGGTGCTCATCTGGCCCGAGATCTGCACCCGCCCGCCGCCGATTTCGCTGCGGATCACCGGCGCGGTCACCACCTCGCCCTTGCCCTTTTCGAACAGCAGGATGGCCATGCGTTTGCCCACGTTCTCACGCGTCACGTCGCGGAACACCCGCGCGCCCTTGGCGTCCAGCGTCAGGTGCACGGCGGCTTCCTGGGTCTGGCTGTCGAAGCCGGCCTGGGCGTCGGTCAGGTTTTCGCCGGTCAGCAGCGCTTCGCGCTTGGTGATGACGGCGCGGCCCTCGCGGTCCAGGTGGCGCTCGGAGCCAAAAGGCACCGGGCCGGAACCGCGTTCGGCCGAGCGGCCTTCGGTGCTTTCGTCCACCATGCGCACCTCCAGCGTGGCGGTGCGGCCCAGGATGTCCTTGGCCTTGGCCGTGTCCTGCACACCGGGCAGTTGCACCACGATGCGGTCGGCGCCCTGTTGCTGGATCACCGGCTCGGCCACGCCGAGTTCGTTGATGCGGTTGTGCAGGGTGGTGATGTTCTGTTTGAGCGCCTGGTCCTGCACGCGGCGGGCGGCGTCGGGGCGCATGCTCAGGCGCAGCAACAGCTCGTCACCGGGTGCTGCAGGGGCCACCAGCATGTCGGGGAAGGTGTCCTGCACCAGGTTGACCACCGGCTGGCGCGTCTCGGCGTCGCGCAGGCGCACCTCGATGCTCTGGCCGCTGCGCGACAGGCCGCCGTGGCGCAGGTTTTTGTCGCGCATGGCGGTGCGCAGGTCGCTCACCAGGGTTTCAACACGGCGGTCCAGGGCGGCCGCCATGTCCACCTGCAGCATGAAATGCACGCCACCGCGCAAGTCCAGGCCCAGGTACATGGGCGCGGCGTGCAGCGAGGCCAGCCAGGCCGGCGTGCGCGGCAGCAGGTTCAGTGCCACCACGTGGCTGGGGTTGGCCGGATCGGTGTTGAAGGCGTGTTCCAGCGCGTCGCGCGCCTTGAGCTGGTCGTCGGTGCTGTTGAAGCGGGCCTTGACCGAGTTGCCATCGAACTGCACCAGCGCAGACTGCAGGTTCTGCGCGGCCAGGGCCTGCTCCACCTTGGTGACCGTGCCGACATCGACCTTGACCGTGGCCTTGCCCGACGACACCTGCACCGCAGGCGCTTCACCAAAGAAGTTGGGCAGGGTGTAGATCACACCGATCAACAGCGCGACCGCGAGGATCACGTACTTCCAGAGCGGATAACGATTCATAGGAGACAGGACCTTTAAATCCAAGGGCGCCGCAGATCCGGCTCTGCCGGTCTGCTGGCGCCGCCCCCTTGAGGGGGTGACGCGCCGCTGGGCGCGGCGCAGGGGGGAGTCAAAACTTCACGGTGCCTTTGGGCAAGACGGTCGCAACGGCACTGCGTTGCATCTGGACCTCAACGCCGCTGGCAAGTTCCACACTGACGTAGATTTCCCCGATCTTGGAGACCTTGCCCAGCATGCCGCCGGCGGTCACCACCTCGTCGCCCTTGGCCAGCGCGTCGACCATGGACTTGTGCTCTTTCTGCTTCTTCATCTGCGGGCGGATCATGACGAAATACAGCACCACAAACATCAGCACCAGGGGCAGCATGCCCAGCAGGGTGTCTTGGGTGCTGCCACCAGCGGCGGCTTGGGCGTAAGCGGAAGAAATGAACACAGCGAATCTCCAGTGCGAATCAAAGAGGGCACAAGCGGTGCACGCGGCCAGGCCGCTGCCCGCTTGAAGGCAACCTGTGATTGTATTCGGCTGGGTTGGGGATGACCGAATGACCCCGCCGCGCAGCGGCAGGGTCATGGTGTCATTGCGTCATGCCGCTTGGCGGGCCGCCGGGTTGCGCCAGTCGGCCAGCAACGCATCCCAGCGGCTGCGCGCGGCGCGCACGTTGCGCTCCTTCACGTGGCCAAAACCCTTGATCTGTTCGGGCAGGCGGGCGATGTCCAGCGCCAGGGCGTGGTTGCCGGCGTTCAGGCCCTGCAGCACTTCCTCGATGCTGGCGCGGTAGTCGGCGATCAGCTGGCGCTCCATGCGGCGCTCTTCGGTCTTGCCGAACACGTCCAGCGCGCCGCCACGCAGGCCTTTGAGCTTGGCCAGCAGCTTGAACGCGGTCAGCATGGCCGGGCCGAACTTCTGCTTCTGCAGTTCGCCTTTGTCGTTCTTCTTGGCCAGCAGGGGCGGCGCCAGGTGGTAGTTGAGCTTGAAGTCGCCTTCGAACATGTCGGCCACACGCTGGTGGAAGGCCGCGTCGGTGTGCAGGCGCGCCACCTCGTACTCGTCCTTGTAGGCCATGAGCTTGAAGAGATACCGGGCCACCGCCTCGCTCAGCCCGGTCTTGCCCAAGGGACTTTCGACGGCCTGCACCCGGACCACGAAGGCGCGGTAGGCCTCGGCGTAGGCCGGATT
>JAUYSB010000132.1 GCA_030696525.1 Hydrogenophaga sp. | reverse complement strand
GCCTGCACAAGATCTCGCTCGGTGCGCTGATCATCGCGCTGGGTCTGCTTGTCGATGACGCCATCATTGCCGTCGAGATGATGGTGCGCAAGCTCGAGGAGGGCTACGACAAGGTCCGTGCCGCCACCTTCGCCTACGAACTGACCGCGATGCCGATGCTGACCGGCACGCTCATCACCGCCGCCGGTTTTCTGCCGATCGGGCTGGCGCAGTCGGTGACCGGCGAATACACCTTCGCGATCTTCGCGGTCACCACCGCCGCGCTGCTGATCTCCTGGGCCGTGTCGGTCTATTTCGTGCCCTACCTCGGGCTGTTGCTGCTCAAGGTCAAGCCGCACGCGGCGGGCGAAGCCGTGCACGAGCTGTTCGACACGCCGTTCTACAACCGCTTTCGCGCGCTGCTGGACTGGTGCGTGGCGCATCGCTGGCTGACCATCGGCGCGACGCTGCTGGTGTTCGCGCTCGGCATCGTCGGCATGGGGCGGGTGCAGCAGCAGTTCTTCCCCGACTCGAGCCGCCCGGAGATCCTGGTCGACCTGTGGCTGCCCGAGGGCGCCTCGTACGCGGCCAGCGAGACGGTGGCCAAGCGCTTCGAGGCTCGCCTGATGCGCGAGCCGGGGGTCGACGCCGTGACCACCTGGGTCGGCTCCGGCGTGCCGCGCTTCTACCTGCCGCTCGATCAGGTGTTCCCGCAGACCAATGTCTCGCAGTTCATCCTTCTGCCCAAGGACCTGGCGGTGCGCGAGGCGCTGCGCCAGAAGCTGCCGGCGCTGCTGGCCGAGGAGTTCCCGGAGGTGCGCGGGCGCGTCAAGCTGCTGCCCAACGGGCCGCCGGTGCCGTATCCGGTGCAGTTCCGCGTCATGGGCGCCGAGCCAGCCGTGCTGCGTGGCCTGGCCGACGAGGTCAAGGCCGCGATGATGGCCAGCCCGCTCACACGCGGCGTCAACGACAACTGGAACGAAGCCGTCAAGGTCATGCGACTGGAGGTCGATCAGGCCAAGGCGCGTGCGCTGGGCGTGAGCAGCCAGTCCATCGCCCAGGCCTCGCGCACCATACTCACCGGCACCACCGTGGGCCAGTACCGCGATGGCGACAAACTGATCGACATCGTGTTGCGCCAGCCGCTGGACGAGCGAGACGCCATCACCGATCTCGCCAACGCCTACCTGCCCACGGCCAGCGGCAAAAGCATTCCGCTGACGCAGATCGCGAAAGCCAGCTTCAGCTGGGAGCCGGGTGTGATGTGGCGCGAGAACCGCAGCTACGCCATCACGGTGCAGAGCGATGCGGTCGAAGGCGTGCAGGGCGCGACCGTGACCGAAGCCCTGTTGCCGGCCTTGCGCAAGCTCGAAGCCCAATGGCCGGCCGGCTACCACATCGAGGTGGCGGGTGCGGTGGCCGAAAGCAGCAAGGGGTCGAGCTCGATCGCCGCCGGCATGCCGCTGATGCTGTTCATCATCTTCACTCTGCTGATGCTGCAACTGCACAGCTTCAGCCGCGCCATGCTGGTGTTCCTGACCGGACCGCTGGGCCTGGCCGGTGTGGCCGGCGCCTTGTTGCTGCTGGGCCGGCCCTTTGGCTTCGTGGCCTTGCTGGGCGTGATCGCGCTCATGGGCATGATCATGCGCAACTCGGTCATCCTGATCGACCAGATCGAACAGGACCGCACGGCCGGTGTGCCCACCTGGACCGCGATTGTGGAAGCGGCGGTGCGCCGCCTGCGCCCCATCGTGCTGACGGCGGCAGCCGCCGTGCTGGCCATGATCCCGCTGTCGCGCAGCGTGTTCTGGGGGCCGATGGCGGTGGCCATCATGGGCGGGCTGATCGTGGCGACGGTGCTGACTTTGCTGGCGCTGCCAGCGATGTACGCGGCCTGGTTCCGCGTCAAGCGGCCCGACGCGGCAGCGGTTTGATTGTCGTGTCGGCTTCGGGCGCTGGCAGCGCCAGCCCGGCCGACTTGACCACGGCGAGGCAGTCCTTGATGTGCTGCTCGCCCAGGTAGCGGATGGCGCTGTAGCCGATCAGCGCCGACACCGCCTGGCCCGCCAGCGGCACATAACGCGCGGCCTGTTTGGCGGTCAGGCGCACGCCCACCACCTTGGCCGCACGCAGCACCAGGTCCTGGGTGATGAACTTGCCCACCAGCACGGTGCCCACCTGGGCCACGGCCTTCTGCACTTTTTCGCGCTTGCCTGGGTCGAGGCGGTCCAGTTGTTCGGGTGTGAGGCCAAAGCTGGCGTTGATGGCCGGGATCAGGCGCGAGAGCAGGGCGGCATCCACCGCCCAGTCCAGGCCGGGCACCGGCACCGCGCTGGCCACGCCGGCCACCAGGGCGCGCCGGTGCAGCAGTTGCCGGCACTGGCGCACCACGGCCAGCATGGCCGGGTCACCGGCCGCCATCTGCAAGGTGCTGGGCATGGCGCTTCAGGGGGTCAATTGCCGCTGCCGGCCACGCGGGTGTAGACGAACAGCAGCACGATGGCGCCGACGATGGAGGCGATCCAGCCCGCAGCTGCGCCCGGCGCGTACCAGCCCATGAACTGCCCGGCGTATGAGGCCGCAAACGAGCCCGCCACGCCCAGCAGCGAGGTCATGATGAGTCCGATGTTCTGCTTGCCTGGCAAGAGAAAACGCGCGATCCAGCCGACGATGAGGCCGACAAACAAAGTACCGATGATCTGACCCATAAACGCTCCCGCAGGTGTTGTTGATGGGCGCAATGTAGCGCAGCCTGCGCGCGCATTGATGGAATTTTGTTAAACCGCACGGACGTCATGGCAGCTCAATGAAACAGTCGTTTCTTTGATTTTAAAAGGATATGATTGTTTCTATAACATGCCTTACCGCGCTCTGACCCACCTGATCGACAGCCACTTCGAGGTCCTGAGCCCCGAGCTGCAGCGCGCCGCCCGTTGGGTGCGCGAACACCCGGCCGAGCTGGGTCTGCAGTCGCTGCGCGCGTCGGCGCGGGCGGCGGGCGTGGCGCCGGCCACCTTGTCGCGCCTGTCGCACGCGCTGGGGCTGGACGATTTCGAGGCCATGCGCCGGCCGGTGGTGGAGGCGCTGGCGCGGGGCGCCGGCGGCGGGCTGGTCGCAGCGAATGAATCGGACGAACCGGTGCGGCCCTTGACCCAGGCGCAGCTGCGCAACGTGGCGTCCACCGCATCGCGCAACACGGTGGACGTGGTGAACGCTGCCGCCGATGTGTTGCTCGCGGCGCGCCAACTGTGTTTTCTGGGGCTGCGTGCCAGCTTTGGCATTGCCCACCACCTGCGCTACGCCTGCGACTGGTTGCGCCCCGACACGCTGCTGGCGGGAGACGCCAGCGGCGCGCTGGTGGACCAGATCGCCCAACTCACGCCGGCCGATGCGCTGGTGGTGGTCAGCCAGGCGCCCTACACGCGGCAGACCGTCGAGTGCGCGCAGCTCGCATTTGAGGCAGGGGTGCCGCTCATCGCGCTCACCGACAGCCCACTTTCGCCCCTGGCAAGGCTGGCGCGGCACGCGCTGCTGTTCGACGCTGCCTCGCCGTCCTTTTTTCATTCCATGGCCGGCGCCCAGGCGCTGGCCGAAACCCTGGTGGCCGCCGTGGCTGCGCGTGGCGGTGAGCCGGTGGTGCGCCGCCTGGCCGAGGTGCAGGCGCGTCAGCACGCGCACAAGGCCTACTGGGAGAAACGTCCCTTGAAAGCGAACTTTTCATGAACACGACCGTGGTCTCGCAAGACAACACCCACATCCTGCACCGCCAGCTGCGCAGCGGCCTGCCGCTGGCCGTGGGCGGCGAAGGCGCATGGCTGATCGGTGCCGATGGCAAACGCTACCTCGACGGCTCGGGCGGCGCGGCCGTCTCCTGCCTGGGCCATGCCCACCCCGATGTGCTGGCGGCCATGCACGCGCAGATCGACCGCCTGGCCTACGCCCACACCAGCTTTTTCAGCACCGCCGTGGCCGAACAGCTGGCCGACCAGCTCGTCGCGACCGCGCCTGAGGGCTTGAGCCACGTGTACTTTGTGAGCGGCGGGTCGGAGGCGGTGGAGGCCGCGCTCAAGATGGCGCGCCAGTATTGTGTGGAGATCGGCCAGCCGCAGCGCCAGCACTTCATCGCGCGGCGCCAGAGCTACCACGGCAACACCTTGGGCGCGCTGGCGGTGGGTGGCAACGCGTGGCGGCGTGCGCAGTTCCAACCGCTGCTGATCGACGTGACGCACGTGGCACCGTGTTACCCCTACCGCGACCAGCGGCCCGCGGAAACGCCCGAGCAGTACGGCCAGCGCCTGGTGCTGGAGCTGTCGCAAGCCATAGACCAACTGGGGGGCGACAAGGTGATCGCCTTTGTGGCCGAAACCGTGGGTGGCGCCACGGCCGGCGTGCTGACGCCGGTGCCGGGTTACTTCAAGGCCGTGCGCGAGCTGTGCGACCGCCACGGCATCCTGCTCATCCTTGACGAAGTGATGTGTGGCATGGGCCGCACCGGCACGTTGCACGCCTGCGAGGCCGAAGGCGTGGTGCCCGATCTGCTGACCATCGCCAAAGGCCTGGGCGGCGGCTACCAGCCCATCGGCGCGGTGCTGGCGCACCACAAGCTGGTGGATGCTTTCCGCCAGGGCAGCGGTATGTTCCAGCACGGCCACACCTACCTGGGCCACGCCGTGGCCTGCGCGGCCGCGCTGGCCGTGCAGCAGGTGATCGCACGCGATGGTCTGCTGGACCGCGTGCAGCACCTGGGCGCTTATCTGGAGCAGCGCCTGCGCGCCGAGCTGGGGCAGCACCCGCACGTGGGTGACATCCGCGGGCGGGGCCTGTTCTGGGGTGTGGAGCTGGTGGCAGACCGCGCGAGCAAGCGGTGGTTCGATCCCGCGCGCAAAACGCACGCCAAGCTCAAGGCCGACGCCATGGCGCGCGGCATCCTGGTCTACCCGATGGGTGGCACGGTGGATGGTCAGGCCGGCGACCACGTGCTGCTGGCGCCGCCCTTCATCTGCTCCGAAGCCGAGATCGATTTTCTGGTGACGCGCCTGGCCGCATCGGTCGATGCGGTGACCGCGTCGGCGGCCTGAAAAAATTCACAATGCTTAAGCTTACATGGTGCTTTCACCAAGCGCGTCGGCGCCGCCCTCGGTGTACCATCGCCACCCGTGAAACAGGCCAGGGTGGTGCCCATGCGTGAGGCGGCCCACGGCACTGTTTCCGCAGGACGGACACACAAGGTCTGTCGTGTTTTTCCCCGGCGGGGCCAACCCCTGCCCACACTTTGCCAACACAGGAGATCCGAATGAAAAAGATGTTTCCCGCTGCCCTGATCGCTGCCGCTGCGGCCGCTGCCAGCCTGGTGCCCATGGCGGCGCAGGCGCAACAGAAGTTTGTCACCATCGGCACCGGCGGGGTCACGGGCGTGTACTACGCGGCCGGTGGCGCCATCTGCCGCCTGGTCAACAAGGACCGCGCGAAACACGGCATCCGCTGCTCGGTGGAGTCCACCGGCGGCTCGGTCTTCAACGTCAACACCATCAAGGCCGGTGAGCTGGACTTCGGCTTCACCCAGTCCGACGTGCAGTTCAACGCCGTCAAAGGTCTGAACCAGTTCAAGGACGGCGGCGCCGTCAGCGACCTGCGCGCCGCCTTTGCCGTGCACCCCGAGCCCTTCACCGTGCTCGCCCGCAAGGAAGCCAACGTCACCAAGTTCGAGGACTTCAAGGGCAAGCGTTTCAACGTCGGCAACCCCGGCTCGGGCACCCGTTCGTCGATGGAAGAAATGCTGGGCGCCATGGGCTGGAAGCTGGCCGATTTCTCGCTGGCCTCCGAGCTGAAGGCCGACGAGCACGGCCCCGCCCTGTGCGACGGCAAGATCGACGGCTTCTTCTACGGTGTGGGCCACCCCAGCGCCAACATCCAGGACCCGACCACCTCCTGCGGTGCCAAACTGGTGTCGCTGGGCGGCGCGGCCGTGGACAAGCTGGTGGCCGACAAGCCCTATTACGCCAAGGTCACCATCCCGGGTGGCCTGTACCCCAACAACCCGCAGGCCACCAACACCTACGGCGTGCTGGCCACGGTGGTGGTGTCGGCCAAAACGCCGGCCGACACGGTCTACAACGTGGTCAAGGCGGTGTTCGAAAACTTCGACGAGTTCAAGAAGCTGCACCCGGCGCTGGCCAATCTCAAGCCCGAGAGCATGATCAAGGACGGCCTGAGCGCGCCGCTGCACGAAGGTGCCGCCAAGTACTACAAGGAAAAGGGCTGGATCAAGTAAGGACGCCGTCCGCTTGAGCCACCGCGAGGGCGAAGGTGACTTCGCCCTTTTTTGTTCCCGATCCTGACGAGTTCCACGATGAGCACTGACATCGAAAAAGCCCCCGAGGCGCTGCAGCAACTCGTGGCCGACAACGACACCGGCGGGCGCAAGCCCACGGGTGCGACGGCCACCTTCATTTTTGGTGTGGCGCTGCTGTGGGCGCTGTTCCAGTTCTGGTACGCCTCGCCGCTGCCGTTTGTCTTGGGTTTTGGTATCTTGAACGACACCGAAGCGCGCGCCATCCACCTCGCCTTCGCGCTGTTCCTGGCTTTTCTGGCCTGGCCCGCGTTCCGGTTTTCGCAGCGCGACCGCGTGCCGCTGGTGGACTGGGGCCTGGCGCTGGTGGCCGCCTTTGCGGGCGCCTACCTGATGCTGTTCTACGCCCAGCTGGCCACGCGCCCCGGGCAGCCCACCACGGTGGACGTGGTGGTGTCGCTGGCCGGTGTGGTGCTGTTGTTGGAGGCCACGCGCCGCGCCGTGGGCTGGCCCATGGCGGCGCTGGCTGCCATCTTTTTGGCCTACTGCCTGCTGGGCCCATGGATGCCGGATGTGCTGGCGCACAAGGGCGCCTCGCTCAACCGCCTGATTTCACACATGTGGCTGACCACGGAAGGTGTGTACGGCATTGCGCTGGGCGTGTCGGCCGGCACCATTTTTGTGTACGTGCTGTTCGGCGCCCTGCTGGACCGCGCGGGCGGCGGCAACTACATGATGCAGGTCAGTTTTGCGGCGCTGGGCCACTTGCGCGGCGGCCCCGCCAAGGTGGCGGTGGTGTCCTCGGCGCTCAACGGCATGATCTCGGGCTCCTCGGTGTCCAACGTGGTGTCGGGTGGCATCTTCACCATCCCGCTGATGAAGAAGGCGGGATATGGCGGCGTCAAGGCCGGCGCGATCGAGACCATGAGCTCGGTCAACGGCCAGATCATGCCACCCGTGATGGGTGCGGCGGCGTTCCTGATGGTGGAGTACGTGGGCATCTCGTATTCGGAGATCGTCAAACACGCGGTCCTGCCGGCCACCTTGTCCTACATCGGCCTGCTCTACATCGTGCACCTCGAAGCGCTCAAGATGGGCATGCAGCCGATTGTGCAGGCAGTGCAGCGCACGTGGTCAGCGCGGCTCATGCGCATCGGCCTGGGCCTGTCGGGCAGCGTGGCCGTGGTCTGTGGCCTGTACTACCTGCTGCAGGCCATCAAGGCCACGCTGGGCGCGGCGGCGCCTTTTGCCACGGCCGTGGTGTTGCTGGCCATGTACGTCTATGCGCTCAAACAGGCGGCTTCCTGCCCGGACCTGCCCGACGACATCGACATCGAAAACCCCAAACCGCTGGAAACCTGGCCCACCGTCAAAGCCGGCCTGCACTTCATCATGCCCATCGGCGCGCTGATCTGGTGCCTGATGGTCGAGGAGATGTCGCCCGCGCTGTCCGCTTTCTGGGCGGTCACGGTGCTGGTGGCGCTCATGCTCACGCAGCGTCCGTTGGTCGAGTGGTTCCGGGGCCGTGCCACGCCCGAGGCCTGGTCGCACGGCTGGATGTCGGTGGTGCACGGCTTCAACGACGGCTCGCGCAACATGATCGGCATTGGCGTGGCCACCGCCACGGCCGGTGTGATTGTGGGCGCCATCACGCTCACCGGCCTGGGCCTGCGCATGACCGAGTTCGTCGAGTTCGTGGCCCAGGGCAATGTGATGGTGATGCTGCTGTTCATCGCCTTCGTGTGCCTGGTGCTGGGCCTGGGTGTGCCCACCACCGCCAACTACGTGCTGGTGGCCACGTTGATGGCGCCGGTGGTGGTGGAGCTGGGTGCGCAAAGCGGGCTCATCATCCCGCTGATCGCGGTGCACCTCTTCGTTTTTTACTACGGCATCATGGGCGACATCACGCCCCCTGTGGGTCTGGCCACGTTTGCGGCAGCAGCCATTTCGGGCGAAGACGCCATCAAGACCGGCGTGCAGGGCGCGATCTACGCCTTGCGCACCGTCATCCTGCCCTTCATCTGGATCTTCAACCCGCAGTTGTTGCTGATCGACGTGCACGGCTGGGCCGAGCTGGTGCGCCTGGTGGTGGCTTGCACACTGGCCACGCTGATTTTTGCTGCGGTCACCATGAACTGGTTCCGCGTCAAGAGCCACCTGTGGGAAACCGCTCTGCTGCTGGCCGCCGTGGTGCTGTTGTTCCGCCCTGACTTTTTCATGGACCGCCTGTACCCGGCTCACCAGAGCGTGCCGGCGGCCCAGGTGTTTGAGGTGGCGGGCAAGGTGGCGTCCAACGACCGCGTGGTCATGGTGATTCAGGGCAGCACCATCGAAGGCCGTGACATCACCAAAACCGTGGCCCTGCAACTGGGCGAGGCCGGTGCCGATGGCCGCAAGCGTCTGATGGAGGCCGGCCTGCAACTGGTGCCGCTGGGCGATGCGGTGCAGATCGGGCAGGTCAAGTTTGGCACCCGCGCGGCCAAGTCGGGCTTCGAACAGGGCTGGGACGTGTCTGCCGTGCAAGTGCCCACCGATCGCCCAACCGCCCATTGGTTCTACCTGCCAGCGCTCCTGCTGATCGGCTTCGTCTGGTGGAACCAGGGCCGACGCATGAAGCGTGCTGCCTGAGATGCGCATCGCCCTCATCCACGCGCTGGCCCATTCGGTCGCGCCCATCAACGACGCCATGGCGAGCGACTGGCCCGAGGCCGTGCGCATGAACCTGCTCGACGACAGCCTCTCGGTCGACCTGGCGCGCACCGCATCAGCGGGCGGCAACGGGCTGGACGCCGCCATGCACCAGCGCTTCGAGGATTTGTGCGCTTACGCCGAAGGCACGGGCGCTCAGGCCATCCTGTTCACCTGCTCGGCCTTCGGGCCCTGCATCGAGGCGGCGGCGGCGCGCCGGCCCCACCTGCCGGTGCTCAAACCCAACGAGGCCATGGTGGCCGATGCGGTGGCCAGTGGTGTGCAGGTGGGCCTGATCGCCTCTTTTGCGCCGACGCTGCAGAGCATGCCGGCCGAATTTCCGGCCAGCACGCCCTTGCGCACGGCCTTGGCCGAAGGCGCCATGGCCGCGATGGACCGGGGCGATGGCACGGCCCACGACGAGGCGGTGTGGGCGGCGGCGCAGGCGCTGCTGGCCCAGGGCTGCCGCGTGATCGCCCTGGCCCAGTTCAGCATGGCGCGTGCGGCACCCTTGCTGCGCCAGCGCCTGCCGGCCAGCGTGCCGGTGCTGACCACCCCCGACAGCGCGGTGGCGGCCTTGCGCCGGCGCCTTGTCCCGGGCGGCTGAAGGCCGTCTGGCGGGGCGGGCCCGGGGTGGCGTGCGGCAGGTCGTACAATCGCAGGTTTGCCGGTGGAAGACCACCAAAAGTGTCGCGCGGGTGGCGAAATTGGTAGACGCACCAGGTTTAGGTCCTGACGGTGGCAACACTGTGGGGGTTCGAGTCCCCCCCCGCGCACCACGAAAAAACAGAATGCCGTGCCGCGCCAGAACAGCGCGGCCTTGAACATGAACAGGAGTCGTACATGACCGTGAACGTTGAAACCCTCGAGAAGCTTGAGCGCAAGATCACCCTCACCCTGCCGGTGGATGCGATCCAGAACGAGGTGACCACCCGCCTCAAGCGCATGGCCCGCCAGGTCAAGATGGACGGTTTCCGTCCGGGCAAGGTGCCCTTCAATGTCGTGGCCCAGCGCTACGGCTACTCGGTGCACTACGAAGTGATGAACGACAAGGTGGGCGAGGCGTTTGCCGTGGCCGCCAACGAAGCCAAGCTGCGTGTGGCCGGCCAGCCGCGCATCAGCGAAAGCGAAGCTTCGCCCGAGGGTGTGATGGCGTTTGACGCCGTGTTCGAAGTGTTCCCCGAAGTCACCATCGGTGACCTCGCCAGCGCCGAGATCGAAAAGGTCAGCACCGAAGTGAGCCAGGCCGCTGTCGACAAGACCGTCGAGATCCTGCGCAAGCAGCGCCGCACCTTCGCACAGCGCGCCCAGGACCAGGCCGCCCAGGACGGCGACCGCGTGACGATCAACTTCGAAGGCAAGATCGACGGCGAACTGTTTGAAGGCGGCAAGGCCGAAGGCTTCCAGTTCATCGTCGGCGACGGCCAGATGCTCAAGGAATTCGAAGACGCCGTGCGTGGCATGAAGTCGGGCGAAAGCAAGACCTTCCCACTGAACTTCCCGGCCGACTACCACGGCAAGGATGTGGCCGGCAAAACCGCCGACTTCCTGGTCACCGTGAACAAGATCGAAGCCGCCAACCTGCCTGAAGTGGACGAGGCCTTTGCCAAGTCCCTGGGCATTGCCGACGGCACCGTCGAAGGCCTGCAGGCCGACATCCGCAAGAACCTGGAGCGCGAAGTCAAGTTCCGCGTGCTGGCCCGCAACAAGCAGGCCGCCATGGACGCGCTGGTGGCCAAGTCTGAGCTGGACCTGCCCAAGGCCAGCGTGCAGTCGGAGCTGGAGCGCCTGGTGGAAGGTGCCCGCGCCGACCTCAAGCAGCGTGGTGTGAAGGATGCCGACCAGGCGCCCATCCCCGAAGAGCTGTTCCGCCCGCAGGCCGAGCGCCGTGTGCGCCTGGGCCTGGTGGTGGCCGAGCTGGTCAAGGCCAACAATCTGCAGGCCACGCCCGAGCAGGTCATGGCCCACATCAACGAGCTGGCCGCTTCCTACGAAAAGCCGGCCGACGTGGTGCGCTGGTACCAGGGCGACCGCAACCGCATGGCCGAAGTCGAAGCCATCGTGCTGGAAAACAACGTGACCGAGTTCGTGTTTTCGCAGGCCAAGGTCACCGACAAGGCCGTGGCTTTCGACGAGCTGATGGGCCAGGGCTGATCTTCAGCCACCCGGCGCGGCCGCCCGCAAGGCGGCCTCGCCGACCCACACAGGGGCGCGGCTTGGCCGGCGCCCCTTTGTTTTGCGCGACCCGCCCCCAGATGGGGGTTTGGAGTTTGGTTACAGTAGCTGTGTTGCTACCAATTGCGGCGCGCCGTACGGAGATTTCAATGAGTGTGATGGACATCCAGAACCTGGGCATGGTGCCCATGGTGATCGAGCAGTCGGGCCGTGGCGAACGCGCCTACGACATCTATTCGCGCCTGCTCAAGGA
>JAUYSB010000124.1 GCA_030696525.1 Hydrogenophaga sp. | reverse complement strand
CTGCGACGTGGCCGCCGCCATGATGGAGCCGCCCGGCGGCACCGCGCTGGTGGAGGAAAGCATTCTGGAAGCGCTGGACTTCCGCCGCGCCATGCGCAAGATCGACGACGACTTTGGTGCCGATGAATGGTGGTTCCAGGTCTGGGGGCCGGACGAGCTGGCTGACGAGGGCGTGGGCGAGTCGAGCGACTGGGTGCTCAACCGCAGCAAAGACGAAACCGCCACCGCCCAGGACTGGCACGGCTTTGGCGACATGGCGCCGGGCTTCAACATGCTGGACCCGATCAAGGCCACCATCGTCACGCCCGGGCTCAACCTGGACGGCCGCTTCGAGCCCACCGGCATTCCGGCCTCCATCGTCACCAAGTTCCTGGCCGAACACGGCGTGGTGGTCGAGAAGACCGGCCTGTATTCGTTCTTCATCATGTTCACCATCGGCATCACCAAGGGCCGCTGGAACACGCTGCTGACCGCGTTGCAGCAGTTCAAGGACGACTACGCCAAGAACCAGCCGATGTGGCGCATCATGCCGGAGTTCTGCGCCAAGCAGCCGCGCTACGAGCAGATGGGCCTGCGCGACCTGTGCCAGCACGTGCACGCGCTCTACGCCAAGTACGACATCGCGCGCCTGACCACCGACATGTACCTGAGCGACCACACGCCCGCGATGAAGCCCAGCGATGCGTTTGCCCATATCGCGCACCGCAGCACCGAACGGGTGGCCATCGACGACCTGGAGGGCCGCATCACCACCAGCCTGGTGACGCCGTACCCGCCGGGCATACCGCTGCTGATCCCGGGTGAGGTGTTCAACAAGAAAATCGTGGACTACCTCAAGTTCAACCGCGAGTTCGCGCGCGAGTGCCCGGGCTTCGAAAACGACATCCACGGCCTGGTGGTGCAGGACGGGCCCGATGGCCGCCCGGCTTACTTTGCCGACTGTGTTAAAAAGACTTGATACTCCCGGGGGATGGTTCTCCGGGTCACAAGAAGGAGCCTCCGATGTTTCCTGAATACCGCGATCTGATCACCAAGCTCAAGGGCCACGACGCGCATTTCACGCGCCTGTTCGACAAGCACAACGAGCTCGATCAGGCGATCAAGAACATGGAGTCGCGCCTCGTGGCGGCCACCGAGGTGGAGATCGAAACGAAGAAAAAAGAGAAGCTGCTGCTCAAGGACCAGCTCTACGCACACCTCAAGAAGGTGGAAGCCAGCGCACCGTGAGGGCGGCGTTCATCGCGGCGGCGGCCCGTTGAGGGCCATGTCACCGCGCACCCGCAAAAAAGTGGCAAAACGCGGCACGCCGCTGTCGTTGAGTCCCCGGTAGCGGTAAGTGACCCATGTGCCCAACGGCGGCGGGTGACGCCGCAGCGCATCGCTCAAGCCGCTGCCAAGCTTGAAACGCTGGCCCTGTGGTGTTTGCACCAGCAGCGCGCCCACCATCCCCACGTATTTGCCCTTGCCAGGTTCAAAGCCGATCACCTGGGCTTCGGCGTCTTCGTGCGTCTTGAGCTTGATCAGGTCGTCGCTGCGAAGGGCTCGGTAAGGTGCGTCGCCCCGGTGCAGCATCAGGCCTTCGCCACCCGCTTTCACCATGGCCTTGAGGCGAGCGTGCAGTTCGGCATGGCTGCGCAATTTGTCTTGCGGTACGGCCACCACCCAAGGCCGGTTCAAGTGGCGAAGCAGGTCTTGGTAGGCGGTCAGGCGTTCGTCAAACCGACCCGGGTGCCTGGGCAGGTCGAACACCATGAAGCGTATGCGGCGCCAGGCACCTTCATCCGGCACCTGTCGGCGCACGGTAGATGTCACTTCTTCAAAGCGGCCGCGCCCGGCCCAGAGTTCGCCGTCCATGGGCTGGTCGGGCCAGCCGGCGGTGTACCAGTCGGGCGCCTGCAGCACTTCGCCACCCCGGCTCAGCAGGCGCTGGCCGTCCCAGTAGGCGCGCACGCCATCGTATTTTTCGCTGATCCAGTAGTCGGCCAGGTCCAGACCCGGGTGGTAGGCGCCCGCCAGCATGAGTGCGGGCGCCGCAGCTTGGGTTGGCAGCGCAGGCACCATCAGCCAGCCGGCCAGGCCCAGCATCCAGCGCCTCCTGCACCAAGCGGGCAGGGCGTTGGGTTCAGGCGCCTGACGTGATGTCGCGGCTGATGCCCGCGGTGTGGCTGAAGCCGCCATCGACATAGGTGATCTCGGAGGTCACGCCGCCGGCGAGGTCGGACAGCAGGAAGGCCGCCACGTTGCCCACGTCTTCGATGGTCACGTTGCGGCGCAGGGGCGACGCCGAGGCCACCAGGCCCAGCAGCTTGCCAAAGTCCTTGATGCCGCTGGCCGCCAGGGTCTTGATCGGGCCGGCACTGATGCCGTTGACGCGCATGCCGCGCGGACCCAGCGATTCGGCCAGGTAGCGCACGCTGGCTTCCAGGCTGGCCTTGGCCAGGCCCATGGTGTTGTAGTTGGGCACCGTGCGCAGGGCGCCGAGGTAGCTCAGCGTCAACAGCGAAGCCTTGGGCGCCAGGTAGGGCAGGGCGGCCTTGGCCATTGCCGGGAAGCTGTAGGCACTGATGTCGTGGGCGATGCGGAAGTTCTCGCGCGTCAGGCCGTCCAGAAAGTCGCCGGCAATGGCCTCGCGCGGCGCGAAGCCGATGCTGTGGACAAAACCGTCGAACTGGGGCCAGTGTTGCGAGAGGTTGGCAAACAGCCGTTCGATCTGCGCATCGTCGCCCACGTCGCAATCGAAGATCAGCTTCGAATCGAAATCGGCGGCGAACTCGGTGATGCGGTCTTTGAAGCGCTCACCCACATAGCTGAACGCGAGCTCGGCGCCCTGGTCGCGGCAGGCCTTGGCGATGCCGTAGGCGATGGAGCGGTTGGACAACACGCCAGTGATCAGCAACTTCTTGCCCGTCAGAAAACCCATGGATCAGTCTCCAGAAAAATATCCTGCAGAATTGTCGCATGCGTCGTTTGTTGCTCCCCTTGCTGCTCAGCCTGACCGCGCCCGCCTGGGCAGCGCATGGCTACGCCTTGTGGGGCGACCTCAAGTACCCGGCGGGTTTCAGCCACTTCGGCTACGTCAATCCGCAAGCGCCCAAGGGCGGTGACATCCGCCTGGTCAGCAACCAGCGGACCTCCACCTTCGACAAGTACAACCCTTTCACCATCAAGGGGTCGGCGCCGGCCTACCTCTCCAGCCTGATGTTCGAGTCGCTGCTGATCGGCGCACTCGATGAAACCGCCAGTGGCTACGGCCTGCTGGCCGAAGACGTGAGCGTGGCCGCCGACGGCCTGAGCGCCACCTTCAAGCTGCGGCCCGAGGCGCGTTTTCACCACGGCAAGCCGGTGCTGGCCGCGGATGTGAAACACAGCTTCGACACCCTGATGGGCCCGCACACCTCGCCGGCCTACAAGACCCTGTTGGCCGACGTGGCCGGGCTGGACGTGCTGGACGTGCGCACGCTGCGCTACCGCTTCAAGAAGCCCAACCGCGAACTGCCGCTCACGGTGGGCGGCCTGCCGGTGTTCAGTCGCGACTGGGGCGCGGGCAAAACCTTCGACCAGGTGGTGACCGACGTGCCCATCGGCAGCGGCCCCTACAAGATCGGCCCAGTGCGGTTTGGCAAGGACATCACCTACGTGCGCGACCCGCAGCATTGGGCGCGCGACCTCAACGTGCGGCGCGGCAGTGCCAACTTCGACCGCATCACCGTCAAGATCTACAAGGACAACACGGCGCGGCTGGAGGCGCTGAAGGCGGGCGAGTTTGACCTCATGCGCTTTTTCTCGGCCGGCGACTGGGCGCGGCGTGTGACCGGCCGGCGATTTGACAGCGGTGAACTCGTCAAGGGCGAGTTCAAACACCGCTTGCCTGCGGGTTTCCAGAGTTACGTGCTCAACACCCGCCGCCCGCTGCTGCAGGACGCCCGCGTGCGCGAGGCCCTGGGTCTGGCCATGGACTACGAGTGGATGAACCGGCAGCTGTTCTACAACGCCTACCAGCGCGTCAGTGGCCTGTTTGGCAATACCGAATGCGCGGCCACTGGCGAGCCTGGTGCCGACGAACTGGCGCTGCTCGAACCCTGGCGCCAGCAGGTGCCTGCAGCGGTGTTTGGCCCCATGGCCGCGCCGCCGCGAACGGATGGCGATTCATCACTTCGGGCCAACCTGCGACGGGCCAAACAGCTGCTTCAGGAAGCGGGCTGGACGATCCAGGGCGGCGTGCTCAAGAACGCGCAAGGCCAGGCCATGGAACTGGAGTACCTGGACAGCAACGAGGCCGGCGCCCGCGTGGTCACGCCCTGGGTGCGCAACCTCGAAAAGCTCGGCGTGGTGCTGCGCTACCGCGCGGTCGACTTTGCCCTGTTCCAGCAGCGCATACAGACGTTCGATTTCGACCTCATGAGCATCGCCTTCCAGGGCACGCACAATCCCGGGCAGGAATACGCCGACATGTTTGGCAGTGAGGCGGCCAAGACGCCCGATTCAGGCAATTACGCGGGTGTGAGTTCGCCGGCGGTGGACGCCCTGATCACCCGCATGACCGGTGCCAAGACCCAGGCCGAGCTGTTGCCCGCCTGCCGCGCCTTGGAGCGCGTGATCGCACACAGCCACTACCTCATTCCGCAGTGGACCGCCGGCACCCACCGCATGGCCTACAACCAGCAGCGCCTGGCCAGGCCCGACGTGGTACCGCCTTACTTCCAGGGTGAAGCCTGGGCCATCGACACCTGGTGGAGCCGCTGATATGTGGGTCTACATCCTCAAGCGCCTGCTGCTCATGGTCCCGACACTGCTTGGGGTCTTGCTGCTGACCTTTGTGGTGGTGCAGTTCGTGCCCGGTGGCCCGGTGGAGCAGTACCTGGCCGAAGCCCGTGCGGCCGGTGGTGGCGGTGCCGAAGGCGGTGGCAGCGTGTACCGCGGCGCGCAAGGCGTGGACCCCAAACGCATCGAACAGATCAAGGCGTTGTATGGCTTTGACAAGCCGGCGCACGAGCGCTTCATCGACATGCTGGGCCAGTTCGCACGCTTTGATCTGGGCAAGAGTTTTTTCCAGAACAAGGACGTGTGGACGCTGATCGTCGAAAAACTGCCGGTGTCCATCAGCCTGGGCCTGTGGACTTTTTTCATCAGCTACGGCATTGCCGTGCCGTTGGGCGTGGCCAAGGCGGTGCGGGCCGGTTCACGTTTTGACCTGGTGACCACGCTGCTGGTGCTGGTGGGCTACGCCATACCGGGTTTTGTGTTGGGCGTGGCGCTGCTGGTGGTGTTTGGCGGGCAGTTGCAGTGGTTTCCGCTGCGTGGCCTGACCTCCAGCAACTGGGACGAACTGAGCTGGGGCGCCCGTGTGGTGGACTACCTGTGGCACATCACCCTGCCGGTGGTGGCCATGGTGCTGGGCAGCTTTGCCGTCACCACCATGCTGACCAAAAACGCCTTTCTGGAAGAAATCCGCAAGCAGTACGTGCTGACCGCGCGGGCCAAGGGCCTTAGCGAGCGCCAGGTGTTGTGGAAACACGTGTTCCGCAACGCACTCATCCCCATCGTCACGGGTTTTCCGGCCGCTTTCATCGGCGCGTTTTTCACCGGCTCGCTGCTGATCGAAACCCTGTTTTCGCTCGACGGCCTGGGCCTGCTCAGTTACGAAAGCGTGATCCGCCGCGATTACCCGGTGGTGCTGGGCACGCTGTACTTCTTCACGCTGATCGGGCTGCTCACCAAGTTGATCAGCGATCTTTGCTACGTCTGGGTCGATCCCCGTGTCAAGTTTGATTAAAAATAGACATGTTACATGGATAATATGGACATCAATGATGTGTCTTTTAGGAGGTCGCCATGACGTGGAACATTGCCAGTGCCAAACAGCAGTTCTCCGAGGTCGTGCGGCTCGCGGCCCAGGCGCCGCAGGCGATCTACAACCGGGACAAGCCCGTTGCCGTGCTGGTGTCGGCCAGCGACTACGAGGATTTCCAACGTTGGCGAGGCGAGCGCGATCACCCCTCGCTGGCACAGCAGTTCGACGAGATCCGTGCCTTGCTGGCCGCCGAGGGCATGGATGGCATTGAACTGCCTCCGCGCGTTGATCGGCCCAATCCCATGGATGAGCCCGGCTACTGGGGCGAATGAACCATGCAACTGGCCGACACCAACGTCATCAGCGAACTCATGCGTCAGCGGCCCCATACGGCCTTGCTGGCTTGGCGCGACATGGCCAACGCGGCCTATGGGCGCCTGACCCTCTCGGCGGTGACCGTGGACGAGATCGCGTTTGGCCTGGCGCGCCGCCCGCAGGCCGCCATGCTGGCGTGGTTCGATCTTTTTCTGGCGCGCAACCAGGTGCTCGCCATCACGGCGCCTATCGCCCGCCGCGCTGGTGAGATGCGCGCTCAACTCGCCGCGCGCGGCCTGGTGCGCAGCCAGGCCGACATGCTGATTGCCGCCACCGCTCAGGTGCACGCGCTCACGCTGGTCACGCGCAACGTGCGTGATTTCGATGGCTGTGGCATCGCGGTGCTCGACCCCTTCGTCCCATGAGCGCGATGGCCCGGGTTTCCCTGTCTCCCTCCCGCCGCGCGTGGCAGCGTTTCCGCCGCAACCGCCTGGGCTTCACCAGCCTGGTGGCCTTTGTGGTGCTGGTGCTGCTCAGCCTGGGGGCGGAGCTGTGGTCCAACGACAAGCCGCTGCTGGTGAAGTACGAAGGGCAGTTCTACGCGCCGCTGCTCAAGGATTACCCCGAAACCACCTTCGGCGGCGACTTCGAAACCGCCACCGATTACCTGGACCCTTTCATCAAGGCGCAGCTCACCCAGGGCGACAACTGGGCCATCTACCCGCTCAACCCCTACGGTCCGCGCACCATCAACTACTTCGCGCCGTCGCCCAACCCGTCGCCGCCCACGCTGGACAACTGGCTGGGCACCGACGACCGTGGCCGCGATCTGTTGGCCCAACTGGTCTACGGCTTTCGCGTGAGTGTGCTGTTTGCGTTGGCGCTGACCGCGGTGGGTGTGCTGCTGGGTGTGCTGGCCGGTGCGGTGCAGGGTTATTTCGGTGGCAAGACCGACCTGGCCTTCCAGCGCTTCATCGAGGTCTGGGGTTCCATGCCCGAGCTCTACCTGCTCATCATCTTCAG
>JAUYSB010000121.1 GCA_030696525.1 Hydrogenophaga sp. | reverse complement strand
GGTCGCCTCCGAGACCCAGGAGAAGCCCGGCTGGGCCACCGAGCGCTTCGCCGTGGCCGCCGCCAACCCGCTGGCCACCGATGCCGGCTACCAGATCCTCAAGGCCGGCGGCAGCGCGGTGGATGCGGCGATTGCCGTGCAAATGGTGCTGACGCTGGTGGAGCCGCAGTCCAGCGGCATTGGCGGTGGCGCCTTTTTGCTGCACCACGACGGCAAGACCGTGGTGGCCTACGACGGCCGCGAGACCGCGCCGGCCGCTGCCGATGAAAAGCTGTTCATCAAGCCCGATGGCAAGCCCATGGCCTTCATGGAGGCGGTGGTCGGCGGCCGCTCGGTGGGCGTGCCCGGCACGGTGCGCATGCTGGAGCTGGCGCACCAGAAACACGGCAAGCTGCCCTGGGCGACGCTGTTTCAGCCGGCCATCACACTGGCCAGCAATGGCTTCAAGGTCAGCCCCCGCCTGCACACGTTGCTGGCGGCCGAGAAAGAGCTGCAAAAAGACCCGACCGCAGCGGCCTACTTCTACCGCGCCGACGGCACACCGCACCCGGTGGGCCACGTGCTCAAGAATCCCGAACTGGCGGCGGTGCTGCAAAGTGTGGCGCAACGGGGCAGCAAAGCCCTGCACGAAGGCGAGGTGGCGCAGGCCATCGTGGACAAGGTCACGCGCCACGCCGGCAACCCGGGCCGCATGAGCCTGGCCGACCTGGCCGGCTACGCCCCCAAACAGCGCGAGGCGCTGTGTCACGACCTGGCCGGTCAGGGCCGCGATTTCCGCGTCTGCGGCTTCCCGCCGCCGAGCTCGGGGGCGATTGCCGTGGGGCAGATTCTGGGCATCATGGCGCGCACGCCGGCCGCTGGCCTGCCGCTGCAGAACGGCCTGCCCTCGGCCGACTGGCTGCACAGCTACGCCGAAGCCTCGCGTCTGGCCTTCGCCGACCGGGCCCAGTACGTGGCCGACCCCGACTTCGTGGCGCCGCCCGCCGGCAGCTGGACGAGCCTGCTGGACCCCGCCTACCTGGCGCAGCGCGCGCAGCTGATCGGCGCCCAGGCCAACAAGGCGCCCAAGGCCGGCGCGCCCGGTGGCGTGAAGGCGGCCCACGCGCCCATGCCCGACCAGCCCGAATACGGCACCAGCCACATCAGCATCGTTGACGCCCACGGCAACGCGCTGGCCATGACCACCACCATCGAAGCCGCCTTCGGTGCGCGCCAGATGGTCAAGGGGTTTCTGCTCAACAACGAGCTGACCGACTTCAGCTTTGCCCCCGCCAGCGCCGACGGCCAGCCGATTGCCAACCGCGTGCAGCCGGGCAAGCGCCCCCGTTCGTCCATGGCGCCTTCGCTGGTGTTCGACAAGGCCAACGGCCAGCTGGTGATGAGTGCCGGCAGCCCAGGCGGCGCGCTGATCATCCACTACACCGCCAAGACGCTGCACGGCGTGCTGAACTGGGGCCTGCTGCCGCAGCAGGCCATCGACCTGCCCAACTTTGGCGCCACCGGCGCGCCCACGCTGCTGGAACAAAAACGCTTCCCGGCCGCCACCGTGGAGGCGCTCAAGGCGCGTGGCCACGAGGTGCGCGAGATGGACATGACCAGCGGCCTGCAAGGCATTGCCCGCGGCCAGGCCCACGGCCAGCCCATCTGGTGGGGCGGCGCCGACCCACGCCGCGAAGGCGTGGTGATGGGCGATTGACAGCTTTCAACCACACCCCCCATGGACCAACGCACCCCCAACGAGCTTGCCCGGGAAACCGTGCGGCAGCTGACAACGCGCAAGCTGCCGCCCACGCCCGACAACTACCAGCGCATCTGGCATGAGATCGCCGGGACGCGGCCCTCGCGACCCTTTCCCACCGAGCAGATGAGCAGCCTGGCGCAGGCCCTGCCCACCACCACGCCCGCGCAGCGGCGCGTGCAGATGCAGGTGGAAAAAGCGGTGAGCCAGTGCAACTGGAGCGGCGTGGAGAAAGCGCTGGTGGACTACGCCAGCGTGCCCCAGCCGCTGGCGCAGCCGGGTGGCACCGTGACACGCCCGTACGCGGCACCGGCCGGGGGTGTGGTGTCTGAAGGCGCCGGCCTGCCGCCCGACATGCTGGAGCAGATCGCGCGCCTGGTGGACAACACCTTGCCTGCCCTGGGCCGCGACGACCAACGCATCAACGAGCTGGCCGACAAGCTCATCCAGTACCTGCGTCAGCCCGAGTGCGACCCCGCCGTGCTCAAGCCCATGCTGGGCAACTTCAGCTACCGGCTGTCCTTCTCGGCCGAAGAACAGGGCGCCATCCGCAACACCTTGCCGGGCCTGCTCAACCTGGTGTTCGAGAACATCGCCGAACTCAGCCTGGACGACCGCTGGCTGCACGGCCAGGTGGAGGCGCTCAAGGGCGCCACCCAGCCGCCCTTGGTGCTCAAGCGGCTGGAGGACGTGCAAAGCCGCTTGCGCGACGTGATCCACAAGCAGGCCGAGGTCAAGGCCCAGACCCTGGCCGCCCAGCGCGACATGAAGGACATGCTGGCCGCGTTCATCGAACGCCTGGCCCGCATGACCGAACACAGCAGCGGTTTCACCGACAAGCTCGACCGCTGCGCCAAGCAGCTGGAAAGCGCTGGCAGCCTCAGCGACATCGCCCCGGTGTTGCAAGAGGCGATTGCCGCCACCCGCTCCATGGCCACCGATGCCCAGCGTGCCAGCGACGAACTGCGCGAGCTGCGCAGCAAGGCCGAACAGGCCGAGTCGGAGGTGATGCGCTTGCAGCAGCAGCTGGAACACGCCAGCACCCAGATGCGGCACGACCCGCTGACCGGCGCGCTCAACCGCAAGGGCCTGGACGAAGACCTCAAGCGCGAACTGGCGCGCGCCCGGCGGCTGGAAACGCCCATGTGTGTGGCCCTGCTCGACATCGACGACTTCAAGAAGATCAACGACGCCCACGGCCACGACACCGGCGACGCCGCTCTGGTGCACCTGGCCCACGTGGCGCGCCAGGTGCTGCGCCCGCAAGACACCGTGGCCCGCTACGGCGGCGAGGAGTTTGTCATCGTCATGCCCGACACCGCGCTCGACCAGGGCGTGGAGGCCATGACGCGGCTGCAGCGCGAGCTGACCAAACGCTTCTTCCTCGAAGGCAACGAGCGCCTGCTGATCACTTTCAGCGCCGGTGTGGCCCAGATGGCGCCCGACGAACAGGGCGCCGAGGCCATCAAACGCGCCGACCAGGGCATGTACCTGGCCAAACGCAGCGGCAAGAACCGCGTGGTCGCGGTCTGAGGGTTCAGGGGCGGCTCTGCCGCTCCATCGCCCCGGCCAGGCTCATTTCCAGCCACAGCTGCTGCACAAACCGGCGGTCCAGGGCAAGCCACAGCAGCACCGGCACCAGCGGCGTGAGCATCAGAAAACCGAACTGGTAGCCGTAGGCGATCACCTCCAGCGCCCAGCGCGGCAGGCCGGTCTGTTCCAGCACCTCGGGGCCGCTGATCAGCAAGGCGTCACGCAGCCAGCGGAAACACATGCTGACCACCTGAGATGGCACCAGCAGGCAGGTGCCCAGCGCCAGCTTCAGCCACAAGCGCGTGGGCCACGACGCCAGCATCAGCGCGTAGAACAGCGCCAGTCCATAGCCAAAACTGCGGTAGTTCACTTCGGGCGAGAGCTGCGCCACCACCAGCCGCCCGCCTTGTGGCACCAGCACATTGAGCGAGGTCAGCAGCGTGCCCACGGTGCCGTGCTGTTCAACCCCTTCGACCCAGCGGAACAACCACAACATCAACTCGCCCGCCGCTGCAATCACGGGGGTGGCCAGGTAGGGCGACAGGTAGTACCACGGCACGATCAAGCAGATCAGTGCCACCGTGCTGACCAGCAGAAAACGCGCGATGCGGCTAAGCGGCAAGGCGCGCCCCGCTCTGCCGCGCCACCGTCCGTATCCACAGCAGCCAGACCACCAGCACGTCCAGCATGATCAGCGCCTGCCACAGGTAGAGGTGGGCGAACTCGAAGGCTTCCATGTTCCACTGGCCCAGGTAGTAGAGGCTGATGACGCGCAGCAAATTGGCCGCCTGCACCGCCACGATACCGATGGCAATGCCCGTGAGCTTGAGCCGCCACGACGACGGAAAGGCCAGCATGCCCGCGATCAGGATGATGGCCGCCTCCACCCCGTTGCACCCGGCCTCGATGGACACACCAAACCCCGTGGCCTTGCTCTGCAGCACCCGTCCGTAGCTGATGACGTCGGCATCGAACAGCGTCATCACCCCCGCACTCATGCGGGCCAGCAGGTTGGTCCACGGATGGACCACCGCCACCTGCACGGGGTTGAGCATCTCGATCCCGAACAGCAGGGCCAGCACCACGATGAAAACAAGGATGAACCGGGTCATGGGCGCCTATGGTACGCAAAGGCGCCGCACCGTCATCAGGTCAGGACCTGCTCATGCCCCGTCAGCCAGCTGGCTGGCCAGGGCCTTGCGCTTGGCGCGTGCGCGAATGTTGAGCGCTTCCACCGCCAGCGAGAAGGCCATGGCGGCGTAGATGTAGCCCTTGGGCACTTCCTGGTCGAAGGCTTCGGCGGTCAGGGCCATGCCGACCATGACGAGGAAGGCCAACGCGAGCACCTTGACGGACGGGTGGCTGTCGACGAACTCACCGATGGGCTTGGCCGCGATCAGCATCACGCCCACCGACACCACCACCGCCGCCACCATCACGCCCAGCTGGTCCACCATGCCCACGGCGGTGATGACGGAGTCGAGCGAGAACACGATGTCGATGATGGCGATCTGGCCGATGATGGCCCAGAACAGCTTGGTGCCCGCTGCCTTGAGCGCCACCGGGTCGGTCTCGGGGGCCACATCCTGCTCGCGTGCCTCGACCTCGACAAAAATTTCATGCGATGCCTTGTAGAGCAGGAACAGGCCACCGAACAGCAGCACAAGATCGCGCCCGCTGATCCCCATGCCCACCACCGAGAACAGATCGGCGGTCAGGCCCATGATCCAGCTCAGCGTGAACAGCAGCGCCAGGCGCGAGACCATGGCGAACCCCAGGCCCAGGCGGCGCGCCTTGTCGCGCAGCTCGGGCGGCAGGCGGCCCACCAGGATGGAAATGAAGATGATGTTGTCGATGCCCAGAACGATTTCAAGGGCGGTCAGCATCGCGAAGGCGATCCAGATGTTCGGATCAAAAAGGAAGTCCATGATGGCAAGCCGCAGGCGCGGCGCAAAAAAACAAAAGGGATGCGAGGTGGCCCCGCCGGGCAAAGGCGGGCCAGCGCGGCCCGCCACACGTTCAGGTGGAGCGTGTGTTTCTGGGCGGCCTGCGCGGCCCATCGAGCAGCGGTGCCACCCAGGCGGTCGCCCGCAGCACGCCGGGCCGGGATGCCAGGCCCACACACGCCACGGCCAGGACAGTGGCCTGCAACAACTGCGGCCATTCGCTGGGCACATCCACACCGGCAGCAGCGGCGGCCGGCTCCATGGCCACGGTGGTGTGGATCAGCTCCACGGCCATCTGGCTCAGCGCCGGCACGTCGGCCAAGTGGCCCGAGGGCGCCGCCGCCACACCAAAACCGGCCCACGCCACCACCACCACACCCAACCAGAGGTGCAGCGAGAGCAAGGGGGTCAGGCAGCGGCGCATGAGGCGGGATTCTATCGGTCCGTGCCCACCTGCCGCGGCACCGCCGATCAGGCCATCAGGTCACCGGCGCCGGGTTGAACAGCACCAGGTCGTTGTGCAGGCCCCATTTTTCGGCCCAGGTCTTTTCGCCACTGGCCACGGCCAGCATGCGGTGGAACAGCTCCCATCCCAGCTCGTCTATGGTTGCCTCCCCGCTGGCGATGCGGCCGGCGTTGATGTCCATCAGGTCGTGCCAGCGCCGCGCCAGGTCGTCGCGGGTGGCCACCTTGATGACCGGGCATTCGGCCAGGCCATAAGGTGTGCCGCGGCCGGTGGTGAACACGTGCAGGTTCATGCCGGCGGCCAGCTGCAGCGTGCCGCAGATGAAATCGCTGGCCGGCGTGGCGGCGAAGACCAGGCCTTTTTGTGTCACCTTCTCGCCGGGCGCAATCACGCCATGGATGGGGCCGTTGCCGCTTTTGACGATGGAGCCCATGGCCTTTTCAGCGATGTTGGACAGGCCGCCTTTTTTGTTGCCCGGTGTGGTGTTGGCGCTGCGGTCGGCCTGGCCACGCGCGAGGTAGGCGTCGTACCAGGCCAGTTCGCGCACGATCGCGTCGGCCACGGCCTGTGTGGCGGCGCGGCGCGTGAGCTGGTCCACCGCATCGCGCACCTCGGTGTTCTCGCTGAACATCACGGTGGCGCCGGCGCGCACCAGCAGGTCGGTGGCAAAACCCACGGCCGGGTTGGCGGTGACGCCAGAAAACGCGTCGCTGCCACCACACTGCACGCCCACCACCAGTTCGCTGGCGGGGCAGGTTTCGCGCTGGCGGCGGTTGAGGCGCTCCAGGTGCACCTGCGCCTGGGTGAGGATGCTCTCGATCATGGACATGAAGCCCACGTGTTTGTCGTCTTGCAGGACGACCACGTCCGGCCCCGGGCGTTCGTCCGAAATCGGAATCGAACCCGGCGGCAACAGGCGCTCGGGCTGCAGCTTCTCGCAGCCCAGGCTCAGCACCATGACCTCGCCACCGAAGTTGGGGTTGCTGGCCAGGTTGCGCACCGTGCGGATGGGGATGATGGCGTCGGGCGCGTCGATGGCCACGCCGCAGCCGTAGCTGTGGGTGAGGCCGACCACGCCGTCCACGTTGGGGTACTTCGGCAGCAGTTCCTGCTTGATGCGTTCGACGGCAAATTCGAGCACACCGGCCACACACTGCACGGTGGTGGTGACGGCCAGCAGGTTGCGTGTGCCCACGCTGCCGTCGGCATTGCGGTAGCCCTGGAAGCTGTGGCCTGCCAGCGGCGGCAGATCGGCCGGCGGTTGCGGCGCAGGCAGGTCGTCCAGGCTGCGGGCACCGGGCATCACCAGGCGCTGTTCGTTGACCCAGCCGCCGGCGGGAATGTCCACCGCCGCGTGGCCGATGACCACGTTGTAGCGCCGCACCTCGGCGCCGGCCGGCAGATCACAGAGCGCGACCTTGTGGCCCTGCGGCACGGCGTGGACCAGCGTGGGCCCGCCGGGCAAGGCGGTGCCCACGGGCAGGCCGCCGTCGTTGACCACCACGGCCACGTTGTCGTCGGGGTGGATGCGTATGGTGCGGGGCAGCTTGCTCATCGGACGAGGCAAGGTCGCTTGTGGTCGAAGGTCCAGCCTGGGATCAGGTACTGCATCGCGGTGGCATCGTCGCGCGCCCCCAGGCCGTGTTGTTGGTAGAGCTGGTGCGCCTTCTCGACCTCGGCCATGTCGATCTCAATGCCAAGGCCGGGCTTCTTGGGCACCTGCACGTAACCACCCTCGATCTTCATCGGGTCTTTGGTGAGACGCTGGCCGTCCTGCCAGATCCAGTGGGTGTCGATGGCCGTCACCTTGCCTGGCGCGGCGGCGCCCACATGGGTGAACATGGCCAGGGAAATGTCGAAATGGTTGTTGGAGTGCGAGCCCCAGGTCAGGCCCCAGTCGCGGCAGGTCTGGGCCACACGCACGCTGCCGGCCATGGTCCAGAAATGCGGGTCGGCCAGCGGGATGTCCACACTTTGCAGCGCCAGCGAATGGGCCATCTGGCGCCAGTCGGTGGCCACCATGTTGGTGGCCGTGGGCAGGCCGGTCGCGCGGCGGAATTCGGCCATGACCTCGCGGCCACTGAAGCCGTCTTCGGCGCCACACGGGTCTTCGGCGTAGGCCACCACACCGCGCATCTTCTGGCCCAGGCGGATGGCGTCCTTGAGCAGCCAGCCGCCATTGGGGTCCAAGGTCACACGCGCTTCAGGGAAGCGCTGGTGCAGCGCGGTCACCACCTCCACCTCTTCGTCGCCACTGAGCACACCGCCCTTGAGCTTGAAGTCCTGGAAGCCGTAGCGCTGCTGCGCCGCCTCGGCCAGGCGCACCACGGCCTCGGCGGTCATGGCCTTTTCGTGGCGCAGGCGGCACCAGTCGTCGGCGTTGTCGGGTTCGCTCGCATAGGGCAAATCTGTCTTGTGGCGGTCGCCGACGAAGAACAGGTAGCCCAACATCTGCACCGCGTCGCGCTGCTGGCCTTCACCCAGCAGGGCGGCCACCGGCACGCCCAGGTGCTGGCCTTGCAGGTCGAGCAGGGCCGACTCCACGGCGGTCACGGCATGGATGGTGGTGCGCAGGTCAAAGGTCTGCAGCCCACGGCCACCGCTGTCGCGGTCGGCAAAACGCACCCGCATATCGTTCAGCATGGCCTGCAGCTGGCCGATGGGTCGGCCTTCCACCACGGCACGCGCGTCCTCCAGCGTCTGACGGATTTTTTCGCCGCCCGGCACCTCACCCAGACCGGTGTGGCCGGCGTTGTCGGTGACGATGACGATGTTGCGGGTGAAAAAGGGCGCGTGTGCGCCCGAGAGGTTGAGCAGCATGCCGTCCCGGCCGGCGACCGGGATGACACGCATGGACTGGACGATGGGTGCGGTCATGGAGGGAATCAATCTGCCTTGATGTTGCGCGAGGTGATCAGTTTTTGCCAGCGGCTGTATTCGGCGGCCTGGAAGGCGGCAAACTGTTCGGGCGTGTTGAGCACCACCTCGAAGCCCAGTTCCAGCAGTTTGGGCGTGACTTGTGGATCCCGGATGGTGGCGCCGATCGCGTCCACCAGGCGCTTCTTGATGTCGGCCGGCAAGCCCTTGGGCGCGGCCACGGCCTGCCAGGAGTACACATTGGCGTCCTTCACGCCGCCCTCTTCCAGCGTGGGCACATCGGGCAGCAGCGGCGAACGCTTGGCGCTGGTGATGGACAGCGCGCGGAGCTTGCCGGCCTTGATCTGCGGCATGGCGGTGTTGATGTTCATGAAGGACGACTCGACCTGGTTGCCCAGCAAATCGGTCATCACCGGGCCGCCGCCCTTGTAGGGCACGTGCACACCGTTGGTGTTGGTTTGTTGCCAGAACAGCTCGGCGGTCAGGTGGTCGCTGCTGCCGTTGCCGGACGACGCAAAGCTCATCTTGCCGGGGTTGGCCTTCTGGTAGGCGATCACGTCGGCCAGCGACTTGTGCGGCGACGCCGCGGGCACCACCAGCACGTTGGGCGCCTGCACCACCACGGTCAGCGGGTCCAGGTCTTTGAGGGCGTCGTAGCTGACCTTGATCAGGTGCGGCGCGATGACAAAGGGGCCCAGCGAGGCCACGAACAAGGTGTGGCCATCGGGCACGGCGCGTGCCACGTGTGCGGCGCCAATGGTGCCGGTGGCACCGGGTTTGTTGTCCACCAGAAAGGTGCCGGCGCCCATCTTCTCGGCCATCTTGGCAGAGAGCGTGCGGGCGATCAGGTCGGTGGAGCCACCGGGCGGGAAAGGCACGACCAGGGTGATGGGTTTGTCGGGCCATGCGAAGGCGCTGAGGCTGGTGCCAGCGGCGAGCAACAGGGCGATGAGGGATTTTTTCATGGGATGTGTCTCCGGGGATTTTGAAAGATGGAACAACGGTCGGCGCCAGCGCACCGACCGAACCGACCTCACTCGATGGTGATCTTCTCGTCACGCACGATCTTGGCCATGGCCGGCACCTCGGCCTTGAGCCAGGTGGCAAATTCGTCGGCACCCATTTGCGAGGGCTCGGCGCCCAAGGCGACCAGTTTTTCCTGTACATCCGGCAGCGCCACGATGCGCGCCACCTCGTTGTGCAGCTTGTCCACCACGGCCTTGGGGGTGCCGGCGGGCGCCAGCAAGCCCTGCCAGCTGCCGGTGAGGAAGCCGGGCATGGCTTCGGCCACGGTGGGCACATTGGGCAACACGCTGTTGCGCTTGGCGCTCGACAAGGCGATCAGCTTGATCTTGCCGGCCTTCACGTGCGGGTAGGTGGCCACCATGCCGTTGAAGGTGACGTCGATGTGGCCGCCCAGCAGGTCGGTCATGGCCTGGGCGCCGCCCTTGTAGGGCACGTAGTTCCAGTCGATGCCATTGCGGCGCGCAAACATCACGCCCGCCAGGTGCGTGGCGCTGCCCATGCCGGCGGCGGCAGCAAAGCTCAGGCGCACGTCCTTGCCCTTGGCGTAGGTCACCAGCTCGGCCACGGTGTTGGCCGGCACCTTGGTGCTGGTCACCAGCAGGTGGGGCGAGTAGGCCACCATGGACACGGGTGCAAAGTCGTTCAGCACGTTGAAAGGCAGCTTGTACAGCGAGGGCGCGATGGCCAGGTTGCCCACGTCCATCAACAACAGCGTGTGGCCGTCGGCGGGCGACTTGGCCACCAGATCGGCACCGATGTTGCCGCCCGAGCCGGCGCGGTTTTCCACCAGCACCGGCTGGCCCAGCGACTCACCCAGCTTGACGCCGATCAGGCGCGCCAGCACGTCGGATGTGCCGCCCGGCGGGAACGGCACAACGATCTTGACCGGCTTGCTGGGATAGGCGGTCTGGGCGAATGCGGCGGCGGTGGCCAGCGGCAGCGCGGCTGCCAGGACCAAAAGTTGTCGACGGATGTTCATGTGTGTCTCCAGGTGTTTGTGGGGCGGGGTGGGGTCATGTAAGTGCTGGCATCACTGCGGACCGAGCTGGTCGATCAGCGCCCTGAGCTGCGCCATCTCGGCGGGCTTGAGGTCGGTCAGGGGTGCCCGCACCGGGCCGGCCGTGTGGCCCACCAGCGTGGCGCCGGCCTTGACGATGCTCACCGCGTAGCCTTCGCAGCGGTTGCGCAGCTCCAGGTAAGGCATGAAGAAGGACTTCAGCAACCGGTGCTGGGTGGCCATGTCGTCGGTGCGCACGGCCTCATAAAAGTCCATCGCCGTTTTGGGGATGAAGTTGAAGACCGCCGACGAGTACACCGGCGTGCCCAGCGCCTTGTAGGCCGCGGCATACACCTCGGCCGTGGGCAGGCCACCCAGGTAGGCAAAGCGGTCGCCCATCTTCATGTAGATGGAAGACATGGTTTCGATGTTGCCCACGCCGTCCTTGAAGCCGATCAGGTTGGGGCAGCGCTCGGCCAGGATGGCCAGCGAATCGGGTGTGAGCTTGCAGACGTTGCGGTTGTAGACGATGACGCCGAACTTCACGCTCTTGCACACCGCCTCGACATGGGCGATCAGGCCTTCCTGCCCGGCTTCGGTGAGGTAATGCGGCAGCAGCAGGATGCCGTGGGCGCCGGCCTTTTCGGCCGCCTGTGCACACTGGATGGCAAAACGCGTCGGGCCACCAGCGCCGGCGATGATGGGCACCTTGCCACGGCAGGTGTCCACCGCCGTCTGGATGATGCCGGGGTATTCCTCGGCCGTGAGCGAGAAGAACTCGCCCGTGCCGCCGGCCGCAAACAGGGCGGTGGCACCATAGGGCGCCAGCCACTCCAGGCGTGCGGCATAGCCCTTGGGGTCGAAGTTGCCGTCGGCGTCAAAATCGGTCAGCGGAAAAGACAGCAGACCGCTGGACATGATGGATTTGAGTTCTTGCGGGTTCATGACTTGGGTGTCTCGAAAAAAACAATCGGTTGGACAAAAAGGGCTTCGGACCACTTGGACAGACGCGCCATGCTTTGCTACAGTCGGCTTATCGTTAGATGTCTGTTGTAGGTTGTCTGACAACTTGTTTGAATTGTGCGAACCCGTTCACGGGCTGTCAAGGAATTTTGTATGTCCTCAGTGAAAACCCTAGGTGATCTCCCCGCCGCAACGCCCCCCCGTGTGCGGCGCCCGCGCGGGCTGGTGCCCGAAATCGTCGCGGCCCTGAGCCAAGACATCCGTGAAGCCACCCTCAAAGCCGGCGACAAACTGCCCACCGAGGCCGAGCTGATGGAGCGGTTCGACGTCAGCCGCACCGTGGTGCGCGAAGCCATTTCGCGGCTGCAGGCATCGGGCCTGGTGGAAACGCGGCACGGCATCGGCACCTTCGTGATCGAGCAGGTCGAACCCGATCCCACCTTCCGCATACCCGCCCACGAGCTGGCCACCGCCGCCGACGTGATTGCCCTGCTGGAGCTGCGCATCAGCCTGGAGTCCGAGGCCGCAGGCCTGGCCGCGCTGGCCCGCACCGACAACAACCTGGCCGTGATGGGACAGGCCCTTGACGCCTTCGAGGCCGCCATCCAGGCCGCGTCTGACGCGGTCCCTTCGGATTTCCAGTTCCATGTGGAGGTGGCACGCGCCACCGGCAACCGCTACTTTGCCGAGCTGATGTCCTACCTCGGCACCATGATCATCCCGCGCACCCGGCTGCGCACCGCTGGCGACGCGCCCGAAGGCCGGCTGGCCTACCTGCAACGCGTGCACCAGGAGCACCAACGCATCTTCCACGCCATCCGCGAGCGCGACCCCGAAGCCGCTCGCGCGGCCATGCGCACCCACCTGAGCAACAGCCGCGAGCGCCTGCGCCGGGCACAAACCGCCGAAGCCCAGGCCCACGGCACCCACTGACGCGCGTTCGGCGGCCCATGCCGCCGGCCAGTTCATTTCACCTCAACCCACCGTCATCTGACATCGTTCAACCGAAATTGCCATGAGCACCCTCATTTCCATCGACGCCCGCACCGGCCAGGCCCACGGCGCCCCCTTGCCCGCCTCCACCCCCTCCGACATCGACGCCAGCGTGTGCGCCGCCAGTGCGGCATCGCCCTTGTGGGCACGCAGCGATGGCGCGGCGCGCGGCACCTTGCTGCGCGCCCTGGCCGAAGCCCTGGAAGCCGACCGCGAACCCCTGGTGGCCTGCGCCGACCGCGAAACCGCCCTGGGACCGGTGCGCCTCAACGGCGAGCTGGACCGCACCTGCTTCCAGCTGCGCCGTTTTGCCGAACTGGCCGAACAAGGCCTGCCCTATGCCCAGACCGACGACCCCGCCGTGCCGGGCGCACCGCCCGTGGGCCACCCGGCCATGCTGCGCCAGCAGCTGCCGCTGGGCCCGGTGGCCATGTTCGCCGCCAGCAACTTCCCCTTCGCCTTCTCGGTGCTGGGGGGCGACACCGCCTCGGCCCTGGCCGCCGGTTGCCCGGTGGTCGTCAAGGCCCACCCCGGCCACCCGGAACTGTCGCAGCGCGTGTTCGCCCAAACGCAGTCGGTGCTGGCCCGCCAGGGCCTGCCCGCAGGGCTGATCGGCATGGTGCAGGGCGCGGATGTGGCAGTGGGCGTGGCGCTGATACGCCACCCACTGATCGCAGCGGGCGCCTTCACCGGCTCCACGCGGGGTGGCCTGGCCCTGTGGGCCGAGGCCAACGCGCGCCCACGGCCCATCCCGTTCTACGGCGAACTCGGTGCCATCAACCCGGTGGTCGCCCTGCCCCAGGCCCTGGCCACACGCGGCGCCGAACTGGCCACCACCCTGGCCGGCTCCATCACCCTGGGCTGCGGCCAGTTCTGCACCAACCCGGGCACGGTCGTGCTGATCGATGGACCGGAGTCCGACGCCTTTGTGCAACAGCTGGTGCAAGCCCTCACGCCCATCGCGCCCCACGCCATGCTGACGGCGGGCATGCGCCGGGCGTTCGAGCATGGCGTGGTCGAGCTCGTGGCCGCGGGTGCCCAACCCCTGTTGCCATCGGCCGCTCAGAACGCTGCGCCCGGTCCGCAACTGCTGCAGGTCGGCGGCGCGCAGTTCGTGGCCAACCCACATTTGCGTGAAGAGGTCTTCGGCCCGGCCAGTCTGCTGGTGCGCTGTGCCGACCTGACCGAAGTGTGCGCGGTGTTGCAGGCCATCGGCGGCAGTCTGACCACCACCTTGTGGGGCGTGGACGAAGACAGCGAGGCGAACCGCACCCTGGTGCGGGCCGCCACCGCCATCGCCGGGCGTGTGCTGTTCGCCGGTGTGCCCACCGGTGTGGCCGTGAGCGCCGGCCAACACCATGGCGGCCCGTGGCCGGCGTCCACCGCGCCGGGCACCACCTCGGTGGGCGATGCGGCGCTGGCGCGCTTTCTGCGCCCGGTGTGCCTGCAGGACGCACCGGGGTGGCTGGTGGCGCGCGAGGGCCTGCCCTGCTGAGCGGCCCGACAAGACCGGAGCAGGTCACCTGAGGCTCGGCTGGCCTCACGGGCGCAGGCGATAGCATTGCCGCCATGCCAAGCATTCGCTCCGCCACACCGCCAATGCCGCACCCGGGCGCGCTCGGGGCCTGGCTGGCGGCCCTGCGCCCGGCCAGCCTACCCATTGCCGTTGGCCCGGTGCTGGTGGGCACGGCCGTGGCCTGGCAACAGCAGGGTCGCGTGCCTTGGCTGCTGGCGTGCTGTGCCCTGCTCGCCGCGCTGCTGATGCAGGTCATCACCAACCTGCAGAACGACGTGGGTTTCACACGCCGAGGTGGTGAGGCGCTGGGTCAGCGCACGGGCCAGCCCCGCGCCACGGCCCAGGGCTGGCTGGCGCTGGCGGTGGTGCAGCGCGCCGTGCTGCTGCTGTCGCTGCTGGCCTTGGGCTTGGGCTTGGGCCTGGTGATGCTGGCGCTGCGCGGCTGGCCGGTGCTGCTCATCGGCGCGTCGTCCCTGGTCGCCGCGCTGGCCTACATGGGCGGGCCGCGCCCCATCGCCTACACCGCCTGGGGCGAGGCCACGGTGTTCGTGTTTTTTGGTCTGGTGGCGGTCGGTGGCACCGAATGGTTGCTGGCCGGCACCGTGTCCACCGTAGGCTGGCTGAGTGCGGCGGTGGTGGGCAGCACCGCAGCAGCGGCGCTGGCGGTCAACAACCACCGCGACCGCGCCCACGACCAGCTGGTGGGGCGGCGCACCTTTGCCGCACGCTTCGGCACTCGGGCCTCGACGCGCCTACTGGCCCTGCTGCTGGCACTGCCGTATGGCGTGGCCGTGGTGCTGGCCGGGCTGAGCCGCAGCGCCTGGCCGATGGCCCTGTGCTTGCTGTTGCCGCACAGCTGGTTGCTGTTGGGGCGGTTTCGGCGCGTGGCCGACGGGGCCGGCCACAACGCCGTGCTGTTCGGTGTTTTCAGGCTGGGGCTGGTCAACGCGCTGTTGTGGTCGGCGGCGCTGGTGGCCATGCGGCTGAGCGCCTGAGCAAGCGCAAAAAAAAAGCGGCCCCGAAGGACCGCTGTTTCATTCACGCGAGGGGGTGGCCGCTCAGGCGGTCACGCCCTTGGCGTTCTCAACGTACTCCTCGATCTGGTCGAAATTGAGGTACTTGTAGATCGCAGCGCCGTCCTTGTTCACGATGCCCATGGCTTCGTGGTATTCGGCCACGGTGGGGATCTTGCCCAGCTTGGACGCAATCGCCGCGAGCTCGGCCGAAGCCAGGAACACGTTGGTGTTCTTGCCCAGGCGGTTGGGGAAGTTGCGGGTGGAGGTGGACACCACGGTGGCGCCTTCACGCACCTGCGCCTGGTTGCCCATGCACAGGCTGCAGCCCGGCATTTCGGTGCGGGCACCGGCGGCGCCAAAGCTGGCGTAGTGGCCTTCTTTGATCAGCTCGCTCTCGTCCATCTTGGTGGGCGGGGCCACCCACAGCTTGACGGGGATGTCGCGGCTGCCACCGAGCAGCTTGGCGGCGGCGCGGAAGTGGCCGATGTTGGTCATGCACGAACCGATGAAGGCTTCATCGATCTTGGTGCCGGCCACTTCGGACAGGGTCTTGGCGTCGTCCGGATCGTTGGGGCAGCACAGGATGGGTTCCTTGATGTCGGCCAGGTCGATCTCGATGACGGCGGCGTATTCGGCGTCCTTGTCGGCTTCGAGCAGCTCGGGCTTGGCCAGCCAGGCCTCCACCTTCTCGATGCGGCGCTGCAGGGTGCGCTTGTCTTCGTAGCCGTCGGCGATCATGTTCTTCATCAGCACGATGTTGCTGGTGAGGTACTCCTTGACCGGCTCGGGGTTGAGCTTGATGGTGCAGCCTGCGGCCGATCGCTCGGCGGAGGCATCGCTCAGCTCGAACGCCTGTTCAACCTTGAGGTTCGGCAGACCTTCGATCTCCAGGATGCGGCCGGAGAAAGCGTTGATCTTGCCGGCCTTGGCCACCGTCAGCAGGCCGGCCTTGATGGCGTACAGCGGGATCGCGTGCACCAGATCGCGCAGGGTCACGCCCGGCTGCATCTCGCCCTTGAAGCGCACCAGCACCGACTCGGGCATGTCCAGCGGCATC
>JAUYSB010000034.1 GCA_030696525.1 Hydrogenophaga sp. | reverse complement strand
GGCGCACCACGCCCTTTAGCTTGGCCAGCGCTTCCAGGCTGGTCTCACGCGGGTGCTCGTCCTGGTCCACCAGGATGGCATCGCCCTTCTTCTGCGGGATGCTCACGCCGACGATTTCACGCGCCAGATGCCCGGCCTTCTGCGCGGCCACCGCCTTGAGCTGGCTCGATAGCGCCATGCGGTCCTGCGCCTCGCGCTCGATCTTGTATTCCACCGCCACGTTCTCGGCCGTCTCGGGCATGGAGTCCACGCCGTACTGGGCCTTCATAAGCTTGTTGACGAAGCGCCAGCCGATGGTGGTGTCGTAGACCGCGTTAGCGCGGCTGAAGGCGCTCTCGGCCTTGGGCATGACGAAGGGAGCACGGCTCATGCTCTCCACGCCGCCGGCGATCATGAGGCCGGCTTCACCCGCCTTGATGGCGCGCGCGGCCGAGCCGACGGCGTCCAGGCCGGAGCCGCACAGGCGGTTGATGGTGGCGCCGGGCACCTCCAGCGGCAGGCCGGCAAGCAGGCCGGCCATGCGCGCAACGTTGCGGTTGTCCTCGCCAGCCTGGTTGGCGCAGCCAAAGAGGATGTCGGTCACGGTGGTCCAATCCACTCCCGGGTTGCGCTGCATCAGCGCCCTGAGCGGAATTGCGCCCAGGTCGTCGGCGCGCACGCTCGACAGAGCACCGCCGTAGCGGCCGAATGGGGTTCGGATGGCGTCGCAGATGAAGGCGTGGCGTTGTGTCATTGGGGTTCCGGGAGAATGGATGGGGCGGTGGGTGATGGTGCGATCGGCAGTCCGACGAGGCGCTGCAGTTCGTCAACGGACAGGCCTTGCACAGCATCGATCAGGCGCAATCCCTCGGGAGTGCATTCGAGGGTCGCGAGGTCGCTGTAGATGCGCTTGACGCAGCCGATCCCGGTGAGCGGATAGGTGCACTGCGGCACCACCTTGCTCTCGCCCTTCTTGGTCAGCAGGTCCATCATCACCCAGGTCTGCTTTGCGCCGATGGCCAGATCCATGGCGCCGCCCACGGCGGGGATGGAGCCTGGTTCGCCAGTGCTCCAGTTGGCCAAGTCGCCGGTGGCTGAGACCTGGAAGGCACCGAGCACGCAGATGTCGAGGTGGCCGCCGCGCATCATGGCGAAGCTGTCGGCGTGGTGGAAATACACGCCGCCAGGCAGCAGCGTCACCGGCTGCTTGCCGGCGTTGATGATGTCGTAGTCCTCCTCGCCCTGCGCGGGCGCGGGGCCCATGCCCAGGATGCCGTTCTCGCTGTGCAGCACCACCTCGATGCCTGGCGGCAGGTGGTTGGCCACCAGCGTGGGCTGGCCGATGCCCAGGTTGACGTAGGCGCCGTCGTAGATGTCCTGCGCCACGCGGCGCGCGAGTTCGTCCTTGGTTCTTCTCGTGTAGCTCATGTGAATCTCCTGGTTCATGCGGCAGTCTTGAAGCCGCCGGCCTGCGTGGCCACGCGGGGGATGCGCACCACGGCGCTCACGTGGATGCCGGGCGTGACCACGGCCTCGGGGTCGAAGCTGCCGAGTTCGGCGATCTCGTACACGCTGGCGATGGTGCGTTTCGCGGCGGTGGCCATCACCGGGCCAAAGTTCCGCGCGGCCTTGCGGTAGGTGAGGTTGCCCCAGCGGTCCCCGCGCTCAGCCTTGATGAGGGCCACGTCGCCGAGGATCGGGTACTCGAGCACATAGGACTTCCCGTTGATCACGCGGGTTTCCTTCTCGCTGCCGTCGGCATTGCGCGCGAGTTCGGTGCCGAAACCCGTCGGCGTGAAGAATGCGCCGATACCCGCGCCTGCGGCACGGAGCCGCTCGGCGAGGTTGCCCTGCGGCACGAGTTCGAGTTCAAGCTGCCCGCTGCGGTACAGCGCGTCGAACACCTGGCTATCCACTTGGCGCGGGAAGCTGCAGATGACTTTGCGCACGCGTCCGGCCTTGAGCAGCGCTGCCAAGCCGGTGTCGCCGTTGCCCGCGTTGTTGTTGACCACGGTGAGCTCGCGCGCACCCTGTTCGATCAGGCCGTCGATGAGCTCACCCGGGATGCCGGCGGTGCCGAAGCCCCCGATGAGGACGGTAGCGCCATCGCGCACACCATTCAGTGCCTCGGCCACCGAGGCTGAAATCTTGTTGATCACGAGTCTTATCTCCAGTGAAAAAGCCGAGCATTCTTTACGACGGCCGTTAAGTTTGTTCTAATGACGAACATTCATTCTATTGACGAACAATTTTACCTGTTCAGAGGAACCTATGGCAACCACGGCCCATCGAGAACTCCATGCGCCCGTCCCAAGCGATGGCTACGTCCAGTCATTCGCCCGCGGGCTTGAAGTCATCCGTTCTTTCAGCGCCGACGCGCCCGAGCAAACTCTCTCTGAGGTCGCGGCGCGCAGCGGCCTCACGCGCGCCGGGGCGCGGCGCTTCTTGCTGACGCTGCAAACCCTCGCCTACGTCGAAGGCGACGGCAAGCACTACCGCCTCACGCCGCGCATCCTCGACTTGGGATTCGCGTACCTGACGTCCATGCCCATCTGGAACCTGGCCGAGCCGGTGATGGAGCGGCTCTCAGACGCGTTGGGTGAGTCATGCTCGGCAGCTGTACTCGACGGCAGCGACATCGTCTATGTGATGCGCGTGCACACGCACAAGATCGTCTCGCTCAATCTGAATGTGGGAACACGGCTGCCTGCCTACTGCACGTCTCTCGGCCGAGTGCTGCTCGCGGGATTGGATGACGCTGAGGTGAAGAACCGCCTCGGATCCAGCTCGCTGAGTGCAAAGACGCGCCACACTGTCACCGATCCGGCCGAGGTCCTGGCGCGCGTGCAGCAGGTTCGTCGACAGGGCTGGGCGCTGGTGAACCAGGAACTGGAAGAGGGGTTGGTCTCGGCCGCGGCACCGGTGAAGAACCGTGCGGGGAAAGTGGTGGCAGCGCTCAATGCCTCTTGGCTGGCAAACCGCACCTCCGCCACGGCGATGAAAGAGCAACTCTTGCCAAAGCTACGCACGGCGGCCGATGATGTCTCGGCGCTGCTATCGCGCACCATACGCACTTGACCGATTGACGAATTCGATGCTTTCCTGCCGAGCAAGCTCGGCTTCGAAAGCGCCTCAGGACATTTCGACGGAGTCTGCAGCACCAGGCCCGCTGCGCGAAGGAATCGTGGCTGGGCGATTGAGTCAACCACGCCACCGCTAGCGCCCCCGGTCGCGACGCCCCGGCCCTGCAGCGGCTTCGCGACGAGCGGCCAGCCGCTCAACACCCGTATAGGATTCAACGCAGCCACTGTCGTCAGCCTAGTGCCTTCTGTAGCTCAGGCACCGCCGTGAAGAGGTCGGCCACGAGGCCGTAGTCAGCCACTGAAAAGATCGGGGCTTCCTCGTCCTTGTTGATCGCGACGATGACCTTCGAGTCCTTCATGCCGGCGAGGTGCTGGATCGCGCCAGAGATACCGACCGCGATGTAGAGCTGAGGCGCCACGATCTTGCCCGTCTGGCCGACCTGCCAGTCGTTGGGGGCGTACCCAGCATCCACCGCTGCACGGCTGGCTCCGAGAGCCGCGCCCAGCTTGTCTGCCAGCGGTGCCAACACCTCCTGAAACTTCTCGGCTCCGCCGAGGGCTCTCCCGCCGCTGACAACGATCTTGGCGGCGGTCAGTTCGGGGCGTTCGCTCTTGGTCACCTCCCGGCCCACGAAGTTCGATTTGCCGCTGTCCTGTACACCTTCCACGCTTTCCACCGCGGCACTGCCGCCCGTGGCTGCTGCGGGATCGAAGCCAGTCGTGCGCACCGTGATCACCTTGACCGGGTCGCTGCTCTGAACCGTTGCGATGGCGTTTCCAGCATAGATGGGACGCTCGAACGTGTCAGCGCTGTCCACCTTGGTGATGTCGCTGATCTGGGCCACATCCAGCTTGGCGGCAACGCGCGGAGCCACATTCTTGCCGTTTGCGGTGGCCGAGAACAGGATGTGGCTGTAGTTCTTGGCGATCGAAAGCACCTGGGCGGCGACGTTCTCGGCGAGGTTTTCAGCGAGGCTCGGACTGTCCGCCACGATTACCTTGGCAACCCCTGCCACCTGGGCTGCAGCCTTGCCGGCTTCGGCGGCATTGGCACCAGCCACCAGCACATGGACGTCACCGCTTTGGCAAGCCACTGCAGCCGTGACGGTCTTGGGGTCTCCTCGTTTTCAGTGCAATAAGTGACGGTACGCAAAGCTAGCACTGGCGC
>JAUYSB010000277.1 GCA_030696525.1 Hydrogenophaga sp. | reverse complement strand
CACGTCCGGGCGTGGTGATCGGCAAGAAGGGCGAAGACATCGAGAAGCTGAAGAAAGACCTGAGCGCCAAGCTGGGCGTGCCGGTTGCGGTCAACATCGAAGAAGTGCGCAAGCCCGAGATCGATGCCAAGCTGATCGCCGACAGCATCACGCAGCAGCTGGAAAAGCGCATCATGTTCCGCCGCGCCATGAAGCGTGCGATGCAGAACGCCATGCGTCTGGGTGCCCAGGGCATCAAGATCATGTCGTCGGGCCGTCTGAACGGTGCTGAAATCGCCCGTTGCGAGTGGTACCGCGAAGGCCGCGTGCCCCTTCACACCCTGCGCGCCGACATCGACTACGGCACGTCCGAAGCAGAAACCACCTACGGCATCATCGGTGTCAAGGTGTGGGTCTACAAGGGCGACACCCTGGGCCGCAACGACGCCCCTTCGCTGGACAGCACCCCGCGTCCGGAAGAAGAGCGTCGCCCGCGTGGTCCGCGCCGCGACGGTGCCCGTCCTGGCTCTGACCGTCCCGGCCGTGGCGCACCGCGCCGCACCGGCGCCCCTGCCGATGGCAGCGACAAACCCGCCGAAGCCACTGGTGGCGAGGCTCGACCAGCCGTTAAGCGCGTTCGCAAAGACGCACCCGCAGGGGCACCTGCGGACGGCAAAGGAGAATAAACATGCTGCAACCTGCACGTCGCAAGTACCGCAAAGAGCAGAAAGGCCGTAACACCGGCGTTGCCACCACCGGCAACTCCGTGGCCTTTGGCGATTTCGGTCTCAAATCCACCGACCGCGGCCGTCTGACCGCGCGCCAGATCGAATCCGCCCGTCGCGCCATTTCGCGCCACGTCAAGCGCGGTGGCCGCATCTGGATCCGCGTGTTCCCGGACAAGCCGATCTCCAACAAGCCTGCCGAAGTCCGTATGGGCAACGGTAAAGGTTCGGTCGAGTACTACGTGGCTGAAATCCAGCCCGGCAAGGTGCTTTACGAAATCGTGGGTGTGCCCGAAGAGCTGGCCCGTGAAGCGTTCAAACTGGCAGCCGCCAAGCTGCCCCTGCGCACCACGTTTGTGACGCGCATGATTGGCCAGTGATCAGGAGAACACAGATGAAAACTGCTGAACTGCGCCAAAAAGACGTTGCCGGCCTGCAAACCGAGGTGAAGGAGCTGCAAAAGGCCCACTTCAACCTGCGCATGCAAAAAGCCACGCAACAGCTGGGCAACACCGCGACCCTGCGCAGCACCCGCCGCGCCATCGCACGTGCCAAGACCATCCTTGCTGAAAAGCAAGCGACCAAGTAAGGAGTGACCATGACGGAAGCTAAAACATCCCTCAAGCGCACCTTGGTTGGCAAGGTGGTGAGCGACAAGCGTACCAAGACCGTGACGGTGTTGGTCGAGCGTCGCGTGAAACACGAGCTGTACGACAAGATCGTCGCCAAGTCGAGCAAGTACCATGCACACGACGAAAACGGCGAATACAAGACGGGCGACGTGATCGAGATCACCGAAAGCCGTCCGCTGTCCAAGACCAAGAACTGGGTCGCCACGCGCCTGGTGCAGAAGGCTGGCCTGGTCTAAACACCAAAGCCCTGGCTTTCGAGCTGTCTCAAGCAGCACTTCAGAAAACGACCGACAATCTCGGTCGTTTTTTGTTTTTGGGCCACCGAAACGGTAACGCCCATGGACAAAGCCCACCCGGCCACAGGCCATCCACCCAGAGGAGCATTTTTCATGATTCAGGTAGGCGACAAACTTCCCGCAGCAACGCTGATGGAGTACGTGGAAGTCGAAGGCAACGGCTGCAGCATCGGCCCCAACCCGGTGGACGTGGCCAAGGCCACCGCCGGCAAGACCATTGCGTTGTTCGCGCTGCCCGGCGCCTTCACACCCACCTGCTCGGCCAAACACGTGCCCGGCTATGTGGAGAAGTTCAATGACCTCAAGGCCGCCGGCGTGGATGAAATCTGGTGCGTGAGCGTGAACGATGCCTTTGTGATGGGTGCCTGGGCGCGCGACCAGAAAACCGGTGACAAGGTGCGCATGCTGGCCGACGGCAGCGCCGACTTCGCCAAGGCCACCGGCCTGACGCTGGACCTCACGGGGCGCGGCATGGGCCTGCGCAGCAACCGCTATTCCATGCTGGTCAAGGACGGCGTGGTCAAGGCGCTCAACATCGAAGGCCCGGGCAAGTTCGAAGTGAGCGACGCCACCACCTTGCTGGACCAGGCCAAGGCCGCCTGACCTGTTGCACCGCCGCACGACGGCCGCGTTGCCCTGCTGGGCGGCGCGGCCGTTTTACCTGAGGTCGGCCTTGAGGTAGTGCGCTCCGGCCAGGGGGTTGTGGTAGTAAGGCGCCACCTCGGTGAAACCCAGTTCAAGGTAGAGGGCGCGGGCGGCTTCCATGTCGTCCAGGGTGTCGAGCAGGATGTGGTCGTAGCCGGCCTGGCGCGCCAGCATCAGCGTGCGTTCCACCAGTTGGCGGCCCAGGCCAAAACCGCGGAAAACGCGCCGCACGAAGAGGCGTTTCATCTCGCAGGCGTTGGGGTAGTCGCTGCCCAACAAAGGCCGGAAGGCGCAGCAGCCCGCCGCCTGTGCATCCACGTGGGCGATCAGCAGCCCGCCCAGGGGGTCGGCGTAGTCGCCGGGCAGGTTGGCAAGCTCAAGTTCGAAGTTCTGGAAACACAGATCGATGTCCAGGCTTTGCTGGTATTCGAGAAACAGTGTGCGCGCGGTCGCCATGTCGGAGGGCGTTTGCGCAAGCGCGATCTGCGTCTGGGAGGCGGGCGGCTCAGACATGGCGCGACTATACGACAGCAGCGCGCCCCGCTCAGCCGGCCCCCAGGCCGTAGATGGCGTAGGCGGCTGCGGCGGCCACCAACACCAGCACCAGGGCCAGCAACCGTTGCACCAGACCGTCGCGCGAGGCCGGCAAGTCCTCTGACACTGTTTTGTCGCCGTGCACCATGGGGCCGACCAGATTGTCGCGCATGACGAACTGGTAGAACCCGATCGCCACCAGGTGCAACAGCACCAGCGCCAGCACCAGCCACTGGCCGATGTCCTTGTGGAAAGAGGTGGCCTGGCTCACGGTGCTGCCATCCACAAAACGCACCAGTGGGCCGAAGAAGGCAATCTCGTCATCGCTGATCAGCCCGGTGCCCACCTGCACCAGCAACACAGCGATCAGCGCAAACACCGATAGCGCGCCCAGGGGCGAGTGTCCGACCTGGTGGTGTGCCGGCGCCTGGCCTGTGACGTAGCGCATCACCGACAACGGGCCGTAGAGAAACGAGCCAAAGCGCGACCAGTGACCCCCCACCAGGCCCCACACCAGACGGAACAGCAACAAGGCCAGCACCACATGCCCAAGCCGCAGATGCCATTCCATCCAGTTGCCGCCCACCTTGGCGGTGACGACCATGCCGATGACGCTGGCTGCCAGCAGCCAGTGAAAGGCGCGGGTGGGCAGGTCCCAGACGCGGAGGGTGTGCATGGATGTGTTCCTCATTTCAAGATGACCGCTCACGAGCGGAACCAAAAACTGACGGATATGATCATCGCAGAGGTCGACTTCGTTGACACGCCCTCTGCCCCACCACCCACCGTTCCGAAGGACAACCATGAAGCTTGCCGTCACCCTCGCACTGGTCGCCACCACGCTGACCGTCTCGCTGCCTGCTTCTGCGCAGTTCCAGAAGCCCGAAGACGCGGTCAAGTACCGGCAGAGCGCGCTGTCGCTCATGGGCACCCATTTTTCGCGGCTGGGCGCCATGGCCAACGGCCGTGTGCCTTTCGACGCCAAGGTCGCTCAGGACAACGCGGCGCTGGTGGAAACGCTGAGCAAGTTGCCTTGGGCGGGGTTCACGGCAGACAGCGAAAAGCTCAGGTCCAAGGCCAAGCCCGAGATCTGGATGGACCAGGCCAAGTTCAAGCAAGCGTCGGAGACGATGATGGCCGACGTGGCCAAACTGAATGTGGCCGCAAAGACCGGCAATCTTGATCAGATCAAGGCCGCTTTTGGCAACGCCGCCGGGTCCTGCAAGGCCTGCCACGACGCGTTCCGCGAATAAGCGCCCGCCGCGCGCTCAGCCCTGCGCCAGCAGCTTGTCCACCAGCTGGTGCAGGGCGTCGAATTCGGGCTCACCCACAAAGCGTTTGACGATGCGCCCCTGCTTGTCCACCAGGTAGGTGGTGGGCGTGAGTTTGACGTCGCCCCAGGCCTTGGCGATCTCGCCGGTGTTGTCCAGCGCCACCTTGAAGGGCAGCTGGCGGGTCTGTGCAAAGTTGCTCACCCACTGCGGCGGGTCGTAGCTCATGGCCACGGCCACGGTGTCGAAGCCACGGTCCTTGAACTTGTTGTACGTGTCCACGATGCTGGGCATTTCCTTCACGCAGCTCACGCAGGTGGTGGCCCAGAAGTTCACCAGCACCACCTTGCCCTTGAAGCTGGCGGTGTCCACCGTGTTGCCGTTGAGCAGCACAAAACGCGAGTCCGGCGCCTGCTCCTGGGTGCCGCAACCCGCCAGTCCGCCCAGACCCAGCGACACGCCGGCCAGCGCGGTGGTGGCGACAAATTGGCGGCGTGAGGGCAAACGGCGGGTCATGGTGGTGGCAGCGGTGAACAGACAAAGGCGAACATAACAGACGGGGCGCGTTGCCCACAAGTCCAGGGATGGAGGCGGCGCGCGCATGAAAGTTCAGCGCGCAGCTAACATCCGAGGTTTTCGCCCCAAAAGTGGGCGCCTGTTTCACGGAGCTTCATGCGGGTTCAGCGTTTTGGTCTTGTGTGTCTCGTGCTGCTGGCGGCGGCGTGCAGCCCCACCTTCAACTGGCGCGACGTCCCGCTGGAAGGCGCGCCCCTGCGGGCCCAGCTGCCCTGCAAGCCGGAGCGCGCCGAACGCCAGGTGCCGCTGACCGCGGCCGGCGCCACGTTGCGCCTGGTGAGCTGCGAGGCCGGTGGGCTGACCTTTGCCCTGGCCTGGGCCGCCGTGGACGCCGCCGACGGCTTGCCGACGGCGCTGGACAACTGGCAGCTGGCCGGCTGGGCCAGCCTGCGTCAGCCGCCGAGCGCGCCGGGCAGCCCGCCTGCGGGATGGGCCGCCTGGCCCGCCACCGTGGCGCGCGCCCAGCACCTGCGCGGCTGGCAGGGGCCTGGGCTGGATCACCAGGGCCGCACCGTGATGGCCAGACAGCTGTACTTTGCCCACGGTGCAGTGGTCTACCAGGCGGCGGTGTACGGTCCGACCATGAGCGATGTGGCGCTGACCGCGTTTGTGGAGGCCTTGCGCCTGCCATGAGCCAACGCCCGCTTGACGCCGCAGACGGCCTGCTGCCCGCGCGCACCGCGGTGCTGGTGTTCCTGTCGTTTGCGCTGGCCTATTTCCTCTCGGCCCTGGTGCGCGCCATCACGGCCACGCTGTCGCCCACGCTGAGCGCCGAATTTGCCCTGCAGGCCAGCGACCTGGGACTGCTCGCCGGGGGCTATTTTCTCGGCTTCGCACTCACGCAACTGCCCCTGGGCAACTGGCTTGACCGCTTTGGCCCGAAACGCGTGATCCTGGGGTTTCTTGCGCTGGCCGTGCTGGGTGTGATCGCCTTCGCCGTGGCAGATCGGTTCGCCACCCTGCTGGCCGCGCGCGTGTTGACCGGCATGGGTGTGAGCGCCTGCCTGATGGCGCCGCTGACCGGCTTTCGCCGCTGGCTCACACCCGCTGCGCAGCTGCGCGCCAATGCCTGGATGCTCATGACCGGCTCGCTGGGCATGTTGGCCTCCACCTTGCCGGTGCAGTGGCTCATGCCGTGGGTCGGCTGGCGTGGCTTGTTCTGGGGGCTGGCGGGGTTGATCGCCCTGGCTGCGCTGGTGCTGGCCTGGGCGGTGCCGCGCTGGAACACCGACGCACCCGACGCTGACGAACACGAGCCCGCACCGCCGGGCTATGGCGCCATCTGGCGCAACCGCTATTTCCAGCGCATGACGCCGATCGGCTTCTTCTGCTACGGCGGCATGCTGGCCGTGCAGACGCTGTGGGCCGGGCCCTGGATGGTGCGCGTGGCCGGTGACACCTCGGCGCAGGCCGCACAGGGCCTGTTCTGGATCAATGCCTTCATGCTGGTCACGTTCTGGACCTGGGGGCTGGTCAACCCGACGCTGGTCAGGCGTGGCCTGAGCGCGCAGCGCCTGATTGCCCTGGGGCTGCCGCTGAGTTTTGTGGTGCTGGTCGCCAACATCGCGCTGGGCGAGGGCACGGGCTGGCTGGGTTGGGCGCTGTACTGTGTCAGCAGCACGTTCATCACGCTGTCGCAGCCGGCGGTGGCGCTGGCCTTTGTGCCGGCGCTGGCCGGGCGGGCGCTGTCGGCGTTCAACCTGGTCATCTTCAGCGGCGTGTTTGTGGTGCAGTGGGGCATAGGCCTGCTGGTGGATGCCTTCCAGCACGCCGGCTGGTCCGTGACCGCGTCCTTCCAGGCCGCGTTCGCGGTCTACCTAGCCTGTTGCGTGTTGTCCTACCTGTATTTCCTGGCCGTCAAGGCCGAAGGACATGCGCCGACGCCGGTGCGACAGGTGGCCGGCCAAGCCCGATAAACTGCGGTCCATGAACGGCATCCTCATCATCGCCCACGCACCCCTGGCTTCGGCCTTGCGCAAGTGTGTGCTGCATGTGTTTCCCGATGCCGCCGACGCCGTCAGCGCGCTGGACGTGTTGCCGAACGTGCCCCCCGAAGAATCGCTGGCGCAAGCCCGCATGCTCATGGCCCAGCTGGGCACGCCGCAAACCCTGGTGGTGACCGACATCTTCGGTGCCACGCCCTGCAACGTGGCCAGCAAGCTGGTTGATGGCGTGCGCTCGCGCCTGATTGCCGGGGCCAACCTGCCCATGCTGCTGCGCACCGTGTCCTACCGCCACGAATCGCTGGAGGCGCTGGTGACCCGCGCCGTGGCCGGCGGCACACAGGGCGTCATCCAGGTGGCCATCACCGCGCCGCACCACCAAGTCAGACGAAGCACCCATGATCAAGACCACCGTGACCATCAGCAATAAGCTCGGCCTGCACGCCCGGGCCTCGGCCAAGCTCACCAAGCTGGCCGGCAGCTTTCCGTGCGAGGTCTGGATGTCGCGCAACGACAGACGCGTCAACGCCAAAAGCATCATGGGCGTGATGATGTTGGCGGCCGGCTTGGGCGCAGACGTCGAGGTGGAGACCTCGGGCGCGCAGGAGCAGGAAGCGATGACCGCCTTGCTGGCGCTCATCAACGACAAGTTCGGAGAAGGCGAGTGACCTTCTCCGTCCACGGCCAGGCGGTTTCAAGGGGCATCGCCATCGGGCGTGCCGTGCTGGTGGCGTCCAGCCGGGTGGACGTGGCGCACTACTTCGTCACGGTCGAACAGGTCGAAAGCGAGATCGAGCGCGTGCGTTCGGCGCGCAACGCGGTGGTGGACGAGATCACCCGCATCCGCGAAGGTTTGATTGAAACCGGCACCAAGGAAGCCCACCACGAGCTGGTGGCGCTGCTGGAGGTGCACCTCATGCTGCTCCTGGACGAGCAGCTCACGGCCGGCGTCAAACACTGGATCGTGGAGCGCCACTACAACGGTGAGTGGGCGCTCACCACGCAGCTGGAGGTGATTGCGCGCCAGTTCGATGAAATGGAAGATCCGTATTTGCGCGAGCGCAAGGCCGACCTGGAGCAGGTGGTCGAGCGCATCCTGCGGCAGATGCGGGGCGTGGGTTCGCCGGTGGTGGCGCCGCCGCCGTCCCGGCGCACGTCACAGCAGGAGCTGCTGCTGGACGACACGCTGGACGTGCCGCTGGTGCTGGTGGCGCACGATTTGTCGCCAGCCGACATGCTGCAGTTCAAGCAGAGCGTGTTCGCCGGTTTCATCACCGATGTCGGCGGCAAGACCTCGCACACCGCCATCGTCGCGCGCAGCATGGACATCCCGGCGGTGGTGGGCGCGCGCAGCGCCAGCCAGCTCATCCAGCAGGACGACTGGGTCATCATCGACGGCGAGGCCGGTGTGGTGGTGGTCGATCCTTCGCCCATCGTGCTGGCCGAGTATGGTTACAAGCAGCGCCAGGGCGAGGTCGAGCGCGAGCGCCTGAGCCGCCTGCGCCACACGCCCGCGGTCACCATGGACGGGCAGAAGATCGAGCTGCTGGCCAACATCGAACAGCCCTCCGACACCGTCACGGCGCTGGCTGCCGGCGCCGTGGGCGTGGGCCTGTTCCGCAGCGAATTCCTGTTCATGGGCCGCAACGGCCACCTGCCCGACGAAGAAGAACAGTACCTGGCCTACAAGGCGGCGGTGGAGGGCATGCACGGCCTGCCAGTGACGATTCGCACCGTGGACGTGGGGGCCGACAAGCCGCTGGACCACATCCGCCGCGCCGACGACCACCTCAACCCCGCGCTGGGCCTGCGCGCCATCCGCTGGAGCCTGTCGGAGCCGGCCATGTTCCTGGCGCAACTGCGCGCCATTCTGCGCGCGGCCGCCCACGGGCAGGTGCACATCCTCATACCCATGCTGGCGCACGCGCACGAAATCCGGCTCACGCTGGCGCTGGTGCAGAAGGCGCGCGAGCAGCTCGACGCCCAGGGCGTGGTCTATGGGCCGGTGTTGCTCGGCGCCATGATCGAGGTGCCGGCCGCGGCGCTGACCGTGCCCATGTTCCTCAAGCATTTCGACTTCTTGTCGGTGGGCACCAACGACCTGATCCAGTACACCCTGGCCATCGACCGCGTGGACGAAGCCGTGGCCCACCTCTACGACCCGCTGCACCCGGCGGTGCTGCAGCTGCTCTCGCGCACCATTGCCGAAGGGCGGGCACAGAACAAGCCGGTGGCCGTGTGCGGCGAAATGGCCGGCGACGTGACCATGACCCGCCTGCTGCTGGGCATGGGCCTGCGCAGCTTTTCCATGCACCCCTCGCAGGTGCTGGCGGTCAAACAGCAGATTTTGCGCAGCGACACGCGCAAGCTCGAAGCCTGGGCGCAGCGCCTGCTGGCCAGCGACGAGCCGGGCGAGTTGTTGAACGAATAAGGGTCCGGCGCCGGGCCGCCCCAAGCAGGATCAGCCCCCGTGGGGGCGCGTTCAGCTCTCAGCCTTTGGCGCGGGTGCCCACCACGGCCGCGCCGACGATCAACACGGCCGCCGCCAGCACATGTTGGCCCGGCGTCTCGCCCCGCGCGGTCAACAGCAGCAGCGTGGACAAGAGTGGCGTGATGAAGGACAGCAGGCCGATCTTGCGCGCGTCGCCGCGTTTGAGCGCCGCGTCCCACAGAAAGAAGGCCGCGCCCAGCGGCCCCAGGCCCAGCACCACCAGGCGGGCCATGTCGCTGCTGCTCAGTTGCACCGCTGGCTCCAGCCACACATGGCACAGCAGCGACAACACGCCAGACACCAACGCAAAACTGCCGATGGCCGCCGTGGGAAAGGCCGGCACCCGCTGTGTCAGCAGCGAATAGCTGGCCCAGATGAAGGCCGAGCCCAGCGCCAGCAGGTAGCCCCACTGCAGACCGCCGCCCTGCAGCGCACCCGCCTTGCCGCCCGCAATGGCCAGCGCCGCGCCGGCAAACCCCACCAGCGCCGCCAGCACATGCACGGCGCGCAGGCCCACGCCCGGCAAAAACACCGGCGCCAGCACCACCATGCCCAGCGGCCACAGGTAGTTGACCAGGTTGGCCTCCACCGGCGGCGCGTGGCGCAGTGCCAGAAACAGCAAAAAGTGAAAGCCGAACAGGCCGTAAACGCCCAGCGCCAGCGTGGGCAGCGGCACCCGCCATTGACGCCAGTCAAAGCGCGACAGCGGCAGGGCGATGACACTGCCGACAACCAAGGCCAGGCCGGTGAGCAGAAAGGGCGGGAGGTGGGTGAGCGAGGCGCCGAGCGCGGCCAACGTGCCCCACAAAACGATGGCGCCCAGCGCCAGCAGGTATGCGTGCATGGGGCGGGAGCTTAACCGGTCGGTTTGCAAATCTTTGTTACACTGATTTTGGCTGTGCCTGTCTGGGCGCATGTGTCAAAATTGTCAGTTTGCTGTGCGCGTCCGTTCAAGTTTGTACCGGAAGCGTTCAGGTTCGCATGAAGTCCCCGGAGAAATCGATGCCGTCTGATGAATCGTCCTTGAACGGGTCCGCCGAGACGCGCTCCGAGGCACCCCGGGACGACGCACTGCTCGCCTGTCTGCTGCTGCTGGCACGCACCCATGGCGAGGCGCTCACGGCCGACGGCGCCGTGGCCGGCCTGCCGCTCGAAGGCGGGCGCCTGACGCCCTCGCTGTTCGAGCGTGCGGCGGCCCGCGCCGGCTTGAGCAGCCGGGTGGTGTCGTGCCCGCTGCGTGATTTGCAGCCGGCCCTGTTGCCCGCCATCGTGCTGCTGCAGGACGAGCGCGCCTGCGTCGTGCTGGCCTGGTCGGACGACCGGAAAACCCTGAAGGTGGCCTACCCCGAACTGGCCGACGCGGCGGTGGACGTGCCGCTGGACGAGCTGCAGGCGCAGTACCTGGGCGCCACCATCTACGCCCGGCCCAAATTGCGTTTCGATGCCCGCACGCCGGTGGTGCGCGAGGGCCGCCACGGCCACTGGTTCTGGGGCGTCATCGCCGAAAACCGCGCGCTCTACCGCGACGTGCTGCTGGCCGCCTTCCTGGCCAACACCTTTGCGCTGGCCATGCCGTTGTTCACCATGAACGTGTACGACCGCGTGGTGCCCAACAACGCCATCGACACGCTGTGGGTCCTGTCCATCGGTCTGTCGCTGGTGCTCATTGGCGACCTGGTGCTGCGCATCATGCGCAGCAAGTTTGTGGACCTGGCCAGCAGCCGGGCCGACGTGAAACTCTCGGCCTTCATCATGGAGCGGGTGCTGGGCACGCGCATGGAGCAGCGCCCGGCCTCGGCGGGCTCGTTCGCGTCCAACCTGCGGGCCTTCGAATCGGTGCGCGACTTCATCGGTTCGGCCACGGTGGTGGCTTTCATCGACCTGCCGTTTGCGCTGATCTTTTTTGTTGTCATCGGCTGGATCGCCTGGCCCATGCTGATACCGCTGGGTGTGGGCGCGCTGCTGATGCTGCTCTACGCCATGGCGGTTCAGGGCCGCATGCACGAACTGGCCGAAACCACCTACCGTGCCGGCGCCCAGCGCAACGCCACGCTGATTGAAGGGCTGGTGGGTTTCGAGACCGTCAAGGCGCTGGCCGCCGAGGCGCCGATCCAGCGCAAATGGGAAAAAAGCGCCGCCCTGCTGGCCCGTGTGGGCGCTCAGTTGCGCCTGCTCTCCAGCAGCGCGAGCTACAGCTCGGCCTTTGTGCAGCAGGCCATCAACCTGGCCATCGTGGTGCTGGGCGTCTACCTCATCAGCGAACGCGCGCTCACCATGGGCGGCCTGATCGCCTGCACCATGCTGGCCTCGCGCGCCATGTCACCCGTGGGCCAGGTGGCGGGCCTGCTGGTGCAGTACCACACGGCGGCCACGGCACTCACATCGCTCAACGAGATGATGAAAAAGGACGTGGAGCGGCCCGAGGGCAGCAGCT
>JAUYSB010000225.1 GCA_030696525.1 Hydrogenophaga sp. | reverse complement strand
CCCGGTGCACTTCGGCATGATCATGGTGGTCAACCTGGCGCTGGGCATGATCACACCGCCGTTCGGGGTGAACCTGTTCGCGGCCTGCACGGTGGCCAAGATCTCGCTGGACCGCATCGTGGGGCACCTGCTGCCTTTCGTGCTGGTCATCCTGGGCTGCCTGGCCCTCATCACCTACATCCCCGCCATCTCGCTCACGCTGCGTGATGCGGTGTATCCCAAGGCGGCGGCCGTTGCGCCCATTGGGCCGGCACCGGCCATTGGCCCCCAATAAGAGAGCTTTGCCATGCCATTGAACTTCATCGCCAACACCGCCGTGCGTTCGGCCTCCGGCCAGACGCTGCCCGTCATCGACCCGGCCGACGGCCAGACCTACGACACCATCGAACGCAGCAACGCGGCCGACGTGGACGCGGCGGTGCAAGCCGCGCGCGCGTGCTTCGAAGGCCCCTGGGGCCGCCTCACCGCCGCCGAGCGCGGCCGCCTGCTGATGAAGCTCAGCGCCAAGGTGGGCGAACACGCCGACGAGCTCGCCGCCATCGAACAGCGCGACTGCGGCAAACCCACCAAACAGGCCAAGGCCGACGCCCTGGCCCTGGTGCGCTACTTCGAGTTCTACGCCGGCGCGGGCGACAAATTACACGGCGACACCATCCCCTACCTGGATGGCTACAGCGTGCTGACCTGGCGCGAGCCGCACGGCGTGACCGGCCACGTGATCCCGTGGAATTACCCCATGCAGATCTTCGGCCGCAGCGTGGGCGGTGCCCTGGCCGCCGGCAACGTGTGTGTGGTCAAGCCCTCCGAAGACGCCTGCCTGTCGCTGATCCGCGTGGCCGAGTTGGCGGCCGAGGTGGGCTTCCCGGCTGGCGCCATCAACATCGTCACCGGCTATGGCCACGAGGTGGGCGACGCGCTGGCGCGCCATCCCGGCATAGACCACATCAGCTTCACCGGCAGCCCCAGCGTGGGCACCATCATCCAACAGGTGGCGGCCGAGCGGCACTGCCCCGTCACGCTGGAGCTGGGCGGCAAAGGCCCGCAGATTGTGTTCGACGACGCCGACGTGGACGCCGCCCTGCCCTTTCTGGTGAGCGCCATCGTGCAGAACAGCGGCCAGACCTGCAGCGCCGGCTCGCGCCTGCTGGTGCAGCGCGGCCTCTACGAGCCGCTGCTGGAGCGGCTGGGCAAAGCGTTCAGCGCCCTGCGTGCCGGCCCGCCCAAGATGGACCTGGACCTGGGCCCGCTGATCCGCCAGACCCAGCAACAGCGGGTGCGTGGTTTTCTGGAGCAGGCGCAGGCCGACGGTATCGCCACCGTGGCGCAAGGCCAGGTGGTGAGCGAGGCGCCCACCAGCGGTTTCTACGCCGCCCCCACCCTGCTGCGCGACGTGCCGGTCAACCACCGGCTGGCGCAGGAAGAGGTGTTTGGCCCGGTGCTGGCCGCCATGTGTTTCGACGACGAAGACCAGGCCGTGGCCATGGCCAACGCCACCCACTTCGGCCTGGTGGCCGGCGTGTGGACACGCGACGGGGGCCGCCAGTTCCGCATGGCCAAACGCGTCAAGGCCGGCCAGATTTTCGTCAACAACTACGGCGCCGGGGGCGGTGTGGAACTGCCATTTGGCGGCGTCAAGTCCTCGGGTTACGGCCGCGAAAAAGGCTTTGAGGCCTTGCTGGGCTTCACCACACTCAAGACAGTGGCCATACGCCACGGGTGACGGCCTGAACGGGCACAATCGAGGGCTATGTCCGACCGCGTCATCCCCCTTGTTGACCAGCGCCTGAGCGGCCTGGTCGCCCGTGTGCCCGAGCGCGCCATTCCGGCCACCGGCCTGCTGGGCGACACGCTGGGCCGGCCGCTGCGCGACCTGCGCATCAGCGTCACCGACCGCTGCAACTTCCGCTGCAGCTACTGCATGCCCAAGTCGATTTTCGACAAGGACTACCAGTACCTGCCACACAGCGATTTGCTGAGCTTCGAAGAAATCACCCGCATCGCGCGGCAGTTTGTGGCGCACGGCGTGCAGAAAATCCGCCTCACCGGTGGTGAGCCACTGCTGCGCAAACACCTCGAGATCCTGATTGAGCAGTTGTCGGCCCTGCGCACGACCGAAGACAAACCGCTGGACATCACCCTGACCACCAACGGCAGCCTGCTGCGCAAGAAGGCGGCCGCCTTGAAGGCCGCTGGCCTGCAACGCGTGACAGTGAGCCTGGACGGGCTGGACGACGCCGTGTTCCGCGCCATGAACGATGTGGACTTTCCGGTGGCCGATGTGCTGGACGGCATCGCCGCCGCGCAGGACGCTGGCCTGGGACCGATCAAGGTCAACATGGTGGTCAAGCGCGGCACCAACGAAGACCAGATCCTGCCCATGGCGCGCCACTTCAAGGGCAGCGGCGTGACGCTGCGTTTCATCGAGTACATGGACGTGGGCGCCACCAACGGCTGGCGCATGGACGAGGTGCTGCCCAGCGCCGAGGTGGTGCAGCGCATCCACGCCGAACTGCCGCTGGTGCAGCTCGACCCCAGCGCGCCCGGCGAAACGGCGGAACGCTGGGGCTATGCCGATGGCACAGGCGAGATCGGTGTGATCAGCAGCGTGACCCAGGCCTTTTGCAGCGACTGCAACCGCGCCCGCCTGTCCACCGAAGGCAAGCTCTACCTGTGCCTGTTTGCCAGCCAGGGCCACGATTTGCGCGCCCTGGTGCGCGGCCAGGCCAACGACGAACAGCTGGCGTCGGCCATCGGCCAGATCTGGCAAGGGCGCGATGACCGCTATTCCGAGTTTCGCGCCAGCCTGCCCCCGGACGCATCAACGGGTGGTCGCCGCGTGGAAATGAGCTACATCGGCGGATGAATTGAGCTCCCCCCGCGCCGCTTCGCATCACCCCCCAGGGGGCGGCACCAGCCGTCCGGCAGAGCCGGCCCGGCGGTGCCCACTGGACCCAGTCACGTCAGTCTCCTTCGTTTTATGACACACATCTCTCCTGGACAAATCACGGCCGTGGTGTTGGCTGGCGGGCGCGGCTCGCGCATGGGCGGCGTGGACAAAGGGCTGCAGAACTTCAACGGCACGCCGCTGGCCCTGCACACCCTGCTGCGCCTGCAAATGCAGAGCGGCGGGCTGGTGGGTGAGGTGATGGTCAACGCCAACCGCAACCTCGCCGCGTATGAGGCCTTTGGTGTGCCGGTGTGGCCCGACACCCTCGGCGACTTTCCCGGCCCGCTGGCCGGCTTTCTGACCGCGCTGGAACGCTGCGAAACGCCCTACCTGCTGACCACCCCTTGCGACAGCCCGCTGTTTCCGCTGGACCTGGCCGAGCGCCTGGCCGAAGCCATGGCGCGCGAAGGCGCCGAGATCGCCACGGCGGCCGCGCCCGAAGAAGACGCGCAACTGCGCACCCAGCCGGTGTTCAGCCTGATCCACACCGACCTGCTGGCCAGCCTGGCGGTGTTTGTGCAGGGCGGCGGGCGCAAGATCGACGCCTGGACCGCCCAACACAAAACCGTGGTCGTGCCCTTCGACCAGCCCGGCGACGACCCCAAGGCCTTTTTCAACGCCAACACGCTGGCCGAACTCCAAGCTTTGGAAAACCGCTGAATGAAATCGCTGGACCAGATCGCGGCCGAGCTGCAAGGCTACGACCCGCAGGCACTGAGTGCGTCGGCCGTCAACACCTTTCTCGCCGAACTGGTGAGTCCCGTTGCCGACACCGCAGCGGTCGGTGTGTTCGATGCACTGGGCCGTGTGCTGGCCGAAGACGTGGTCTCGCCCATCAGCGTGCCGCCCCACGACAACTCGGCCATGGACGGCTACGCGTTGGACGGCGCCCAGCTGCGGGCCGGGCAAGCGCTGAGCCTGCGGGTGCTGGATGGCACGGCCTTCGCTGGCAAGGCCTGGGCCGGCCACGTGGCGCCGGGCGAATGCGTGAAGATCATGACCGGCGCCATCATGCCCGCCGGGCTGGACACCGTGGTGCCGCAGGAGCTGACCCAGGCAACCGAAGGCGGCATCACCATCCCGGCCGGCGCCCTGCAACGCGGCGACAACCGCCGACTGCTGGGCGAAGACCTGCTGGCCGGGCGCCCCGCGCTGCGCGCCGGCACCCAGCTCGGCCCCGCCGCGCTGGGCCTGATCGCGAGCCTGGGCCTGCCCACGGTCACGGTGTTCCGTCGCTTGAAAGTGGCCTATTTCTCCACCGGCGACGAAATCCTGAGCCTGGGCGAGCCACCACGCGAAGGCGCGGTGTACGACAGCAACCGCTACACCGTCTATGGCCTGCTCACGCGCCTTGGGGTCGAGGTGATCGACATGGGTGTGGTCAAGGACGACCCGGCCACGCTGGAAGCGGCCTTCCGCCGCGCCGCCACGCAGGCCGACGCCATCATCACCAGCGGCGGCGTGAGTGTGGGCGAGGCCGACCACACCAAGGCCATGATGAAAAAGCTGGGCGATGTCGCTTTCTGGCGCATCGCCATGCGACCAGGGCGCCCCATGGCAGTTGGCCGTCTTAACAACTGCGCCGTCATGTTCGGCCTGCCCGGCAACCCTGTCGCCGTGATGGTGACTTTTCTCGCCTTCGTGCGCCCCGCTCTGCTCAAGCTCATGGGCGTGGCCGACGTGGCAGCCCACACGCCGCCGCTGCTCAAGGCGCACAGCCTGGAGCCGCTGCGCAAAAAACCTGGCCGCACCGAATACCAGCGCGGCACCGTCAGCACCGCGCCCGACGGCACGCTGCAGGTGCGCACCACCGGCAACCAGGGCTCCGGCGTGCTCAGCTCCATGGTGCAGGGCAACGGCCTGATCGTGCTGCACCACGGCCAGGGCAACGTGGCCGTGGGCGATGAAGTCGATGTGATGGTGTTTGACGGCGTGATCTGACGCCTCCGGGTCACTTGGCCGGTATCACCTCGTGGTGTGACACCTCGGTCAGCGGCCCCTCTTGGACCTGCGCCTTGTTGCCGCCCGGCACCTTCTTGCGCGCGAAGAGGGTGTACATGGTGGGCACCACAAAAATCGTCAGCAAGGTGCCCAGGCTCATGCCGCCCACGATGACCCAGCCGATCTGCTGGCGACTTTCGGCGCCGGCGCCGGTGGCCAAGGCCAGCGGCACGGCGCCCAGCACCATGGCACCGGTGGTCATGAGAATGGGGCGCAGGCGCAGCGCGGCCGACTCCAGCACCGCGTCGCGCACGGCCATGCCCTGCTCGCGCAGCTGGTTGGCAAACTCCACGATCAGGATGCCGTGTTTGGTGATCAGGCCCACCAGGGTGATGAGCCCGATCTGGCTGAACACGTTGAGCGTGCCGCCGGTGAGCTTGAGTGCCAACAAGGCGCCCAGCATGGACAGCGGCACGCTGAGCATGATGACAAACGGATCGACAAAGCTCTCGAACTGCGCGGCCAGCACCAGGTAGATGAACACCAGCGCCAGCACGAACACCAGCGCCAGCGAGCCCGACGAGCTGCGGAACTCGCGGCTCTGGCCGTTGAGGTCGGTGGTGTAACCGGGCGGCAGAATCTCGCGCGCGGTCTGGTCCATGAAGTTGAGCGCGTCGCCCAGCGCCAGTTCGGGTGACAGGTTGGCGGTGATGCTGGCGCTGCGGCGCTGGCCGAAGTGGTTGAGCTCGCGCGGCACCACCACCTCGCGCGTCTTGACCAGCGAGGCCAGCGGGATCATGGCGTCGTTGCGGCCGCGCACGAACAGGCGGTCGATGTCGTCGGGCGTGCTGCGCTGCGTGCCCTCGGTCTGCACCACCACGTCGTACTGCTCGCCGTCGCGTTTGTAGCGGGTGACGATGCGCCCACCCAGCATGGTTTCCACCGTGCGGGCGATGGCGTCCACGTTCACGCCCATGTCGGCGGCGCGCTCGCGGTCCACGTCCATGCGGATCTCGGGCTTGTTCAGGCGCAGGTCGGTGTCCACCTGCACAAAACCGGGGTTCTTGGCCAGCGCGTCCTGAAACTGCCGCACCACCCTGGACAGGTTTTCGTAGCTGTCGGAGGTGACGATCACGTAGTTGATGGGCCGCTCGCGAAAGCCCTGGCCCAGCGACGGCGGCGTGATGGCAAACGCGCTCACGCCGGGCAGCCCGGCCAGGCGCGGCGCGATCTCGCGCGCGATCTCCTGCGTGGAGCGCTCACGCTCTTCCCATGGCTTGGCACGCAAAAACACGTTGCCCTGGGCCACCGTGGGGTTGCCGATGTTGGCGAAGATGCGGTCGAACTCGGGGTAGTTCTGGCCGATGCGTTCGATGGCCTCGGCGTAGCGCCGGGTGTAGTCCAGCGTGGCGCCGTCGGGACCGTTGATCACGGTCAGGATCACGCCCCGGTCTTCGATCGGCGCGAGCTCCTGCTTGGTGCCCTTGAGCAGCACCCAGCTGCCGACCGCGCTGCCCAGCATCACGGCCACCACCAACCAACGCAGGTTCAACGAGGCGGCCAGCACGCGGCTGTAGCCCTTGGTCAGGCCCACCAGCGCACTTTCCATGCCGCGGTCAAAGCGGTTGGGCTTGGGGTTGTGTTTGAGCAGCTTGGAACACAACATGGGCGAGAGCGTGAGTGCCACAAAACCCGACACCACCACCGCCCCGGCCAGGGCCAACGCAAACTCGGCAAACAGCCGCCCGGTGCGCCCCGGCGTGAAGGCCAGCGGTGCGTACACGGCGGTCAGTGTGAGCGTCATGGCCACCACCGCAAAACCGATTTCCTTGGCGCCCTTGATGGCGGCCTCGAAGGGTTTCATGCCTTCTTCGATGTGGCGGTAGATGTTCTCCAGCACCACGATGGCGTCGTCCACCACCAGGCCGATGGCCAGCACCAGCGCCAGCAGCGTGAGCGTGTTGATGGAAAAGCCGAACAGCCCCATGAGCGCGAACGAACCGATCAGGCTGACGGGAATGGTGACCAGCGGGATGATGGACGCGCGCAGCGAGCGCAGGAACACGAAGATGACCAGCGCCACCAGCACCACCGCCTCGGCAATGGTGGTGTAGACCGCCTTGATGGAGCGGTCGATGAAAACCGAGTTGTCGTTGGCGATGTCGACGTTGACGCCCGGCGGCAGGTCGGTCTTGACCTTCTCGAGCAGGCTGCGCACACCGGCCGAGAGTTCCAGCGGGTTGGCCGTGGCCTGGCGGATCACGCCCAGCGAAATCGAATCGCGGCCGTTCAGGCGCACCGAGGTGCGCTCGTCCTGCGGGCCCTGCACCACACGCGCCACGTCGCCAATGCGCACCGGCAGGCCGTTGACGTTGCGTATGGTGACCGCCGCGAACTCCTCGGGGCGTTGCAGGTCGGTGGCGGCGGTGACGTTGAATTCGCGCTGCGAACTCTCGATGCGCCCGGCGGGCACCTCCAGGTTGGCGCGGCGGATGGCGTCTTCCACATCCTGCACGGTCAGGCGATAGGCGGCCAGGCGGTCAGGGTCGAGCCAGACGCGCATGGAGTACCGGCGCTCACCGTACACCCGCACGTCGGCCGCACCCGGCGCAGTCTGCAGCACGGGCTTGACGATGCGGTTGGCCATCTCGCTGAGCTGCAGCGGGGTGAAGGTGTCGGAGCTCAAGGCCAGCCAAACGACGGGGAAAGCATCGGCTTCGACCTTGGCGATGACCGGCTCGTCGATGCCCTGCGGCAGGCGCTGGCGCACGCGGCTGACCTTGTCGCGCACGTCGGCAGCGGCAGAGTCGGGGTCGCGTTCGAGCTTGAAGCGCACCGTGATCTGGCTTTGTTCCTGGCGGCTGATGGAGGTGATGATGTCCACCCCTTCGATGCCAGCCAGCGAGTCTTCCATTGTCTTGGTGACCTGGTTTTCAACCACCTCGCTGGAGGCGCCCACAAACCGGGTGCTCACCGTCACCGTGGGTTCGTCGATCTTGGGGTACTCGCGCACCGTCAGGCCGTTGAACGAGACCCAACCCACCAGCAGGATGAGCAGGCTCAACACCGTGGCAAACACCGGGCGGCGGATGGAAATTTCAGGCAATTGCATGGCGGGCCTCCGGTCGGCTGTCAGCGCGAAGCAGGTGCGTCGGCCTTGTCGGCCTTGGGCGCGCCACCGGGCGGCTGGGCGGCACCGGGCTTGCCCCCGCCGCCGGGTGGCTTGCTCATGTCCACCACGCGCACGGCCATGCCGTCGCGCTGCAGGCGCTGCTGGCCGGCCACCACCACGGTGTCGCCTTCGCTCAGGCCGCTGACGATCTGCACCTGCGAGCCGCGTCGCACGCCCAGCTGCACCTCGGTGCGGCGCACCACGGTCTTGGCGGCCTCGCCCTCACCTTCCGAGGCCAACTTGAACACCAGCTGCCGGTTGCCCTGGGGCACGATGGCTTCTTCGGGCACGACCAGGGCCGCATCGTTGACCGAAAACACGGTGGTCACGCGCGCAAACATGCCGGGGCGCAGGGTGGCGCCCGCGCTGGGCACCATGCTGGCGCGCACCAGCACCGAGCGGCCGTTGGCGTCCACCAGCGGGTCCAGCGCCTGCACCTTGGCGGTGAAGTCGCGGCCGGGCATGGCGTCGATCTGCACCTTCACACCCTGCCCCACGGCCAGCTGGCCCTGGTAGCGCTCGGGCATGCGGAAGTCCACGTACAGCGTGGAGGTGTCTTCGAGGTTGACGAGGTCGGCGCCGTCCTTGACGTAGTCGCCCAGGTTGACCGTGCGTATGCCCACCGTGCCGTCAAAGGGCGCGACGATGCGCATGCGGCTCAGGCGGGCCTGGGCCAGCGCCACCTGGGCTTCGGCCACTTGCAGGCTGGCCCGGCTTTCGTCCAGCACGCGCTGGGCCACAAAGTTCTCGGCCACCAGCTCCTGGTTGCGCTTGAGGTTGGCGCGCGCAATCGACAGCTGCGCTTCGGCCTGGCTCAGTTCGGCGCGTTGCAGCGTGTCGTCCAGGCGCAGCAGCAGCTGGCCCTTGCGCACGCGGGCGCCATCGGCAAAGGCCAGCTCGGCCACGCGGCCGGCCACCTCGGGGCGAAGGATCACGCTCTGGCGCGACTTCAGGCTGCCCACGGCCTGGGCATCGTCCTGCAACGGCATGGTCTTGACCTTGGCCACTTCCACACCGGGGGCACCACCACCGCCGGGGCCACCCGGGCCACCGGCGCCGCCCGGGCGGGAAGCACCCGCAGCACCAGGGCCGGCGGCCGTGGGCTTGTCAGCGGCCGCGCTTTTGCCGGGCTGCTGCAACCACCAGGCGCCGCCAGATGCCAGCGCCAGGCCCGCACCCGCCAACACCCACACCACCACTTTGTTTGCCATGAGCTCTCTCGCCAAAACTGTTACTGCTTGTCAATGTAGCAGTGACCGATTTCGCAGTGCAGCAAGGCAGCCAATGCCCCCCGGCTTTACACGATGTTTACGCCCAACGGCTCAGCGCCCGGGCACGCCCCGGTTGGCCAGGGCGTCGGCGCGTTCGTTGCCCGGGTCGCCCGCGTGGCCCTTGACCCAGTGCCAGTGGATCTGGTGCACGCCCTGGTGCACCAGGGTGTCGAGCTTTTGCCAGAGGTCGGCGTTTTTCACCGGCTGTTTGGCCGCCGTTTTCCAGCCCTTGGCCTTCCAGCCGTGAATCCACTCGGTGGTGCCCTTGCGCACATATTCGCTGTCGAGGTAGAGGTGGACCACGCAGGGCTTTTTCAACGCGGCCAACCCTTCAATGACAGCGGTGAGCTCCATGCGGTTGTTGGTGGTTTCGCGCTCGCCGCCGAACAGCTCCTTTTCCGTGGCGCCAGCGCTCAGCAGCGCGCCCCAGCCGCCGGGGCCGGGGTTGCCCTTGCAGGCGCCATCGGTGTAGATCGTCACGGTGTTCATGGTCGTCGGGGTGCTCAATCGGGTGTCCTGTTTGAAAAATGCGATGGATGGTGGGTGTGGCGCGCAGCGGTGACGGGTGCAGCGGCCGCGGCGCGGCGCGGCTTCCACGCCGGGCCCAGCACATGCATGCCGCGCACGCGCTTGACCGCGGTGACGAAATACACCGCGCCCAGAATCGGCCACCAGCGCGCGCCCACACCTTCGATCCAGCCCCAGCGTTGCAGCCACTTTTCAGTGCGCACGGCGGGGCGGTAGGCGCCGAACCGGCAGCTCTCCACCTCGAAACTCAGCAGCCGCAACCAGTCGCGCAGCCGCCAGTGACCGATGAATTCGCCCGCCTCCGGCAGGTACAGGCGCGAGGCGCCCAGCCCCGTCAGGCCCAGCCGGGCACACAGGTGGGCACGCGCCTGGCGCAGGCCCCACAGGCTGGCCGGGTTGAGGCCGGAGATGACCACCCGGCCCTCGGGCACCAGCACACGCTCCACCTCGCGCAACACCGCGTGGGGGTCGGCGCTGAGTTCCAGCGTGTGAGGCAGCACCACCAGGTCGAGGCTGGCGGCCGGGAAAGGCATGGCCGCGGCGTGCGCCACAAAGGCCCAGCGCTGCAGGCCGGGCCAGGGTTCGGTGACCTCGGAGGCACCGGCTTCCACCAGCGGCAGCTCGGTTTCGGGCAGGCCGAGCCAGCGATGCGGCATGCGGTTGGCGTCCAGCGTGTCCAGCTCGGGCAGGCCCAGCTGCAGCGCGTGGAAGCCGAACATGTCGGCCACCGCCAGCTCGAACTGCGCCCGCTCCCAGGCCAGCATGTAGCGCCCGGGCGGCGTCTGCAGCCAGTCGGCGATGCCAGCGGCGCTGGAAGGTGGAAAATCCGAGGTGCTCAAGGTGACAGCAGCAAAAGACCGGTGGGCCGCAAAAGGGTGTCCGATGGTAAACGCTGGCGCCTACCGCTGCCGGCCAAGGTACAGTTCGCGCTGCGGTCGCTTCCGCCGGCCCGATCCACAGCCATGACCCACACGCTCCACCCCATCCCGGCCTTCTCCGACAACTACATCTGGGCCTTGCATCAGGACGGCCAGGCGCTGGTGGTCGACCCTGGCGAAGCCAGCGGCGTGCTGAGCTACCTGCGCGAACACGGGCTGTCGCTGGCCGCCATCCTCATCACCCACCACCATGCCGACCACACCGGCGGCGTGGTCGAGCTGCGCGCCGCCACCGGTGCGGCGGTGTACGGCCCGGTGGTCGAGCCCATGCCCGAACCTTTGACCCGCCTGGACCAGGGCGAACACGTCGATGTGCTGGGCCTGCGTTTTGAGGTGATGCATGTGCCCGGCCACACCGCCGGCCACATCGCCTACCACTGCGCTGAGGTGGACGGCGCGCCGCTGCTGTTCTGCGGCGACACGCTGTTCTCGGGCGGCTGCGGCCGCCTGTTCGAGGGCACGCCGGCCCAGATGCTGGATTCGCTGGACCGCCTGGCCGCACTGCCGCCCCACACCCGGGTGTGCTGCACCCACGAATACACCTTGTCCAACCTGCGCTTTGCGCGCGCGGTGGAGCCCGATAATCACGACCTCGCCGCCTACGCTGCGCACTGCGAAAGCCTGCGGCAACGGAACCTTCCCACCCTGCCCAGCTCCATCGGGCTGGAATTGACCATCAACCCCTTTTTGCGCAGCCGGCAGCCCCGGGTGGCCCAGGCGGTGCAACAGCACAGCGGCCAGCCCAGCCTGGACGACACCGCCGTGTTTGCCGCCTTGCGCGAATGGAAAAACGTTTTCTGATGTCCCGAACCTTCACCTGGCTGGCCCTTCTACTGAGCGCCTTGCTCGCGGGCTGCGCCAGCGCCCCGGTCGCCGCGCCCGGCACCGCATCCCCCACCGCCCCAGCGATCGCCAGCGCGCCATCGCAGACCGCGCCGCGCGCGGCCGTTGTGCCCACCGGCCCGCTGACCGAACTGGCCGTGGCAACGCCCACCGGCGGCCCCGACGTGGCCACGCTGGCCGCGCCTGCCGATCTGTGGGAACGCATACGGCGCGGCTTTGCCATGCCCGACCTGGACACCGACCTGGTGCGCGACCGCGAGCAGTGGTACGCCAGCCGGCCCGACTACATCCAGCGCATGACCGAGCGCTCCAGCAAGTACCTGTTCCACATCGTCGAGGAACTGGAGCGGCGCGACATGCCCTCAGAGCTGGCATTGCTGCCCTACATCGAGAGCGCCTTCAACCCCAACGCGGTGTCCAGCGCGCGCGCGGCTGGCATGTGGCAGTTCATGCCCGCCACCGGCGAGTCCTTCGACCTCAAGCAGAACATGTTCCGCGACGACCGGCGCGACGTGCTGGCCTCCACCCGTGCCGCGCTGGACTACCTGCAGCAGCTGCACAAACGTTTTGGCGACTGGCACCTCGCGCTGGCGGCCTACAACTGGGGCCAGGGCAACGTGAACCGGGCCATCACGCGCAACCAGCGCGAGGGCAAACCCACCACCTACCTCGACCTCAACATGCCGACCGAGACACGTTATTACGTGCCCAAGTTGCAGGCGGTCAAAAACATCGTGGCCCAGCCGCAGCGCTTCAACACCGCGCTGCCCCTGATCGGCAACCACCCCTTCTTCGACTCGGTGCCCATCGAACGCGACATCGACGTGGCGGTGGTGGCGCAGTTGTCCGAGGTGGACGAGCGCGATTTCCGGGCCCTCAACCCCTCACTCAACAAGCCGGTCATCATGTCGGCCGGCACGCCCCACGTGCTGCTGCCCTGGGACAACGCGGTGGTGTTCCAGCAACGGCTGCTGTCGCACACCGGCCCGCTGGCCAGCTGGACCGCGTGGCGGGCACCGTCCACCATGAGCCCGGCGGCGGCGGCGGCGCGGCTGGACATGAGCGAGGCCGAGCTGCGCCGGGTCAACAACATCCCGCCGCGCATGCTGGTGCGCCAGGGCGCCACCCTGCTGGTGCACCGCAACGGCCGCAACAACGCCGACGTGCCCGAACACGTGGCCGACAACGCTCAACTGCTGCTGCAACCCGAGGTGACGCTCCGGCGCACCAAGGTGCGCACCCGCAAGGGCGACAACGTGATGACCGTGGCCCGCCGCTACGGCGTGAGCGCCACCAGCGTGGCCGAGTGGAACAACATCAACATCAATTCGCCGCTGAAGGTGGGCCAGTCATTGACCATGGTGCTGCCGCAGCGCAAAGCCACCAGCGTGGCGCGCAAGAAGACCACGCCATCGGCCAAAGCGAGCAGCAAGGTGGCCAAACGTGCGCCCCAGCGCAACAAGGTCGCCACGCGCTGACGCTCGGCCTCAGGCGCGGAACTTCAGCTTGGCGCGCTGGGCGAATGTGTTGGTGTAGGTGCGCGCCAAGTCGATGCGATCGGCCCGCACCAGTTCGTCCACCAGGGCCAGCGAACGCAATGCGGTGGGCGGGCCCGCCTCGGGCATCAGGCCATCGACGGCCAGCGCGTCGCGTACCTTGCTGAACGCGGCCAGGTACAGGCCACGGTCGCCCAGCATGTAACTTTCGGGCACGGCCTTGATGATGTCGGACGGCCCGGCCGTCTGCAGCCATTTGAGTGCATGGACCACGCCGTTGGCCAGCGCCTGGCAGGTGGCCGGATGGCGCTCGATGAAAGCCTGTGGCGCATACAGGCAGGCGGCCGGCATGGGGCCGCCAAACACGTCCTTCGTGCCCTTGAGCGTGCGGGTGTCGGAGACGATGCGGATCTCGCCGCTTTTCTCCAGCACGGTCATCACCGGATCGATGTTGCTCAAGGCATCGATCTCGCCCATGCGAAACGCCTTGAGTGCGCCGGCCGAGGTACCCACTCCCACAAACTGCACCTCGTGCGGGCGTATGCCGGCACGCGCCAGCACCAGGTTGGCCACCATGTTGGTGGAAGAGCCCGGCGCCGAAACACCGATGCGCCGCCCTTTGAGGTCGCTCAGCTGGCGGTAGTGGGGCAAGGTCTTGGGCGACACGCCCATGGCGATCTGCGGCGCGCGCCCTTGCAGCACAAAGGCCTGGTAAGCCAGCCCACGCGCCTGCAAGCCGATGGTGTGTTCGTAGGCACCCGACACCACATCGGCCGCCCCCGAGGTGGCGGCCTTCAGCGCCTGCGATCCGCCGTCGAAATCGCGGATGTCCAGCTCCAGCCCTTCAGACTTGAAGTAGCCGAGCTGCTCCGCAATCGTCAGCGGCAGGTAGTAGAAGCCGGCCTTGCCGCCCACGGCCATGGTTAGCCGGGATTTTTCGGGCTTGTCCTGCGCCCACCCGTGCGAACCCAGGCCGGCCAGCACGGTGGCAGAGGCAAGGCGCAGCAGGTGGCGGCGGTGGGCAAGCGGCATGGAAACCCGTGGATCGGCAAATGTCAAACTGACTCAAATGCTAATCTCGCCCGCCGCCGCTGTGCATCGGGTCCTGTCCCAAGCGGGTTTACACCGAGCGCAAAAAGCGCCAGCTTGGGCCTATCGCCGGTCGATCAGTGCGTGGGCGATGGTGCCCAAGTCCACGTATTCGAGTTCGCTGCCCACAGGCACGCCGCGCGCCAGCCGGGTGACGTGCACACCGCGCCCTTTGAGCGCCTGTGCGATCACATGCGCCGTGGCCTCGCCCTCGGCGGTGAAGTTGGTGGCCAGGATCAGTTCGCTCACGCTGTCGTCGCCCTCGGCAGCGATGCGGTCGAACAGCTTTTGCAGGCCAATGTCCTTGGGGCCGATGCCATCGAGCGGGCTGAGCTTGCCCATGAGCACAAAGTAGCGCCCCTTGTAGGCGCCGGTGCGCTCCAGCGCGGCCTGGTCTGCCGGCGTTTCCACCACACACAGCTGGGCGCGGTTGCGCTGCGGGTCGGCGCAGGTGGCACACACGGCGTCCTCGGTGAAGGTGTGGCAGAGCGTGCAGTGCCGCACCCGCTGCGCGGCCAGCGTGAGCGCCTGCGCCAGTTGCAGCGCGCCGTTGCGGTCGTGCTGCATCAGGTGGTAGGCCATGCGCTGCGCAGATTTGAGGCCCACGCCGGGCAGGCAGCGCAGCGCGCTGGTGAGCGCGTCGAGGGTGCTCACGCGGGCAGTCGAAGTGGCATCAGAACGGCAGCTTCATGCCGGGCGGCAGGCCGGCGGTGAGCTTGCCCATTTTTTCGGCCGAGGTTTCTTCGGCCTTGCGCACGGCGGCGTTGAAGGCGGCGGCCACCAAGTCTTCCAGCATGTCCTTGTCGTCGGCCAGCAGGCTGGGGTCGATGGTGACGCGCTTGACGTCGTGTTTGCAGGTCATCAGCACCTTGACCAGGCCGGCGCCGGACTCGCCGGTCACCTCGATCAGCGCCAGCTCGTCCTGCGCCTTCTTGAGGTTGTCCTGCATGGCCTGGGCCTGCTTCATGAGGCCGGCGAGTTGTCCTTTGTTGAACATGAAATTCCTTGGTTGAGTCGAAAAAAATCCATCTGGCGTGGGCCAGCCGTGGCTGTCAGACCGGGCGCACGCTGCCGGGCACGATTTTGCCGCCAAATTCGCGCATGAGCTGCTGGACAAACGGGTCGTCGGCGATCGCGGCCTCGGCCTCGTGCTGCCGCGCTGCCGCTTGCGCGGCCAGGCGGCGCGCGGCCGAGTCGGACACCGGGCCGGTGCTCACCACCAGGCTGACGGCGTGACCGGCGGCGGCCAGCGCCGTCTGCAGCCGGTCGCGGGTGCCGGGCTGGTTGAGCGTGTCGCGCTCCACGGTCAAGCGCCAGGTGCTGCCCTCGCGCGCCAGCAATTGCGACTGCAGGGCCAGCTCGCGCACCAGGGCGGCCACCAGCTCGCGCCGCACCAGGTCCATCACGGTGTCGAACCAAAAGTCCGCTTCGCCGCTGTCGGCCGTCACAAGCGGTGTGGTTGCGGGCGCTGGTGCGGTCACCACTGGCGGCGGGGCCATTGGCGCCGCTTCTGCGATGGGCACAGACACGGGTGGCGGCGGTGGGGCCTGAACCATTGGCGCAGGCGCCGGCCGGGGCGGCGCGAAGGCAGGGGCAGGGGTTGGTGCAGGAGATGGTGTTGGTGCCGGTGCTGCAACCGGCTCAGGCGCCGGTTTCAGGCTTTTTTTTTCCACCGAAGCGTCGCGCGGCAGCGATGGCGCCACCCGCCCCGGCTTGAAGGCCAGCAGGCGCAAGAGCACCATGGTCAGGGCCGCGTATTCGTCGGGTGCCAGGCCCAGCTCGCCACGGCCGTGAAGGCACAGGCTGTAGAGCAGCTGGGTTTCGTCCGCGGGCAAGGTCTGGGCCAGGCGGGCCACTTGCTGCGCTTCCGGGTCGGTGCTGTCGGCCGCCGCCAGCGCGGGCACGTTCTGGGCCACCGCCATGCGCTGCAGCACGCCAGTCATCTCCTCCAGCGTGGAGGCGGCGCTGAAGCCGTTGAAACGCAAGGTGTCCACGGTCTGCACCACCTGCGCACCGTCGCTGCGCGCCAGCGCATCGATGAGCGCAAACACATGGCTGCGGTCCACCGCGCCCAGCATCTGCCGCACGGTCGCTTCCTGCAGCTGGCCGCCGCCAAAGGCAATCGCCTGGTCGGTGAGCGACAAGGCGTCGCGCATGGAGCCACGCGCCGCGCGTGCGATCAGCCGCAGCGCCTGGGCCTCGGCCGACACCGCTTCGGCCTGCAGCACCTGGGTCAGGTGTTCCAGCACGGTTTCGGGCGCCATGGGCC
>JAUYSB010000182.1 GCA_030696525.1 Hydrogenophaga sp. | reverse complement strand
GATGCCCCAGCGGTAGTCGGGCATCTTGACGTGGCCAAACTGGGCCCAGCCCTGCGGGTCCACGCTGACCGCGGTGCGCAGGTAGACGTCGAAGTTCTGCGAGCCGTCCGGGCCCATGTCGTTCCACCAGTTCAGGTAGTTGGGCTGCCACTGTTCGAGCGCGCGCTTGAGCGTGCGGTCCTCGGCCAGGTTCACGTTGTTGGGAATCTTCTCGCTGTAGTCGATGCTGGACATGGAGGTCTCCTGGGATTTCAACGGTGGAAACGGTTCGGTTGCGGCGCGCCACCCGGACCCGCGCCGCACAACGAAGACAAGGGTTTAGACGCGGTTCCAGTCGAAGGCGGCTTTGTCGCCTTTGCCGTACACCTTGAGCGCGCCCTTTTCACCGACAGCGTTGGGGCGCTGGAAGATCCAGTTCTGCCATGCGGTGAGGCGGCCAAACACGCGGGTGAACATGTTCTCGGGGCCGTTGAAGCGCAGGTTGGCTTCCAGGCCGGTCAGGGCGTCGGGCGACATGGCCACGCGCTCTTCGATGGCGATACGGATTTCGTCTGCCCAGTCGATGTCGTCGGGGTTGGCGGTGACCAGGCCCACGGCAAACGCGGCGTCGGCGTCGAGCGCCTGACCGGCCTGGGCGCGCACAGCGTCCAGCGCGGGCGCTTCGTCGTAGAAGCGGCGGCCCAGGCGGCTCTGGCCGGTGACCATGGGGTAGAGGCCAAAGTTGGTGTCGCCCACGGTGATCTTGGGGGCGGCGGCTTCATCGTCCGGCAGGGCCAGCATGTAGCTGCGGTCGCAGGCCAGGGCCAGCTCCAGGAAGCTGCCGGCAAAACAGGTGCCGCTGTCGATGAGCGCAAACAGGCTGCGCGAGGACACGTCCAGGCGGCTGAAGGTGCGGCGCAACAGACCGATGGTTTCGCGCACCAGCCAGTGGTTTTTGTGGGCCATCAACACGGCGTCCATGGCCAGCACGGCGGTGGCGTCACCTGCGGTCTTGATCAGCCAGGTGCCGATGTCCAGCTCGTTGGTGCGCATGTGCAGGATGGCGTCTTCCAGCTCGCGGCCCATCTGCAGCGGGTACCAGGCAGCACCTGCGGCTTCAATGGCGGCCACATCGCTGGGCTGGGCACCAGTGGGCGCCTTGACGGTGAAGGTGGCGGTGCGCTTGGCCCGGTCGATCTCGACGGTCACGTGGACGTAGCTCAGCGTGTTCTCGGTCACCGTGCGTTCCACGCGGTGCAGCGTCACGCCCTTGGCGTCGGCGGGGCGGTCGCTCAAGGCGGCGAGTTCCAGCGCGCGCTCCTGCACCTTGGCGGCAAACTGCGCCGGCTTGGCGATGTGGTCCACCAGGCGCCAGTCCTTGGCTTTCTGGCCGCGCACGCCTTCCACGCTGGTGCAGAAGATGTCGGCCAGGTCGTGGCGCACCTTCTTCTTGTCGGTCACGCGGGTCAGGCCACCGGTGCCGGGCAACACGCCCAGCAGCGGCACCTCGGGCAGGCTCACGGCGCTGCTGCGATCGTCCACCAGCACAATTTCGTCACAGGCCAGGGCCAGCTCGTAGCCGCCACCGGCGCAGGCACCGTTGACGGCGGCCAGGAACTTGAGGCCGCTGTGGGTGGACGAGTCTTCCAGGCCGTTGCGGGTCTCGTTGGTGAACTTGCAGAAGTTCACCTTCCAGGCGTGGCTGCTGACGCCCAGCATAAAGATGTTGGCGCCGGAGCAGAACACCTTTTCCTTGGCGCTGGTCACCACCACGGTGCGCACCTCGGGGTGCTCAAAACGGATGCGGTTGATGGCGTCGTTCAGTTCAACGTCCACACCCAGGTCGTAGCTGTTGAGCTTGAGCTTGTAGCCGGGGCGCAGGCCGGCGTTTTCGTCGAAGTCGGCCGACAGCGTGGCCACCGGGCCATTGAAGGCGAGCTTCCAGTGGCGGTACTGGCTGGGGTGGGTGCGGTAGTCCACGGGTTCGGCGAGCTGGACCTGGATGGGGGCGGGGGCGTTCATGGGGCTGTCTCCTGGAAGTGAGATGCAGCATGTTGCATCTCGTTGACGTGCATCATAGTGCATGTTTGAAAACGACGTCAAGCATTTTTCTGCATGTTGTCGAAACAAGCTCCCTGCGGGGGGTCACACCGGCAGGCCCAGCGCCTCCCGCACCGTGGCGCGCAGCACGGCAAAGGTGTCGTCCAGCGGCTGCTCGCTGGTGTTCACCCGGTACTGCGCCTTAGAATAAAACGCCGAGCGGCCTTTGAGAATGGTCTTGAGGTCTTCCATGGCCTCGGCACTGGCGGCCATGGGCCGCAAGTCGCCCTGGGCGCGCACCCGGCCCATGTGGTCTTCGGGATCGGCCTGCAACCAGACGGTGGTGCAATGCCCCAGCAACAGGTTGAAGGTGGCGGCGTCCGACACCAGACCACCGGGGGTGGCCAGCACCGCCTCGGGGTAAATCTGAATCGCCTCCTCCACCGCCCGGCGCTCGTAGCGGCGGTAGGCGTTCTGTCCATAGAGCGCCTGGATTTCGGAGACGCTGCAGCCGGCAAATTTCTCGATCTCGCGGCTCAGCTCCACAAAGGGAAAACCCAGGTCGTCGGCCAGCATCTGGCCCAGGGTGGACTTGCCCGCGCCACGCAGGCCGATCAGCGCCACACAGGCACTCTGTCCGCGCTGCTTGGACGCGGTACCCAACATCTCGGCCAGGGCAATGCGGGCCCGCCGCAAGGCGGCCTCGTCCTGGTTGGTCAGCAGTTCTCTGATCAGCAGCCACTCCGACGACTGCGTGGTCACATCGCCCAACAACTCAGCCACCGAGGCCTGAAGCGCACCGGCCACCTGCATCAGCAGCAGGATGGAGACATTGCCTTCGCCGTATTCGAGGTTGGCCAGGTGGCGCTCGGACACCCCGGCCGCGTGGGCCAGGGCCTTGCGCGTCATGCCCCGGCGCGCGCGCATGGAGCGCACGCGCTCGCCCATCTGGACCAGAAAGGGATGACGTTGGTCGGCGGCCGGCGCATCCGAAACATGCAATATATTGCTTGACATTCAATCGTTTTTCGATAACCTTCGCTACCTGCACGATATTTCATATTTGGGCCAAACGCAAGCGTGTGGGCCCATGACTTGAGGAGAGACACATGAACCCACAAAGCTTCAAGGCGCTGTTGCAAGGCATCACCAGCGACATCGGCAGCCGCCCCCTGGACGGCCAATTGCAGGACTGGCTCAACACCGAACGCGGCGCCACATCCCCCGTGTACCAACAGCTCAAGGCCGCCTGCGAAGTGGGCGTGGTCGAGGGCTGGCTGGCGCAGCGCGAAGGCGGCGGCATCAAATACGGCCGCATCTTCAAGCCCGACGACGAACTGCAGGGTTTCTCGGTGGACGTGGTGGACATGAACACCGTCGCCGGCCCGCACCACACCCACCCGCTGGGCGAGATCGACCTGATCATGCCCATGGATGACACGGCCACCTTCGACGGCCACGGCGCCGGCTGGCTGGTCTATGGCCCTGGCAGCGCCCACCCGCCCACCGTGGCACATGGCCGCGCCCTGGTGCTCTACCTGCTGCCACAAGGCCGCATCGAATTCACGCGCTGAAGCGCCCCCATTTTTCACTGGACACGACCTTGAACACTTCCTCCCCCCTGCTGCCCAACTTCGTCGCCGGCCAATGGGTCAGCGGCACCGGCGCGGGCACGCCTTTGTTCGACCCCGTCCTGGGCACCGAGCTGGCCCGCGTGGACGCCACCGGCCTGGACCTGCCCGAGGCCTTCCGCTTCGCCCGCGAAGAAGGCGGCCGCGCGCTGCGCGCCCTCACCTACCGCCAGCGCGCCGCCCTGCTGGCCCAGGTGGCCAAGCTGCTGCAGACCCACCGCGCCGACTACGAAGCCATCTCCACCGCCAACAGCGGCACAGTGAAGGCCGACACCTCGGTGGACGTGGACGGCGGCATCTACACCGTGGGCGTGTACGCCAAGCTGGGCGACAGCCTGGGCGACGTGTTCCACCTGACCGAAGGCGACGCCGTGCGCCTGGGCAAAGACCCGATCTTCCAATCGCAGCACGTGGCGGTGCCCACGCGCGGTGTGGCGCTGTTCATCAACGCCTTCAACTTCCCGAGCTGGGGCCTGTGGGAAAAGGCCGCGCCCGCCCTGCTCTCGGGCGTGCCCGTCATCGTGAAACCCGCCACCGCCACCGCCTGGCTCACCCAGCGCATGGTGCAGGACGTGGTGAATGTCGGCATCCTGCCGGCCGGCGCGCTGTCCATCGTCTGCGGCAGCGCCAATGGCCTGATGGACCAGCTGCAGGCCTTCGACGTGGTGTCCTTCACCGGCTCGGCCGACACCGCCGCCGTGATCCGCTCGCACCCGGCCGTGGTGCAGCGTTCGGTGCGGGTCAACATCGAGGCCGACAGCGTCAACTCGGCCCTGCTTGCGCCCGGTGAAGCCAACGCCGAAGCGCTGGACCTGCTGGTGAAAGAGGTGGCGCGCGAGATGACGGTCAAGTCGGGTCAGAAGTGCACCGCCATCCGCCGCATCTTCGTGCCCGAGGCCTTGTTCGACGCCGCCGCCAGCGCCATCGCGGCGCGGCTGGCTGGCACCACCGTGGGCGACCCGCGCAACGACGCCGTGCGCATGGGCGCCGTGGTCAGCCGCGCGCAGTTCAATGCCGTGCGTGAGGGCTTGAACGCCCTTAAGGCCCACACCGAGGTCTTGTTCGACGGCAGCACGATGCCGCTGGTGGATGTCGACCCGGCCCTGGCCTGCTGCGTGGGCCCCACCCTGCTGGGCGCGCGCAACCCCGACACCAACCCTGTGGTGCACGATGTGGAGGTGTTTGGCCCGGTGGCCACGCTGATGCCCTACCGCGACGAGGCCCACGCGCTGGCGCTGGTGCGCCGGGGCCAGGGCTCGCTGGTGGCCTCGGTGTACGGCACGCAGGCCGACGACCTGGCGCGCTTGGCGATGGCCCTGGCCGACAGCCACGGCCGGGTGCACGTGATCAGCCCCGACGTGAAGGCCGCCCACACCGGCCACGGCAATGTGATGCCACAGTCGCAACACGGCGGCCCGGGCCGCGCCGGTGGCGGCGAAGAACTCGGCGGCCTGCGGGCGCTGCGCTTCTACCACCAGCGAAGCGCCATCCAGGCCAGCACCGCCGTGCTGGGCGCGGGCGTGGCCCCTGCGGCAGCCCAGGCCTGAAACAACACAACAAGAGGAGACAAGCATGGACACCACCACCCTCGACGTGCCCGCACCGGCCAACAGTTTCAACTTTGCCCAGCACCTCATCGGGTGCAATGGCGCACGGCAGGACAAAACCGCCTTCATCGACGACCACGGCAGCCTGAGCTATGGCGAGCTGTTCGAGCGCGTGCGCCGCGTGGCCAGCGGCTTGTTGGCCCTGGGCCTGCGGCGCGAGGAACGGGTGCTGCTGCTGATGCACGACAACAACGACTGGCCGGTGGCGTTTCTGGGCGCGCTGTATGCGGGCGTGGTGCCGGTGGCCGTCAACACCCTGCTGACCGCCGACGACTACGCCTACATGCTGGAACACTCGCGCGCGCAGGCGGCGTTGGTGTCGGGCGCGCTGCTGCCGGCGCTGACGTCGGCGATGGTCAAAAGCGACCACGAGGTGAAAAAGGTCATCGTCTCGCACCCGGCCGCACCCCTGCACCCGGCCGAGGTGGAGATGGAAGCCTTCATCGCCGCCCACACGCCCGCCGCCAAACCGGCGCCCACCTCGCCCGACGACCCGGGTTTCTGGCTGTACTCCTCGGGCTCCACCGGCCGGCCCAAGGGCACGGTGCATTCGCACGGGAACCCCTACTGGACCGGCGAGCTGTATGGCAAGCGGGTGCTGCAGCTCACTGAAAACGACGTGTGCTTCTCGGCCGCCAAACTCTTTTTCGCCTACGGCCTGGGCAACGCGCTGACCTTCCCCATGGCAGTGGGCGCCACCACCCTGCTGATGGCCGAGCGGCCCACGCCCGACGCCACCTTCAAGCGCTGGACCGGCGGGATCGGTGGCGTGAAACCCACCGTGTTTTACGGCGCCCCCACCGGTTTTGCCGGCATGCTCGCGCACGCCCAGTTGCCAGCCGCCAAGGATGTGGCGATGCGCCTGGTGTCGTCGGCCGGCGAGGCCCTGCCGGCGGAGTTGGGCGAGCGCTTCAAGCGCCACTTCGGCATCGACATCGTGGACGGCATCGGCTCCACCGAGATGCTGCACATCTTCCTGTCCAACCGGCCCGACCGCGTGCGCTACGGCACCACGGGCTGGCCGGTGCCGGGCTACGAAATCGAACTGCGTGGCGACGACGGCGGCCCGGTGCCCGACGGCGAGCCGGGCGACCTCTACATCCACGGTCCGTCGGCCGCCATGATGTATTGGGGCAACCGCGAAAAGACGCGCGAAACCTTCCAGGGCGGCTGGACGAAAAGCGGCGACAAGTACGTGCGCAATGAGGACGGCAGCTACACCTACGGCGGACGCAGCGACGACATGCTCAAGGTCAGCGGCA
>JAUYSB010000130.1 GCA_030696525.1 Hydrogenophaga sp. | reverse complement strand
CGCTCCCGGTGCGCGCCCGGCCAAGACCGACGCGCCGCTCGACGAGGTCGGACAGCTGCGGCTGTCGGTCAAACAGCTCGAGCACGCCCTCGCCGCCCGGGTCGTCGTCGAGCAGGCCAAACAGTCGGTGCGTTTTGCCCGCAACCTGTGCGCTGACATCGAGTTCAGCCCCGAGGACGGTTACCGCAGCGATGAAGACTTTTTGTGCCGCGTGCTGGAGGCTGTGATTGCCGAAGGCGCAACCACCATCAACGTGCCCGACACCGTGGGTTACGCCGTGCCCGAGCTGTACGGCAACTTCATCCGGTCGCTGCGCGAGCGCATCCCCAACTCTGACAAGGCGATCTGGAGCGTGCACTGCCACAACGACCTGGGCATGGCGGTGGCCAACTCGCTGGCCGGCGTGAAGATTGGCGGCGCACGCCAGGTGGAATGCACCATCAACGGTTTGGGCGAGCGCGCTGGCAACTGCTCGCTCGAAGAAATCGTGATGGCCGTGAAAACCCGCCGCGACTACTTCAACCTCGACATCGGCATCGACGCGACCCAGATCGTGCCGGCCAGCCGCATGGTGAGCCAGACCACCGGTTTTGTGGTGCAGCCCAACAAGGCGGTGGTGGGCGCCAACGCCTTTGCCCACGCCAGTGGCATCCACCAGGACGGCGTGCTCAAGGCGCGTGACACCTACGAAATCATGCGTGCCGAAGACGTGGGCTGGGCCGCCAACAAGATCGTGCTGGGCAAGCTCAGCGGCCGCAACGCCTTCAAGCAGCGCCTGCAGGAGCTGGGCATCGAGATGGCCTCCGAGAGCGAAGTCAACACCGCTTTCGCCGCCTTCAAGGAGCTGGCCGACCGCAAGGCGGAAATCTTCGATGAGGACATCCTGGCCCTGTGCAGCGACGAGAGCGTGACGGCCGAAAAGGAGCAGTACGGACTGGTCTCGCTGGCCCAGCACAGCGAGACCGGCGAGCGCCCGCACGCCGACGTGGTGTTTACTGTCAACGGCCAGGAATTCCACGGCCAGTCCGACGGCAACGGCCCGGTGGACGCTTCGCTCAAGGCGATTGAAACCCATGTGAAAAGCGGTGCCGAACTTGTGCTGTATTCGGTCAATGCCATCACCAGCGGCTCCACCGAAAGCCAGGGCGAAGTGACGGTGCGCCTGCAACACGGTGGGCGGGTGGTCAATGGTGTGGGCGCCGATCCCGACATCGTGGTGGCCTCGGCCAAGGCCTACCTGAGCGCGCTCAACAAGCTGCACAGCAAGGCCGACCGGGTGGCCGCGCAGGGTTGATGGCACCGGTTTGGTGCGAATTGGAGCCTTTTGCGCTGTTGTCTTAAGGCTCTTTTTTAACAAGTAAACGCAAGCGATTGATATTGCTTGCGTTTTTTTTCATGCGTATACTCCGTTACATAAAACTTAACCTTCAAAGGTTCCGCATGATGCAAACAACGGGTCGCACGTTGAAATGGATGGGGGGCGTCGCCTTGCTGGTGGCGCTGTCGCTGACCAACCTGTCGCACGCGCAGACCCGAAAACCGCAAAAGGCGCACGCGGCCAAAACGAGTGTGGCCAAGAAGGCGGTTGCCCAGAAAGTGGTTGCCAAGAAGCCGGTGAACAAGTCGGTCGTGGCCAAAAGGGGCAGCGGCAGCCGCACCGCACGTGCCGGATCGGGGGCGCGCAAGGCTGTCCTGGCAGGCGCAGCCGCCGCGGCCGTCACCCAGGCGGCGGCTCGCCCGTCGATGGGTGAAAAACTGGGCTTGCGCGATGACAACGATCCGCTGGACCTCAATTCCAGCGTGGCCTTTGTGGTGGACCAGGACACCCACGAAGTGCTGGTGCGCAAGAACGAGACCGCGGTGCTGCCCATTGCGTCGCTGACCAAGCTGATGACCGGCCTGGTGGTGGTGGACGCGCAACTGCCGATGGACGAGATGATCACGATCAGCCAGGCGGATGTGGACACGCTCAAGGGCAGCCGTTCACGGCTGGCGGTGGGCACCACGCTGTCGCGTGGCGAGCTGATGCACCTGGCGCTGATGTCGAGCGAAAACCGCGCGGCGCACGCGCTGGGCCGCACCTTCCCTGGCGGCCTGTCGACCTTTGTGACGCTGATGAACGCCAAGGCTGGTGAGCTGGGCATGAACGACACCCGTTACGTCGAGCCCACGGGTTTGTCGAGCGACAACCGCTCCAGCGCCAAGGACCTGGCCACGTTGGCCGCCGCCGCCTATGAGCGCCCCATGTTGCGCGACCTCTCCACGTCGCCCAGCCACCAGGTGGACGTGGGCCGCCGCACGGTGCAGTTCAACAACAGCAACCGTCTGGTGCACAACCCCGACTGGACCATTGGCCTGCAGAAGACCGGCTACATCTCCGAAGCTGGGCGCTGCCTGGTGATGCAGGCCAACGTCGCCGGCCGCCAGGTCATCATGGTGTTCCTCGATGCAGCCGGCAAGGCAGCCCGCATCGGTGATGCCGAGCGCGTGCGCAGCTGGGTGGAACAGCGCACCCAGACTCTGATGCAGTTTGCCAAGCCGGCGAGCTGAAGCGGGCTCGGTCACACAAAAAGCAACCCAGCGCCGGCGACGGCGGCTGGGTTTTTTTATGCCTTCTGGTTCAGGTTGCCCAGCGCGGTCGAGATGGACGCAGCCGTGGCCTTGAGTTTGGGCAGCCAGCCTTCGTCCAGGCGGTCGGCGGGGGCCGAGATGGACAGCCCGGCCACCAGCTTGTTCTGGTCGTCGTAGATGCCTGCGGCCATGCAGCGCACGCCCAGTTCCAGCTCCTCGTTGTCGCGCGCCACGCCCAGTTGGCGGCACACACTCAATTCGCGCTCCAGCGCGGCCACCTGTGTGAGGCTGTTGCGTGTGTTGCCTTGTAGGCCCGTGCGGGTGGCGTAGGCGCGCACGCGCTGCGGGTCGTCGGCGGCCAGGAACAACTTGCCCACCGAGGTGAGGTGCAGCGGCGCGCGGCCACCGATGGCGCGCACCACCTGCATGCCCGAGCGTTCGCTGTAGGCGCGCTCCACGTACACAATTTCATCGCCCTGGCGCACGCTCAGGTTGACCGGCTGCTGGATCAGCTTGTGCAGCTCGCGCATGGGGCCCAGGGCGGTGTCGCGCACGCTCAGGCGGGCCTTGACCAGGTTGCCGAGCTCCAGCAGGCGCATGCCCAGGCGGTAGGCGCCGGCTTCGGGGCGGTCCACAAAGCGGCCAATGGTCAGGTCGTTGAGGATGCGGTGGGCGGTGGACGGGTGCAGCCCGGTCTTCTCGCTGATCTCTTTGAGCGAGATGGCTTCTTCGCGCGAGGCCAGCACTTCCAGCAGGTTGAACATGCGCTCCAGCACTTGGACGCTGGGGTGGCTGGGGAGGGTGTCTGAGCGTTTGGTCATGGCGGCTAACAATGGCCGTATTTTACGAGATGAAATCTCGTTCTCATGGGCGATCGCGTCGCGTTTGAGTCGTCAAACGGGCGCTTGCCACTGCCCGCCACGCAGGATCTCGTGTGGCTCGAACAAGGCCTTGTAGCGCATCTTGGGGCTGTGTTCGATCCAGTAGCCCAGGTACACATGGGGCAGGCCCAGGCTGCGGGCCTGAGCGATCTGCCACAACACGTTGTAGGTGCCATAGCTGGCGCGCGCTTCGGGTTCGAAGAAGGTGTAGACGGCGGAAATGCCGTCGTTCAGCACATCGACGATGGAGACCATCTTGAGCTGCGCGGGCCGCTCCTCGGTGGCCGGCTCGAAAAACTCCACCAGCCGCGAGTTGACGCGGCTTTGCAGCAGGAACTGGGTGTACTGGTCGATGCTGTCGTGGTCCATGCCGCCGCCGGCGTGGCGGTGGTTCTGGTAGCGCAGGTAGAGCTGGTAGTGCTCGGGCACAAAACACAGCTTGAGCACCCGCGTCTGCAGGTGGCCGTGCCGCGCTTGCGCGCGTTTCTGGCTCCGGCTGGGCTGGAACTGCTCGACCTTCACCCGCAGCGGTTCGCAGGCGTTGCAGCCGTCGCAGTAGGGGCGGTAGGTGAACATGCCACTGCGCCGAAAGCCGCGCGCCACCAGGTCGGAGTAGGCGTCGTTGTGGATGAGGTGGCTGGGCGTGGCCACCTGCGAGCGCGCCTGGCGGCCGTCCAGGTAGCTGCAGGGGTAGGGCGCTGTGGCATAGAACTGCAGCGCCTGGAGTGGAAGCTCTTTGGGATGCGTCACGTGGGCTCGTGTGCGGGCAAGAGATGGTTCCAGTATACGGACGAAAAACGCCACGCTGGCGCAGGCAATGCGGCGGCCCCGTGCACGTGCCGGACAAAGTCGGCGCGCGCCGTCTCCCGTGCGCCGAGCGAGGCGAGGTGGGCTGTGTTCTGCTGGCAGTCGATGGCGCCGATGCCGTGCGCGCGGCAGAACGCCACCAGCCCGGCGAGCGCGATCTTGGACGCGTTGCTGCGGTGGCTGAACATCGATTCGCCAAACACCATGGCGCCCAGGTTGACGCAGTACAGCCCGCCGGCGAGTTCGCCGTCCCACCAGGTTTCCACGCTGTGGGCGTGGCCCGCGCGGTGCAGGTCCTCGTAGGCGGCCACCATCTCGGGCAGTATCCAGGTGCCATGCTGGCCCTGGCGCGGCGTGGCCGCGCAGTGGCGAATCACTGCGGAGAAATCGTGGTCGAAACGGACCTCGATGCGCTGGCTGCGCAAGGCACTGCGCAGCGGCTTGCGCAGGGAGTCGTGCAGCCGAAAGTCGGCCACCTGCAGCACCATGCGCGGATCCGGGCTCCACCACAGCGTGGGCTGACCTTCGCTGTACCAGGGGAAGATGCCTTCGGCGTAGGCCGCCCGCAGTGTGGGCACGTCCAGCGCGCCGCCGGCGGCCAGCAGGCCGGGTGCCGGGTCGTCGGCACCCCAGGCGGTGGCCACGGGCGGAAAGGCCTGGCCGGGCTCCAGCCAGGGCAGGGCGGGGGCACGCGTGCGGCGCGTCATGCCACGGTTTTGGGGCGGAAGTCGCAGGTGTGCGCCACCGCACACAGGTGGCACAGCGGCTTGCGCGCCTGGCACACGTAGCGGCCGTGCAGGATGAGCCAGTGGTGGGCGTCCACCAGGTAGGCCGGGGGGATGCGTTTGAGCAGTTGCTGCTCCACCGCCAGCGGTGTTTTGCCAGGGGCCAGCCCGGTGCGGTTGCCGACGCGGAAGATGTGCGTGTCCACCGCCATGGTGGGCTCGCCAAACGCCACGTTGAGCACCACATTGGCCGTTTTGCGGCCCACGCCGGGCAGGGCTTCCAGTGCTTCGCGTGTGCGCGGCACCTTGCCGCCGTGTTGCTCGACCAGGATGCGGCAGGTTTCCAGCAGGTGCTTGGCCTTGCTGCGAAACAGGCCAATCGTCTTGATGTGGGACTCCAGCCCTTCGAGGCCCAAAGCGAGGATTTCTTGTGGTGTGTTGGCCACCGGGAACAGCCGCCGTGTGGCCTTGTTGACCCCCACATCCGTGGCCTGGGCCGACAACAGCACGGCGGCCAGCAGCTCGAACACGCTGGTGTATTCCAGTTCCGTCACCGGCATGGGGTTGGCGGCTTGGAGCGTGGCAAAAAAGGTCTCGATGGCGGCGGGCTTCATGGGCCGGATGATAAACACGCGCCGTGCAAGCCCATGGCCAAAGCGGGACAATCGAGGGCATGAAAGTTTTATCCGACATCGCCCTGTCCATGCTCGACCTGGTGGCCGTGCGCGAAGGTGGCACCGTGCGCGAGGCGCTGGACATCGCCGTGCGCACGGCACAACACGTTGAACGCCTGGGCTTCACGCGTTACTGGCTGGCCGAACACCACAACATGGTGGGCATCGCCAGTTCGGCCACGGCCGTGCTGGTGGGCCACATTGCCGGCGCCACCTCGCGCATGCGTGTGGGGTCGGGCGGCGTGATGTTGCCCAACCACGCGCCGCTGGTGGTGGCCGAGGCCTTTGGCACCCTGGCCGAGCTGTACCCGGGGCGCATCGACCTCGGCCTGGGCCGCGCGCCCGGCACCGACGGCCCGACCATGCGCGCCCTGCGGCGCGATCGGGTGGAAAGTGAAGACGACTTTCCGCGCGATGTGGCCGAGTTGCAGCGCCTGCTGGCGCCTGCCGAGCCGGGCCAGCGCCTGGTGGCCATGCCTGGCGCAGGCACCAACGTGCCCATCTGGCTGCTGGGCTCCAGCCTGTTTTCGGCCCGGCTGGCGGCCGAACGGGGCCTGCCTTATGCCTTTGCCTCGCACTTCGCGCCGCGTCTGTTGCTGCAGGCGCTCGATGTCTACCGCAGCCACTTCCAGCCTTCGGCCACGCTCAAACAACCCTACGCGGTGGTGGGCGTGCCCGTGATTGCCGCAGCCACCGACGCCGAGGCCGACTACCTGGCCAGCAGCACCTACCAGCGTGTGCTGGGGATTCTGACCGGCGACCGCAAACGGCTGCAGCCGCCGGTGGCCCATTTCCGCGCCGGGCTGCACCCGCAGGCGCTGGCCGCCGTGGACGATTTTCTGGCGGTGGCCGCCATCGGCGGCCCGGCCACCTTGGCCGCGCATTTTGAAGAACTGGCCCGCGTGACCCAGGCCGACGAGTTCATGATCGTCAGCGATGTGTACGACCCGGCGCTGCGCCTGCGGTCGCTGGACATCGCGGCGCAGGCCATGCGCGCGCCGACCGCGGCGCCGGTGGCCTGAACTACAATTTGTCCGACACGTTGTTGCAACGTGTTTTCGCTAGGGGTGTTGCCCGCCGCAAGGTGGGCGACTGAGAAAGTCCCTTTGAACCTGATTGAGGTAATCCTCGCGCAGGGAAGCAAACGCAGACACCAGACGTCCGCCTCACGCGGGTTTTCTGCCCGGTGCCATGCCCAGCCGACCTGCCATTTCGCGACCACCACGCCATGGCACACATCTGTTCGTTTTTTTCCTCCTCGCCGCGTCGCCACTTTGTGCTGACGCCGCTGGCTGCCGCCTTGTTGAGCTCGGCGGCGTTTGCACAAACCCAGACGCTCGCGCCCGTCACGGTGAGCGACGGCACGGCCGCGCCCAGCGCCGACGTGGGCGGTTTTGGCGACGCACCGTTGGCCCGCACGCCCATCAGCGCCACCGTCATCGCCGCCGAGCAGATCGAGGCCAGCGGCGCGCGCAGCGTGCGCGACCTCTACAAGTTCGACGCCTCGGTCTCCGACTCGTACAACGCCGTGGGTTACTGGGACTACGCCACCGTGCGCGGCTACGTGCTCGACGCCAAGTACAACTTCCGCCGCGAGGGCCTGCCCATCAGTGCTGAGACGGTGATCGGCCTGGAGAACAAGGAGCGCGTGGAGGTGCTCAAGGGCACCAGCGGCATACAGGCCGGCACCAGCGCGCCGGGTGGGCTGATCAACTACGTGGTCAAGCGCCCGACCGAAAAAGACCTGCGCAGCCTGCGCACCGAGATCACCAGCCAAGGCGGCGTGTTGGCCCACGTGGACCTGGGTGGCCGCTGGGGCGAGTCGCGCGAATTTGGCTACCGCTTCAACCTGGCCGGCGAGCGCATCGGCAGCCATGTGGCCGGCGCCGATGGCCGCCGCCATTTGCTGGCCCTGGCGATGGACTGGCGCATCAGCCGCGACAGCCTGCTGGAAGTGGAGTTTGAACACAGCCGCCGCAGCCAGCCCGGCGTGCCGGGCTTGAGTCTGCTGGGCACCCAGCTGCCTGCCGCCAACCCCTTCATCAACATCAACAGCCAGCCTTGGAGCCAGCCCGGCGTGATGCGCAACTTCAGCGGCAGCGTGCGTTTTGAGCAGGCGCTGACCACCGGCTGGAGCTGGACCGCCCAACTGGCCTCGCAGCGCCTGCAGGCCGACGACCGCCTGGCCTACCCCTACGGTTGTTACGACGCGGGCAGCGACACCTACTACGCCGACCGCTACTGCCCGAACGGTGATTACGACCTCTACGACTTCCGCAGCGACAACGAGCGCCGCACCACACAGGCGTTGCAGCTCGCGCTCAAGGGTGAAGTCAAGACCGGCGCCGTCAAGCACCAGTTGCGCCTGGGCGTGCAAGGCAACCGCCACACCGACCTGGGGCAACCCCAGGCCGACAACAACGCGGCCGTGGGCACGGGCAACGTGTACACGCGCCCCGATCTGCCGGCCGACCCGAGCTACTTCGACCCCTACACCAACCTGCGCGAGCGCAGCACCGAGTTCTTCGCCTACGACGCCATCGAATGGACGCCCGGTGTGCAGACGTGGCTGGGCCTGCGCCACACGCGCCTGAGCCGCAACAGCGTGCGCACCGACGGCTCGCGCGCCACCGACTACCAGCGCAGCCTCACCACGCCCTGGCTGGCCGGCAGCTGGCAGCTGGATCCGGCCCACATGCTGTACGCCAGCTGGGGCAAAGGGGTGGAGTCCGAAGTGGCGCCCGGCCGCAGCCGTTACACCAACGCCGGCCAACCCCTGCCCACGCTGGAAAGCCAGCAGTGGGAACTGGGCGTGAAACACGACGACGGCCGCGTGCGCTGGAACGCCACGCTGTTCAACATCACGCGTCCGCTGTCGGGCGATGTGGGCAGCTGCGACGTGGAAGCCTCCTGCACCCGCCTCATCGACGGCGACGCGCGCCACCGTGGCGTGGAACTGGGCGCCGGCACGCGTTGGGGCGCGTGGAGCCTGCAAGGCAGCGCCAGCCTCATGCATGCGCGTCGGCGTGGCGGTGTGATTGCGCCGGCGCTCAACGGCCAGGCGCCCACCAACGTGCCCGAGTGGGTGCTGCGCGCCACGGTCGGCTACCGCTTTGCTGCGGTGCCCGGCTTGAGTGCCATGGCGACCCTGTCGCACGAAGGCCGCCGCAACGTGTTGCCCGATGCGTCGGTGCGTTTGCAATCGTGGACACAGGTCGACGCCGCGCTGCGCTACGACACACAGCTGGGTGGCCACAAGGCCAGCTGGACGCTGGGTGTCGAGAACCTTGGCAACCGCCGCTTCTTCAAGGAATCGCCTTACCAGTACGGCCACATCTACCTGTTCCCGGCCGCACCTCGAACGGTGCGCCTGGCACTGCAGACAAATTTCTGAAAAAGTTAGGGACCCTTGCAAAAACTTAAAAAATATCGCTATACTTCAAGGCTTCTTCCCCGATAGCTCAGTCGGTAGAGCGCCGGACTGTTAATCCGTAGGTCCCTGGTTCGAGCCCAGGTCGGGGAGCCAAGAAAAAGTCTGAGTCAATTTTGACTCGGAAGAGAAAGCCACCTTCGCGGTGGCTTTTTTATTTCCTGCATCGCTTTCGCGCAGCGCGGGCGGGAAGCGCGATCGCTCAGGACCTGTTTTTGCGCGCGATGCGCTCCCAGTCGCGCAGGGTTTGTTGCATGCGGTTGCGCGAGTTGGGATGGCTGTCACCGAACGACTGGGTCAGGCGTGTTTTCATGGCCTCTGGGGGTAGCGGCGCACCTGTGGCTTTGAGCTGATCGATCAACAGCATCACGGTCTGAAAGTCCTGCGCATTCAGCGCCAATTCCAGCATGCTCTTGCCGTCGGGCGTGGTGTCAGACACGTTGGCCCCGTGGGCAATCATGTGCCGGACCAGGCCAGCCTTGCCGTGCTGGCAGGCCCAGTGCAGCGGCACCAGCCCAGCCCCGGTAGGATGGTTGAAGTTGGCGCCAGGAGCCAAGGTCTCGGCCGCTTCTGGCCAGCCCGAGGCCTTGATCATTTGTAGGGTTTTCCAATCGGTCATGGGCGCAGAGTGTCGCCCATATCCCGAACGCCGACTTGGCGCGACAACCCGCAAGGCGATTGGCGGGGTTCAGTGACACCGCCGCGTGCCGCCAACAAAAAGGGCTGCCTTGTGGGCAGCCCTTTTTGCTGGAGATCTTCACGCTGCCCTCACACGACCGCTCAGGCAGCGGGCGCGGCTCAGGCGCCGATGTGGTTCAGCACCGTGCCGTCGCGCTGGGCGGTGGCCAGCTCGGCGCGGACGTCGGCGCGGCTCTTGCCGGCGCTTTGCACAGCGGCCTGGGCCGGGATTTCACCGTTCTGTGCCAGCACGCCGGTGCGGGCTGCATCTGCCAGGTCGGCCTTGACTTGTGCGCGGCTCACGGTCGATGTCTGGGCCACGGCATCTGCCGGGTAGATTTCGCCGTTGACGGTGGGGCCGGCGGCCATGGCCTGACCAGCAGACAGGGCGGCAAAAGCGATGGCGATGGCGGAGAAACGGGTGCGGTTCATGTTCAAGTCCTTGCGATAAGTGGATGTGGTGGTCGGGTCGTCGGGTGGACGGCGCCAGGGCCCCATCGATGCCGCTTGTTGTGTTTGCCGCATCGATGGGAGGAACTGTAAAGTTTCCAAAGAAGAAGAGAAATCACCTAATCAGAACTTTTGTGTTTCTATTATGGAAATAATAAGTGACTTGATTTCTGGCCAGTGGCGAGTCGAACACCTCGAGCGGTGTTGGTGCAGGCAACACGACGCTACGTGGTGTAGTCGCCGCTCGATTCGGGCTGGAACAGCACCGCATCGATGGTCAGCCGCCGCTGCTTGCCCGATGGCATGGTCCAACTCGCCTGGGCCCCCACACGGCGGCCAAGCAAGGCCAGGCCCACGGGTGACAACACGGAGATGAAGCCCGCGCTGGGCTCCGCATCGTCGGGGTAACACAGGGTCAGCTGGCGCTGTTCGCCGTCGTCCTGCGTCACCAGCACCTGCGAGTACAGGGTCACCACATCTGGGCGCACCTGGGCCGAATCGATGAGCTCCGCCGAGTCCAGCACATCGGTCAGCGGTTCGGGTGGGTGGCCGCCATTGAGTTTGAACAGGCGGCCGTGGTCGAGCTTGGTGAGCCACAGCTCACCGGGGGCAATGTTTGACATGAGAACTCCAGTGGGCCGCTCGCAAACGAGCAGCCACGGTCACGCTGGGCTGTGGGCCCGGCGACAGGAGTTGCGCAAAAAGGGTGGGGGAGGGGTGTCGCCGGGCTCAGGAATCTGCGGCTGTTGCGCAGCGTTGAGCGTCACCGGTCTGAAGTGTTGCGGGCACGCGCGTGCAAGCGCACAGCTTTTGCAAGCTGTGCTCGTTTGCAGCGTGGAATGGGCCCGTCATCTTGGGGGTGAGTTTACCCCGGGATGTGGCGGCTGACAGAGGCCGGGCGCTCAGGGTTTGATGAAGAAGAACTCGCCAATCACCTGGTCGTAGATGGCGGGTACCTGCTCGTGGTTGATGGAGCGCGCCAGGCTCACCACCTCGGAGCGCACGTTGCGCACGATCTTGTCGAGGCTGAGGCCGGGCTTGTGCATCTCGCGCACGAACACGCGTGTGAACACGCTGTTCGGTTCGGTGTCTTTGGGGCCCAGCGAGTCCAGCGCCTGCTGCCCAATGCCGGCAGAGTAGACGATCATTTGTCCCGTTGCGGCACTGGTGGGCGCCAGCCCACGCGCGCCGCCGATGCTGGAGCGTCCGCTCTGGCGGAAGGGGTTGTCGCGGCAGGCGTCTAGGATGATGAGCGCGACCTGCGCGCGGCGTTCGGCGATGTCGTCGAGCACGCGCTGCACGGCAATGGATTCGTCGCGCACTGCGTCTTCGCTGTCGCCCACGGTGTCCACAGGAATCAGGTAATTTGCGCCGGCCAACTGCACGCCGTGGCCGGCGTAAAACACCACCACTTCGTCGCCGGGGTCGAGGGTGTTCTTGAACTGGCGCAGCGTTGCCTTCATCTGCTTTTCGGTCTGGTCCAGTTGCAGGTTGACCCGGTAGCCCACCCGGCGCAGGTTCTCGCTCAGGAGCCGCGCGTCCTGCCCGGCGTTGCGCAGTTTGGGCAGGCTCTGGTAGCGGTCGTTGCCGATGACCAGGGCTTTGCGGTTGGCCTGCGGCGCGGCGCGGTTGTTGGCCTGCACCAGCTGTTGTTGCATGGTCGCCATTTCAGCGCGCAGGCGTGTGGCTTCGGCAAGGGCGGCGTCTGCGCGCTGCTTTTCTTCCAAGCGGGCTTGTTCGGCTTTGGCCAGTTCAGCGCGTGATGGATCGCTGGGCGGCGCAGTGGTGGTTTGACCGGAAAGTGGACTCGCAATCACGGCTGACGTCGTGGCGTTGGCCGCCTGATTTGGGTTCTCACGCCACAGTCCTGGAGCGACCTCGATCCCACTTCGAATGGCGACTTCACATTCGCATCCTTGTTTGTTGCACGCAGCTACGGCTTCCGCGTCCCTTAGTTCGGCGCCTGGATAAGACCCTGTCTGGAGTGCGACGGAAAGACCAATGCTCATGTCACAACGCTCAGGCCTGGGAAGCGCGACGGTGTAATTCGCTGAGCGGCGGACCAGATCGGCGACGGAAATATTCCATTTATTCGGCTTTTGCGCTCCCAAGACTGTCTGGTCCAGACAAACCACCTCGCCGTTCAGGCGCTTGATGCGCAAATATTCCGAGCACTGCAGTGGCTGTGCCGTCACAACAACTGGCCAGATCAATGCAAAACCAGCAGCAAGCGCGAAACATAGTGCTAACCGCCAGCTGTATGACCACCTGAAAGAAAAAATCGCCGATTGCATGCGATGCTCAATTGCGGTTGTTGGCCGCCACCGGTATGAAATAAAAATCCCCCAGCGTCTGGTCGTACACCGCGGGGGTCTGTTCGTGGCCCACGGTCTTGGCCAGGCGGGCAACCTCCGTGCGCACCGAACGCACGATGCGGTCTATGGGCTGGCCGGGCTTTTTCATCTCGCGCAGCAGCAGGCGGGTGAACAGGCCGTTGCGCTCGGTGTCGTTGTTGCCCAGTTTGTCCAGCGCCTGCTGGCCGGTGCCGGCCGAGAAGATGATCATCTGGCCGGTGGCGGCCGAGGTGGGTGCGAGGCCTCGACTGCGCGCGGCGCGGGTGGCCACGCGGAAGGGGTTGTCGCGGCAGGCGTCGATGATGGCCAGCATGAAGCCGGCGCGGCGTTCCTGCATGTCGTCGAGTATGCGTTGCAGCGGAATGGATTCGTCCTTGACCTCTTCCTCGTTCTGGCCGCGTATGTCCACCGGCAGCAGGTAGTTGGTGTTGGCCAGCTGCACGCCGTGGCCGGCGAAATACACCACCACCTCGTCACCGCCCTGCACGGTCTGGCGGAACTGGCGCAGCACTTCCTTCATGCGGCGCTCCGACAGGTCGCGCCCGACGGTGACCTGAAAGCCCACCGTCTGCAGCGCGTCGGCAATGGCCAGTGCGTCGGTCTGTGCGTTGTCCAGTCGCGCCACGTGTTCGTAGCCGTTGTTGCCTATGACCAGCGCCTTGCGGCGCGGGTTGGGCGGCATGGGCCGCAAGGCCGGGTTGGCGGTGGTGGATGGGGTGTTGGCGCTGGGCGCGGCCTGCAACTGAGCCAGCTGGGCGCGCAGGCGCTCCATCTCTTGTTGCATCTGGGTGGTGACCACCGGGTCGGGCGCAACGGTGAGCGCTGCAGCCGGTGGAGCGGGTGCGGCTGGCACCACTTGTTCTGCCACCTGCACCGCCACTGGTGTTGGCTCTGGTGTTGCCACTGGTGGTGCCGCTTGCGCCACCACTTCAGCGGGGGCCGGGGTGGGCGCCACGGGCGGCGCTGCCGCTGTCAGGGTGTCGGCCTTACGAGGGGTGTCGAGCACGCCCCTGGCCAGCCGGGTGGTGCTCAGGTCGTTCGGGTAGAACTGCGCGTTGAACAGGCCCAGGTCGCGGCCGCGGTAGTCGGCAAACTGCAGCCAGGTGCCGGCCGGGCGGATGTCGATCTGGCGCCGGCTGGTGGTTTTGAACAGCCGCCCCTCGGTCATTTCGAGGGTGTGCTGCCCGGCTGGCAGCATGACCGCAATGTTGGCGATGTCGGCCACGGGCAGGGGCAGCATGTTGAGTCGGAAAGCCAGGCTGTCAGCCGAGACGTTGGGGCCCAGGTCGAGTTGCAGCACGCCGCGGCCCAGCGCGAGTTGGGTGTCCACCTGCGGCGAACGCAGCAACATGCGCACGGCAGAAGCGGCCTGCAAGGGATCGCCGGCCACCTGCTGGGCCACGTCTTCGGCACTGGCGATCAGATGCCAGCTGATCTGACGGCGCACAGAAGGCCGGGAGAGGCCGTCGGTGCCACCGCGGGCCAGCAGCTGTTCGGGGCTGAGCTGGGTGCCCTGTTTGATGCCCGGCGCCAGGTTCAGGGGCAGTGCGGAGGTGATGACCGAGTAGAGCTTGGCCTCGTGCTGGATCACCAGCACGGTCTGCCAGGTGTCCAGTCCGCTGGCAAAAATGAGGCTGCCCTCGCCGGGGGCGATCAGGTCGGTGTCGTTCAGCAGCAGGAGGTCGGTGGCGCCCATGGCGCCCGAGCCTTTGCTGATGTAGACCAGTTTGTCCGTGGGCACCAGGGCCGGCAGCGCCCAGCTGCGCTGGCTCACCGTGCGCGGCAGGGTGGCGTCCAGCACCGGGGGCCCGGGCGGGCGTTCGCCCAGGCGGGTGCCCGGATTGACACCCAGCAGCGCGTCCAGCGCCAGCGGCCGTGCCGACGGACTGACCAGCATCACGTTGGCGGTGGCGTCTGTCACCTGGGTCAGCCACTGGGTCAGCACCCGGAAGGACTGGTCGTCCATCAGCCCCGACTGCTCGCGCACAAAGAGGCTGCCGGACGGTGCCCCCAGCCCCTCGGTGCGCAGCAGCGCCTCCACGCGCACGCCGCCGCCGTTGAGGTCGAGCACGCTCGACTCGGCCAGCAGCACGTCTTCAGATTCCGGCAGGCTGCCCGCAGGCAACAGGGCCAGCGCGCGCGACCAGCCGGGCAGCTCGTCGGCCTGGGTGCGAAATGCCGCCAGGTTGGCGCCGGCAATGCGCAGCCGCGAACATTTGGACAGGCGGCTGTTGCTCCGCGAATCGTGCCAGTCCACCAGGAAGGTGTTGTCGCTGTCCTGCTGGCAGGCGGGCTGGGGCCAGCGTTGCTGGGCAGCGGCTTCGCGCACCAGCAGCAGGGGCACGCTGGAGGCGGGGTCCTGGTTGCGCAGGGCGGTGTTGCGCCAGGCCACCTCGCCATTTTGCGAACCGTAGATGGCCAGCACCTGCCACTGGCCGGCCGGCAGAGGCAGCTTCTGGCCCGACACCAGGGTGAGATCGTTCAGATCGCTGGCGGTCGTCGGGACTTGGGCCGCCGCAGGCAGGCTCGCCAGCGCCGCCAGCAGCCACGCGGCAGCAAGGCGCAACCAAACCTTGGGCATGGGCGGTGCAAATCGGGCAGCGTGGGCCATGGGTTGGGGCATGTGGGGCGTGTGGCAGGGTGCCTGCAGAAGCAGTGCACAATGGTTTACAAAGTTTACTTGAGGGGCGGCCACAGCGGGGCGCCCGGCGTTGGGATGCACATGACCGGATCAAACTTTGAACGTGTGGGGTGGCGGCAGCGCCGCTGGGCCGGGGCCTGGTTGCTGTTGGCATTTGTGTTGGCCTTTGCCGCGGGGCAGTCGGCCTGGGCGCAGGGCACATCGGCGCGCAGCGCGCTCATCGTGGGCGTGTCCACCTACGCATCGCCCGACGTGAGCACCCTCACCGGCGTGCCGGCCGACATCCCGCTGGCGCAGGACATGGCGCGTGCCATGGGCATTCCGGACGAGCGCACTGTGGTGCTGCGCGATGGCCAGGCCACCAAAGCCGCCATCCTGAACGCGCTGGACAAACTGTCCAGCGAGGCGGCTGAGGGTGGGCGGGTGTTCATCTATTTTTCCGGGCACGGCACGCGCTGGTTTGAGCCTCAGACCCAAGGCTGCAAAGAGGGCTTGCTGGCGCATGACGGCCAGGCCATCACCAACGAAGAAATTGCGCAGCACACGCGGCGCATCCACAGCGTGGCCGACAAGCTGATCGTGGTGTTCGATGCCTGCCACTCGGGTGGCTTGGGCAACAAAGATCGCTTCACACGTTCGGTGCTCAGCGGTGCCTTGACGCCCAAGTTCTTCACCCGTTCCGACGCAGATGCGCAGGCCTGCGAACAGCCGGCCAACCTGCGCACGCGCAGCCTGCTGGCCGCGTCGGGCCAGCTGGGCGGGCTGAGCGAGAACTTCGTGCAGGTGACCTCGGCGCGGCCCGACGAGGCGAGCTTTGACGAGCCGGGCAAAGGTGGGTTGGCCACCCAGGGCCTGCACGCCTGCCTGCTCGGCGGTGCGGCCGACAGCAACGGATCGGGCGCGGTGTCGGTGGCCGAGATCGAGCGCTGCACGCAGGCCGCCATCAACGCCAAGCTCAAGCCCTGGCCACAGCTGGTGCCGCACCACGTGACGGTCAGCGGCAACCGCAATCTGGTGCCTGTGCCGTCACCGGTGCCTGTGCCCGCACCTGTTGCCGAGGCCACGCCGCCGCCCGCGCCAACCCCGGTGCCGCCCGCGCTGGCGTCGCTGGCCACGCTGGAGGACATTGCCCATCAGCGCAACCCGCGCCGCAAGCTTGAGGTGGTGCCCAGCCACAAGCAGCTGCGCATTGGCGCCGACGCTCTGGGTCTGCGTCTCACGTCCAGCCACGATGGGCACGTGTACCTGGTGCTGCTGGGCAGCGATCAGCGCAGTTTCTACCTGCTGTTTCCCAACGGCCTGGACGCAGACAACCGCATACGCGCCCGCACGCCGCTGGTGTTGCCGCGCCCCAGCTGGGCCCTCAAGGCCCAGGGGCCGGCCGGCACCAACCGCCTGCTGGTGCTGGTGACCGACACGCCGCGCGATCTCAAGGCCCTGAAGGTTGCGCCGCCAGACGCCGCCGCACCCTTCACCTACGCCCTCAACGACATGGCCGGCCGCGCCGCCCTGGTGGACTTTTTCACCGGACGCGGGGTGACGGGGCAGTCCGGGTCGTTCGGAGCGCAGTTGCTCGCCATCGAGGAGCTGCCATGAACGCGCACCGCACCTGGGTCGCGGCCTTTTTGATGGCGCTGACGCTGTCACCCTGGGTCGCCTTTGCACAGGCACCCCTGCGCGACGCGTCCGTCGACACCATGGTGGAGGCGCTGGCACCCCCCGCGCCGGCCACCACGGTGCGCAGTCTTCGCAACCTGGTGCCGCAGCCGCAGCCACGGCAACTCGATCTGGTGGTGGGTTTCGATTTCGATTCTGCTCAGTTGAACGCCGACAGCCGCGAGCTGCTGGACAAACTGTCGCAGGCGCTGGCGTCCGAGCGGCTGGCGGCCGGCCGCTTCCGTGTCGAGGGCCACACCGATGCCAAGGGGACGGCCGCCTACAACCGGGCGCTGTCGCACAGACGCGCCCAGGCAGTGGTGGCCTATTTGGCAGACCACGGCGTGGCGCCGGCGCGTTTGTCGGCGGTGGGGATGGGTTTTGACGAGCTGCTGCTCAAGGACCAACCTTTTGCGGCCGACAATCGACGGGTTCGAATCGTGGCCATGGAGTGAGACAGTGAAGATGATTGGTGTGTTGAAACGGGGCGGTGTCGCGCTGGCACTGCTCGCGGCCTTGCCGGTGCTGGCTGATGAATGGCTGGTGACCGAGCAGGAGGCCCGGCTGTCGCGCGCAGCGCCGGCCATGCCCGAGGCCAAAGCGGTGCCCGCGCCCGGTGCGCCCCGCATCGTGTTGTTGCAGCCCGATGTGTCGGCTGCCGTGGCGTCGCCCACCCGCATACAGCTGCGCTTCGAGCCCCAGGGTGAAGCCTCGATACGGACTGATACCTTCAAGGTCCGTTACGGCACGCTGCGGCTGGACATCACACAGCGCATCACCGCGGTGTCGGCCGTGACGCCGCAGGGCATTGATGTGAGCGAGGCCAAGCTGCCCAAGGGGGCGCACCGGCTGTACATGGAAGTCCAGGATTCCGCGGGGCGCACCGGCGAACGCGCGGTGAGTTTTGTGGTCGATTGAGCAGCAGGCATGTCAAACAACACCCCAATGCCCCAACCCCCGAATGCACCTGAGCGGCGCCGCTGGCTGGCCGCGGCACTTGCTGTGCCCCTGCTGGGCGTGGCCGCGTGCCAGACGATGCCTGAGCAGGCGGCGACCGCACAGCCACCCCAGCCCAGGATCGACTTTCTGGACTTGCAGCTGTTCGACCGCCAGCTCGGCCGATCGCTGGGCGCGCCCTTGAACACGGTGGAGGTCGCGTTTCTGGACCGCACCTCGCCCAACCGCATTCCCGAGCGCATGCAGCTGTGGATGGCCGCCGTGGAAGACGGTGGCGGTCAGGTCAAGGTCACGCCGCCGCCGGCGCCTTTCGGCACCCGCTCGCCGGTGATGCTGATCGGTGCCATCGCCTCCCTGTGGTCGGCCTCCAAGGCATTGTCGGAAATGGCGCAGAAGGCCCAGTACGAACGCGCCCGGCGCTACAACGCCGAGGTGGTGCTCAAGCTCGACCAGGGCGAGACCGTGATCGACCGCATCGTGTTCTCGCAGCGGCCGTGAAGCTGGCGCCCGAACCGGCTTTGCCGGCCCAGCCGCCAGCGCCGGCCGCGTGGTGGGTGCACCTTCTGTTCTGGGCGCTGGTGTGCCTGACGGTGGTGTTGTCGCTGCTGCCGGTGGAGCAGTTGCCGCAAGAGGTGCACTTCTGGGACAAGGCGCAGCACGCGCTGGGTTTTGCCGGGTTGGGCTTTCTGGGCTTGCAGGTGGGCGCGCGCCGGCCGCTGCGCATGTGGGTGGCCCTGGCGCTGCTCGGGCTGGGCATCGAATGGGCGCAGTCGCTCAGTGGCTGGCGCCAGGGCGACTGGCAGGACTGGCTGGCCGACCTGCTGGGCCTGGTTCTGGGGTGGTTGTGCCTGGCCATGTGGCGTTGGTTGGGCCAGAAAATGGTAGATCTGCGCTGAGACCCATGCGTACGCTGGCGTACCCATGGGTGTATCCCATATTCATGTGATGGGCGGCGCCGGGGGGTGCGCGCGGCCCGCCTATGATCGTTACCAAGTGTCAGTCATTGGCGCACAAAGGTCAGTTAGTGTGGCGAGTTCTCATCGTTGAAGACGATTCCCAGGCGCGCGAGTTTTTCCGGGCCAGCGTGTTGGGGTGCCAACGTTTGCAACTGGTGGGCTGCGTGGGCACGGTGGCCGAGGCCTTGTCGGCGCTGGACCACGCCAAGGCGGCGCCACCGGATGTGTTGCTGGTCGATCTCAACCTGCCCGACGGCCTGGGTTTTGAGGTGATCCGGTATGCGGCCCGGCGCTGTCCGTCGGCCGAGGCGCTCGTGATCTCCATGTTCGGCGACGAGGACAACGTGCTGGCGGCCATTGAGGCTGGCGCGCTGGGCTACATCCACAAGGACGCGACGCCCGAGTACATCGCCCAGACCATCCTGGACATGAAGGATGGCGCCTCGCCCATTTCGCCCATGATCGCGCGCCGGGTGCTGTCGCAATTCCGAAGCCGTCGGCCACGGCCCGCCGCTGCCGGCGGGGCGGCAGCGCCGCCGGCCGCCAGCGAGCCGGCCGAGGAGGGCAAGGTGACGGAGCGCCCCGCGCTGTCCAGCCGCGAGCAGGAGGTGCTTGAGCTCATTGCGCGCGGCTTCTCGTACGCCGAAATCGCCCGCATCAAGGCCATTTCGGTCCACACCGTGCAGACCCACATCAAGGGCCTGTACAGCAAGCTGGCCGTGCATTCGAAAAACGAAGCGGTCTACGAGGCGACCCGGATTGGGCTGCTGTGACGTGATGCGCCGCCGGCTCGCAGCGCGCGCGGGCGCGTGGCTGTGGGTGCTGCTGTTGGCGATGCTGATGCTGAGCGCACCGGCGCGGGCCGCGCTGGTCACGCTTGGCGAAGCCCGTGCCCTGACCCTTGTGGACAGCGTGGTGGCCAGCACCGATGTGAAACTGCCCTACGCGTGGGATGCGCATTTCAACGGGCGCAGCGGCCAGGCCACCTTTGCCATGGTGTTCGAATTGCCGTCCGCGCCACGCGGCCCGCAGGCCTTGCACACCCGCCGGCTGGGCAACGCCTACGAAATCTGGCTCAACGGGGTGCTGGTGGACCAGCATGGCGCCGTCAACCAGCCCAACACCACGGACATCAGCCACGTGCCGCGTTTTGTGCCGCTGCCCTCGGGCCTGCTGCGCACCCGCAATGAGCTGGTCATCCACATACGGGCCGATGCCATGCGCAGCGCCGGCCTCACCCCCGTGACCGTGGGCGATGCCGCCGAGGTGCGCGACATCTACAGCACCGACCACTGGTGGCGCGTCACGGGTGCGCAGGTGGTGCTGAGCGTGAGCCTGTTGTCGGCCGCGCTCTCGCTGGCGTTGTGGCTCACGCAGTACCGGTTTGAAACGCAGCCCGGGCGGCGCGTGCGGCGCCGCCGCGATCACGTCTACCTGCTGGTGGCCATGGCCGACGTCTTCTGGAGCCTGCGGGTGGGCGACGTGCTGATCGAGGAGCCGCCCATTGCCTGGCCGCTGTGGGGCCTGGTGCCAGCCTTTGCGCTCAGCGCCTGGGCGGTCTGCATCGGCACCTTTTGTATCGCGGTGGGTGTCTGGGGCCGCGTCCAGGTCCAGGCCTGGCCACGCTGGCTGTTCTGGACCAGCCTGCTGGCTGGCCTCCCGATCACGGCCTTCGCGATGCTGACCGGCCTGTCGTGGCTGCTTGTCGCGTGGTACGCCTTGATTGGCTTGGCCTTTCTGCTGGTGGGCACACTGTTTGGTGCGCAGGCGTTTCGGCGCGGTTCCGACTGGACACACCGCCTGGTGGCCCTGGCCATGGTCATCAACGCCGTGGCCGGCCTGCGCGACCTGCTGGTGTTCTACGTCAGCCCGTCCTACGGCGAATACACCTACCTGCGCTACACCTCGCTGCTGTTCGGTGTGTCGCTGGCACTGTTTGTCCTCAACCGTTTCAAGATCGCCAATGACCGCAATCTGGAGCTGATGGAGGCCCTGACGCAGCGCGTGGCGGCGCGCGAGGCCGAGCTGACCGAGAGCTACCGTCGGCTAGAGGAACTGGCGCGCCAGCAGGAGCGGGTGGCCGAGCGCAGCCGCATCCTGCGCGACATGCACGATGGCGTGGGCTCGCACATTTCGTCGGCGCTGCGGCAACTGCAATCGGGGCGCTCCACGCCCGACGAGCTGCAGCACACGCTGCGCGACGCGCTGGACCAGCTCAAGCTCAGCATCGACGCCATCAACCTGCCGGCCGGCGACGTGGCGGCTTTGCTGGCCAACCTGCGCTACCGCTTGCAGCCCCGGTTTGCGGCGTTGGACATCGAGCTGGTGTGGGAGGTGGAGGAACTGCCGCAGGTGGCGGGCATGAGCAACCACGACATGCGTCAGCTGCAGTACATGCTGTTCGAGACCATTTCCAACGTGCTGCAACACGCCCATGCCAGCGAAATGCGCATGCAGGCCCAGGTGGAGGGCAGCGAAGTGGTGGTCCGTGTGGTGGACAACGGCCGTGGCTTTGACGCCCAGGGCACCACGCGCAACGGGTTGAGCTCGATGCGGCAGCGGGCCGATGCCATCTCTGCCAAGCTGCAGATCAGCAGCGAGCCGGGCCGTACCACGGTGGAAATCCGCCTGCGCTGAAACGCCAGGCCGCCGACGATGCGACTGGAGCGGGCAGGCGAGGGCGCCACGGCGTGGCCACCGGTCGGCCCGGCGCACATTTCACAGCCCACCCACATGCCTTCCACCACCCATCCCCAGGCTTGTCCACAGGACGCGTGCCAAGCTCGCATACCATCTGTTTTTGTTCAGGAAGCCCATGACCGCCGCCGTGCCCACCTCGTTTGATGCCCTTGACGACAGCGCCTTTCGCGCCGACCGCGAGGTGGCGCAGCTGCGCATTCCGCCGCACTCCATCGAGGCCGAATCGAGTGTGCTGGGGGGCCTGTTGTTGGACAACGGCGCCTGGGACCGGGTCGGCGACCTGATCAAGGACACCGACTTCTACCGCTACGAGCACCGGCTGATCTTCACCGCCGTGTCGGCGCTGATCAACGGCTCCAAGCCGGCCGACGTGATCACGGTGTTCGAGCATTTGCAAAGCCAGGGCCGCGCTGAGGAAGTCGGGGGCCTGGCCTACCTCAACTCGCTGGCGCAGTACGTGCCCAGCGCCGCCAACATCCGCCGCTACGCCGAAATCGTGCGCGAGCGCGGCATCCTGCGCAAGCTGCTGTCGGCCAGCGACGAGATCGCCACCAACGCCTTCAACCCGCAGGGCAGGGCCGTGGCGCAGATCCTGGACGAAGCCGAGCAGAAGATCTTCAACATCGGCGAGGAAGGCTCGCGCATGAAGCAGGGTTTCCAGAGCATGGACACCCTGGTGGTGCAGCTGCTGGACCGCGTGCAGGAGATGGCCGACAACCCCAACGACGTGACCGGTGTGCCCACCGGCTTCATCGATCTGGACCGCATGACCTCGGGCCTGCAGGCCGGCGACCTGGTGGTGCTGGCGGCGCGTCCTTCCATGGGCAAAACGGCATTCGCCATCAACATCGCCGAACACGTGGCGCTCGAAGAGGGGCTGCCGGTGGCGGTGTTCTCGATGGAAATGGGCGCCTCGCAGCTGGCGGTGCGTATCGTGGGCTCCATCGGCCGCATCGACCAGGGCCACCTGCGCACCGGC
>JAUYSB010000053.1 GCA_030696525.1 Hydrogenophaga sp. | reverse complement strand
CCGCTGTGCCCGGTGTGGAAGATGGCGGGCAGCTTGTGCGCGTTGATCACCTCGTAGATGGGCCAGGCCATCTTGGCGTAGGGGGGGTAGCCCTGCACCGTGGGGTGGAACTTGAAGCCCCTGACGCCTTCTTCCTTGATCAGCCGTTCGGCCTCGCGCGCACCCATCTTGCCCTTGTGCGGGTCGATGCTGGCGAAGGCCATCATCATGTCGCTGTTCTCGCGCGCGGCCTGCGCGATCTCCTCGTTGGGGATGCGCCGGCGCCCCAGCTGGGACTCGCTGTCCACCGTGAACATCACCAGGCCGATCTTGCGCTCACGGTAGTAGGCAATGGTCTCGGCAATGGTGGGCCGGCGGTTGCTGCCGAAGTACTTGTCGGCGGCGCGGTCGTATTCCTCGCCGTAGTTGTCGAACGGGTTCCAGCAACTCACCTCGGCGTGGGTGTGGATGTCGATGGCGATCAGGTTCTGGTGGTCCATGCGCGTCTCCTGTGGTGTTGTTTGTTGATTTGGTTATGCACTATAACCAAATAGACGTCTCAAGCCGAGGCCGTCGGCGCCCACTCGACCCGGTTGCGGCCCCCGTGTTTGGCGCGGTACAGGGCTTCGTCGGCCCGTTGCAGGGTGGCGTCCACCTCGGCGTCGCTGTTCTGCCAGGTGCTCACGCCGATGGACACGGTGAAGCGCAACGTCTGTCCACCTTCGATTTCCACCGCCGTGTTTTCCAGCGTGTGGCGCAGGCGCTCGGCCACGGCCACGGCATGCTCGGTGCTTGTGCGGGGCATGAGCACCGCAAATTCTTCGCCGCCCAGGCGTGCCGGCAGATCGGTTTCGCGCAGTGCTGCGCCCAGGCTGCGGCTGAGTTTGCGCAGCACCTCGTCGCCCGCCGCGTGGCCAAAGCCGTCGTTGATTTTCTTGAAGTGGTCGATGTCCATCAGCAGCAGGCACAGCGGGTCGCCGTGGCGTTTGGCGTGGGCGATTTCGCGCGCGGCCTGTTCATAGAAATCACGCCGGTTGCCCAGCGAGGTCAGCACGTCGGTGCGCGCCAGGCGCTCCAGCTGCGCCTCCATCATTTTCTGGTCGGTGTTGTCGAAGACGGTGGTGCGGGTGGAGACCAGCCTGCCGGCGGCGTCCTTGATGGCGGTGGCGCTGACCAGCACCGGCATGGGCGTGCCGGTGCCGCGCATCAGTTCGAGTTCGAGGTCCTTGATGGTGCCGTCGCGCACGAACTGCGGGAAGCGCTCGCGGAAGATCACCTGGCTCTCTTCGGTCAGAAAGTCAGTGAAAGGCCGGCCGACGGCCTGTTCGCGGGTCAGGCCCAGCCAGCCCAGCTCGGTCAGGTTCATGCGCAGCACGCGCCCTTCGTGGTCCAGCGAGTGGTAGCCGCAGGGGGCGCGGTCGTAGAGGTCCTGCACCTCGTCGCGCTGCAGGGCCACCGTGCTGAGGTCGCTGCGTGCGGCCGATTCGGCCTCTTTGGTCAACCAGAAGCGCTGCAGGATGTCCCACAGCTCTTGCACGCGGATGGCCTGGCCCGCAGGCAGGGCGGGGTCGTCGCGGCCGAACACGCTCACCACGATGCCCATCTGCCGCGTCAGGTAGCCGGCGAACAAGCGCGTGGCCACCACCGAGAGCGAGATCCACAGCGCTGCCACCAGTGCGATGCGGGTGAGCATGTCGTTCACGGGTTTGTTGAGCACCGTCTTGGGCACGCCCACGCCCAGAAACCAGTCGGCGCCCACGGCGGGCAGCACGTGGTTGAGCGTCGGCACCCCGTCCAGCGTGACGCCCTCGAAGATCAGGCGGTGGTTGGTTTCGACGGCGTTGATGAACTCGTTCGTCACGCGCTGCCCCACAAAACGCTCGGGCGCCCGGCTGCGTGCCACCAGCGTGCCGTGGCGGTCGGCAATGCCGGCCACCCACTGCGGTGGCAGGCGGCGCTCGTCGATCATGTCGCTGATGGACGCGGTGGACAGAATCATGCGCAGCGCGTGTGTGGCGGTGCCGTCGCGCACGATGGGCACGGTGACGGCCACCACCTTGTCGGCCGGCCGCAAGGGGGAGGCAAATGGGCCGGACACGTTGGGGCTCTGGGTGCGCAGCGCCTCGGTCACGAGTTCGGGCGCGTTGAGCGACGGTGCGGGTGCGTCCAGCGGCAGCGAGGTCAGGAACAGCCGCCCGCCCTGGTCATTCACCAGCGTGATGGCGCGCAAGTCGGGGTTGTGCGCCACCACACGTTGCGCGTGGGCGTAGAGCGTGGGCACGTCCAGCGTCATGGCCGCATTCGATTCGGCAATGCCTTGCAGCGTGCCCACGGCCGTCTTGACGCGCTCGCCCACCGACTGCGCCAGCAACTCGGTGCGGGTCTTGAGGCGGTCCAGCAGCACCTGCTGCTGGTCGTTCTTGTACGACCAGAGCACCGACAAGGCCAGCAACAGCAGCGGCAATGTGCTCAGGCCAGCCAGCAGCAGCAGCCAGGCACGCAGCGACAGGCGGACGGTGTTCACGCAGAGGCTCTCCGGTTACCCATGGATATGGGAGAGCGTAATGCATTTCCCTGTGCAGGTGCCCAGTGCGAAGGGTACCCCCAGGGGATCGGTGGCAATGAGCGGCCGGCGCTTATTCGCCCAGGCCGGCAAACACGTTCTGCACGTCCTCGTTGGCGTCCAGTGCGGCCAAAAAACTTTCGACTTCGTCGAGTTGGTCCGACGTCAGGCTGCCGGCGCTGACCGGGTTTTTGGGCCGGTAGCCGAGCTTGGACGACAGCAGCTTGAAGCCGTGCGCGGGCAGGGCGCGGCCGACCAGATCCAGGTCGCCGGGTTCGGTGATGAACAGGGTCGCACCGTCTTCGTCGGCGGGCTCGAAGTCCTGCGCGCCGGCTTCGATGGCGGCCAGTTCGGGGTCGGCGCCGGGGGCGGCCGGTTCGGCTTCGATCAGGCCCACGTGGTCAAAATCCCAGGCCACCGAGCCCGACGTGCCGAGCTGGCCCTTGCGGAACAGCACCCGCATGTCGGAGGCGGCGCGGTTCACGTTGTCGGTCTGGCATTCCACCATCACCGGCACGCGGTGCGGCGCAAAACCTTCGTAGATCACGTGCTCGAAATGCACGATCTCGCCGCTCAGGCCGGCGCCCTTCTTGATGGCGCGGTCCAGCGTGTCCTTGGGCATGGAGGCCTTGCGGGCCTGCTCCACCGCCAGGCGCAGGCGCGAGTTGGCCGTGGGATCGGCGCCGTCGCGCGCCGCGATCATGATGTCCTTGACCAGTTTGCCGAACAAGCGCCCCTTGGCGTTCGCCGCCAGGTCCTTGTGTTTCGCTTTCCATTGCGCGCCCATGCTGCTTGCCTTTGTGTGTGGATGTGATGAATGGGGATCAGTCTTCGAGCAGTCGCGCCTTGACGTTTTTGCCCTTGATGCGGTTCAGCCGGTTCGCCACCTGCTCGGCGATGTCGCGGTCCACCGCGATGTAGGTGGACCACTCGTTGACGTTGATCTTGCCCACCTGCTCGCGGGTGTAGCCGAGGTCGGCGGTGAGCGCGCCCAGCACGTCGCCGGGGCGGATTTTTTCCTTGCGTCCGCCCTGGATGTGCAGGGTGACCATGGGCGCGAGCAGCGGGCCACTGCCGGTGGGCTTGAGCTCGGCCAGGGGGTGCCAGACCGACTCCTGTTTTTGCAGCTGTTCGATGCGGCCGACCGAGCCCATTTCGTCCAGGCTGGCCAGATTGAGCGCCAGGCCACTTTCACCGGCGCGCCCGGTGCGGCCGATGCGGTGGATGTGCACCTCGGGATCGGGCGTCACGTCCACGTTGATGACGGCCGCCAGGCTGGCGATGTCCAGCCCGCGCGCGGCCACGTCGGTGGCCACCAGCACTGAGCAGCTGCGGTTGGCAAAACGCACCAGCACCTGGTCGCGGTCGCGCTGTTCCAGGTCGCCGTGCAGGGCCAGGGCGCTGATGCCCTGGGCGTGCAACACGTCCACCAGATCGCGGCACTGCACTTTGGTGTTGCAGAAGGCCAGGGTGCTGGCCGGGCGGAAGTGCATCAGCAACTGGCCCACGGCGTGCAGGCGGTCTTTGTCTTTCACCTCGTACCAGCGCTGCTCGATCTGGCCGCCGCTGTGCTGGGCTTCCACCGTCACTGTCACCGGCTCGCGCATGAACTGTGCGGCCAGCTTGGCAATGCCGTCGGGGTAGGTGGCCGAAAACAGCAGGGTCTGGCGCTCTTTGGGGCACTGGCGCGCCACTTTGACGATGTCGTCGAAGAAACCCATGTCCAGCATGCGGTCGGCCTCGTCCAGCACCAGGGTGTTCATGGCGTCGAGTTGCAGGCTCTGGCGCTCCAGGTGGTCCATCACCCGGCCGGGCGTGCCCACCACGATGTGGGCGCCGTGCTCCAGGGTGGCCAGTTGGCCGCGCAGCGGCACACCGCCACACAGGGTGACGACCTTGATGTTGTCGTCGGCGCGGGCCAGTCGGCGGATCTCGGTGGTCACCTGGTCGGCCAGTTCGCGTGTGGGGCACAACACCAGGGTCTGCACCGCAAAACGGCGCGGGTTGAGGTTGGCCAGCAGGGTGAGCGCAAAGGCAGCGGTCTTGCCGCTGCCGGTTTTGGCTTGCGCGATGATGTCTTTGCCCAACAGGGCGGCCGGCAGGCTGGCCGCCTGGATGGGCGTCATCTGCTGGTAGCCCAGGGTCACCAGATTCGCCAGGGTGGCGGGTGAGAGGGGCAGGGAGGCGAAGTCGGTCGGGGAGGAAACGGTCATCCCCAATTATCGACGGGCCGGCACTGTGGGAAGTGGACCGGCCCGTCTAGGCCAAGCAGGCTCAGTGTCCAGAGGCACCAGAGGCGCCGATGCCGGTCTCAGAACGCACTTGCTGCGCCAGGAAGCCGGCCTTGTCGATCTTTGCTCGCGCGCTGTTGTCCAACACCGAGAACAGCCAGATGCCGACAAAACCGATGGTCATGGAGAACAGGGCGGGCGAGGTGTAGGGGAAGGGCGCGCTGCCTTTGGCATTGCCCAGCACAGCTTCCCACACCGAGGCCGACAACACCGTCAGCAGCACCGAGGAGATCAGGCCCAGGAAGCCGCCGATCACCGCGCCGCGCGTGGTGCAGCCCTTCCACAACACGCTCATGAAGAGCACGGGGAAGTTGGCCGAGGCCGCGATGGCGAAGGCCAGCGAGACCATGAAGGCGATGTTCTGCTTCTCGAAGGCGATGCCCAGCGTGACGGCGATGATGCCCAGCGCGATGGTGGTGATGCGCGAGACCTTGAGTTCGGACGCGCTGTCGGCCTTGCCCTTCTTGATCACGGTGGCGTAGATGTCGTGCGAGACGGCCGAGGCGCCCGAGAGCGTGAGGCCGGCCACCACGGCCAGGATGGTGGCGAAAGCCACGGCCGAGATGAAGCCCAGGAACACGTTGCCGCCCACGGCGTTGGCCAGGTGGATGGCGGCCATGTTGCCGCCGCCCTTGAGCGCGCCCTTGGCATCGAGGAACTCGGGGTTGGTCAGCACGAAGGTGATGGCGCCGAAGCCGATGATGAAGGTCAGGATGTAGAAGTAGCCGATCCAGGTGGTGGCCCACAACACCGACTTGCGCGCTTCCTTGGCGTTGGGCACGGTGAAGAAGCGCATCAGGATGTGGGGCAGGCCGGCGGTGCCGAACATCAGCGCCATGCCGAAGCTGATGGCCGAGATCGGGTCTTTCACGAAGTTGCCCGGGCCCATGATGGAGAAGCCCGTGGCAGCGGCTTCCTCGGGCGATTTGCCGGCGGTGGCGGCCAGGCCGGTCTTGATTTCAACCGCCTTGGCGAACATGGCTTCGGGGCTGAAGCCGAAGTTCCACAACACCATCAGCGCCATGAAGGAGGCGCCGCCGAGCAGCAGGCAGGCCTTGATGATCTGCACCCAGGTGGTGGCGGTCATGCCGCCGAACAGCACGTAGACCATCATGAGCGCGCCCACGATGATGACCGCGATGTAGTACTCCAGGCCGAACAGCAGCTTGATGAGCTGGCCGGCACCGACCATTTGCGCGATCAGGTAGAAGGCCACCACCACCAGCGTGCCCGATGCCGCAAAGACGCGGATGGGCGTCTGGCTGAAGCGGAAGGCGGCGACGTCGGCGAAGGTGAACTTGCCCAGGTTGCGCAGGCGCTCGGCCATCAGGAAGGTGACCACGGGCCAGCCCACCAGGAAGCCGATGGAGTAGATCAGACCGTCAAAGCCCGAGGCCATCACGGCGGCGGAAATACCCAGGAAGGACGCGGCCGACATGTAGTCGCCGGCAATCGCCAGGCCGTTCTGGAAGCCGGTGATGCCGCCACCGCCGGTGTAGAAGTCGGCGGCCGAGCGGGTTTTGGCGGCGGCCCACTTGGTGATGAACATGGTGGCGGCCACGAAGGCGCCGAACATGCCGATGGCGGTCCAGTTGGTGGCCTGTTTTTCGGCCTGGCCGAGGTCAGCGCCAGCGGCCAGCGCGGCACCTGCGGCAGCCAGCAGCGCGAGCAGCGCAAACGTTCGTTTGAACATGGCATTCATCACTGCACCGCCTTCTTGATTTCTTCTGTCAGATCGTCGAATTCGCTGTTGGCGCGACGCACGTAGATGCCGGTGATGACGATGGTGAAGATGATCACACCCAGCCCGATGGGCATGCCCATGGTCATGACGCCGCTGCCCAGCTTTTGCAGCAGGAAGGGCTTGTTGAAGGCCACCAGCAGGATGAAGCCGTAGTACACGATCATCATCAGGATGGTGAGCGTCCAGCCGAAGCTGGTGCGTTTGGCTTTGAGTTCCCGGTATTTCGGGTGGGCGGCAATTTTGTCCGCCAACGTGGTTTCCATGAGTGTTCTCCCCTCAGACAGATGGATGGCTCCTGTCCCGAAGTGGTCGCCTTGGCTTGTTGTCAAGCGGCGTGCGCCAAAACCTCGCAGGAGTTGGGGGAATGTAGGCGTCGGGGATTACCCTGGACTGACGCCAAACTGCACGTTTGCTGACAGTTTCCCGGGCGCTGGTTGCCTAAGCTTCAGGCGCCCAGCAGGTAGTCCAGCTCTTCGGTGCTGAAGCCCGCCTGTTTGCGCGCCGCTTCGTTGAAGGGCGGGCGCAGCCGGGGTGCCTCGTGTTGTCGCACCAGCACGCGGTAGTGGGCGATGGCGTCCAAGCCCTGTTGTGCGCACAGCCAGCCGTACCAGCGGTTGCCGATGGCGACGTGGCCAATCTCGTCGCGCAGGATGGTGTCGAGGATGTCCACCGCCTTCAAGGCGCCTGGTGTGCCGGCCTTGCGCAGCTTGGCCTGTATCAGGGGTGTCGCGTCCAGCCCGCGCGCCTCCAGGGTGCGTGGCACCAGGGCCATGCGGGCGGTGATGTCGTCCTGCGTTTTCACGCACATGGTCCACAGGCCGTCGTGGGCGTCGAAGTCGCCGTAGGCAAAGCCCAGGCTCAACAGGTGGTCGCGCAGCAGGCCGAAGTGGGTGGCTTCCTCGTCGGCCACACGCAGCCAGTCGCGGTAGTAGTCGGGCGGCAAATCGGGAAAGCGCCAGACCGCGTCCAGCGCGAGGTTGATGGCGTTGAACTCGATGTGGGTGATGGCGTGCAGCAGCGCGGCCAGGCCTTCGGGCGTGAAGGGGCTGCGGGTGGGCACCTGCATGGGCGGCAGCAGCGGCGGGCGCGCCGGGCGGCCGGGCAGGGCGGCGGTGGGTGTCAGCGTGGACGTGGTGTCCAGCGGCGCCTGGGGCAGGTCACGCCAGAGCGCGTGCACCTGATCGACTTTTCGGCTGGGGTCGTTTTCGCACAGCGCGGTCAGGGCGCGCTGGCGGATGTCGCGAACGTCGATGTCGGGCGGGGCACTCATCCCTACAATTCTAGGTTTTCACCTTTTGTCAGGTCCGACGATGGCGCTGTATGAACTCGATGGTGTGGCTCCGCAGGTGGCTGAATCGGCCTGGGTGGCCGACAGCGCGCAGGTGATGGGTGCGGTGACGCTGGCCGAAGGCAGCAGCGTGTGGTTTGGCGCGGTGATCCGGGGCGACACCGAAACCATCAGCCTGGGGGCGGGCAGCAACATCCAGGACGCCAGTGTGCTGCACGCCGACCACGGCTTTCCGCTGGTGATCGGTGAGCGCGTGACGGTGGGACACCAGGTGATGCTGCACGGTTGCACCATCGGTGACGAGTCGCTGATCGGTATTGGCGCGGTGGTGCTCAATGGCGCCACCATCGGCAAACATTGCCTGGTGGGCGCCGGTGCGCTGGTGACCGAGGGCAAAACATTCCCGGACGGCTCCATGATCATCGGCAGCCCGGCCAAGGCGGTGCGCCAGCTCACGCCCGAGCAGATCGAAGGCCTCAAGCGCAGCGCGCAGCACTACACCGACAACGCGGAGCGCTACCGCAAAGGCTTGAAGAAAATCGGCTGAACCCCACCTCTGACCCTTTGCGAAAGAAAACCAGCGCGTGTCCGAACTCCACAAATTCATCTTCGATGGCATGCCGGTGCGCGGCATGCTGGTGCGTCTGGACGACGCCTGGCGTGACATGTTGTTGCGCCGCCGCCAGAGCGGCGCCTACCCGCCCGCCGTCACCGAACTGCTGGGCGAGATGACGGCTGCTGCGGTGCTGATGCAAGCCAACATCAAGTTCAATGGCGCGCTGGTGCTGCAGGTGCACGGCGACGGGCCCGTGAAGCTGGCGGTGGTGGAGGTGCAGTCCGACCTGCGCCTGCGGGCCACCGCCACCGTGAACGGCGATGTGGCGTCCGATGCACCGCTGTCGCACATGGTCAACGTCAACAACCAGGGTCGCTGCGCCATCACCCTGGACCCACAAGACCGCCAACCCGGCCAGCAGCCCTACCAGGGTGTGGTGCCACTGCACGGTGATCACAAGGAAAAGCTGGAGCGCGTGAGCGAGGTGCTGGAGCACTACATGCTGCAGAGCGAGCAGCTCGATACCACCCTGGTGCTGGCCGCCGACGAACACGTGGCCGCTGGCCTGCTGATCCAGCGCCTGCCGCTGCAGGGCGAGGCCAACCTCTCGGGCGGCGGCCTGCAGCGTGCCGACGAGGACCAGATCGGCCGCAACGAGGACTACAACCGCATCGCCATCCTGGCCAAAAGCCTCAAGCGCGAGGAGCTGCTGGGGCTGGATGCCGACACCATCCTGCACCGCCTGTTCTGGGAAGAACAGGTGCTGCGTTTTGCGCCGCAGGATGGCGCCCACGCACCGCGTTTTGCCTGCACCTGCTCGCGCGAGCGGGTGTCGGGCATGTTGCGCAGCCTGGGGCACGAGGAGGTTGAATCCATACTGGCCGAACAAGGCCAGGTGGAGGTGGCCTGCGATTTTTGTGGCGCGCAGTACCGCTACGACCCGGTGGACGCGGCCAGCGTGTTCCTGCAACAGGCACAGATGCCGCCGGGCAGCAGCAGCGTGCAGTGAGGCTCAGGTGGGCGGCTGGCGTTGCGCGATGAGATCGCGGAACAGCCGGTGCTCGCATTCGGGGTCGCTGCACTTCTCGCAGTTCCAGCGGCGCCGGCCCTGTTCCCAGAACGGGTCTTGTGGCACCAGCGGGCGGCCCATGGCCGCGCCCAAGGTGCGCAGCGCCTGTTGCAGGCGGGCTTCGCCCGCGCCGTAGATCGTCTGGTAGACAATGCCCGCCTGTTCCAGCCGGGCACGCAGTATGGCATCGGTGGTCTGGCGCGCGGCCGGGCTGTCGCGGCACAGGCCATCAGGCACCCAGGGCAGGTCCAGGCCCATCAGCAGCGTGAGGTCGGCCGCCGCAGCGTGGTCGGCCAGTGCCTGTGGCCAGAGCGACGTGTCGTTGAAATATTGCTCGCCGTAGGCGGCCACCATCACGCTGGAGGTGTCGGCCAGCAGCACCTGAATGCCGGGCGTGGCACGCCCCTGGGCAATGTGCCGGGTTTGGGTGTCGGCGATGGCGGCCTGTTCGTTCGGAGCCGGCGCGCGGCCCTGTTGTTCGCACCACGCGCGCAGGTGTTCGGCCACCACCAGGCCGCGCAGCCCATGCGCTGCGTTCAGGTGTTCCCGCAGGGTGCGGGCCAGCTGGCTTTTGCCGGTGGACTCGCCCCCGAGCAGCACCACGGTGAACGGCGCGGCGCTCACTTCTTGGGTTGGGCGATCTGAACGAACACCTCGTTGGGCTTGACCATGCCCAGCTCCTGGCGGGCCAGTTCCTCCACCATGTCCTGGCCTTCCTGCAGGTCGCGCACCTCGCTGGCCAGCTGCTCGTTGCGCCACTGCGCGGCGCGATTGAGCTGTTCCTGCTCGGCCAGTTGCTGCTTGAGGGCGTTGACCTGCGGCACGCTGCCACGGCCCAGCCACAACTGGGCATGGACGATGCCCAGCAAGGCCAGCAGCAGCAGCGGGACGAGGCGGTTGCCCATCAAGCCGTTTTAACGGAGGTTGTAGAACGCGTCGCGGCCCGGGTAGCTGGCGATGTCGCCCAAATCTTCTTCGATGCGCAGCAGCTGGTTGTACTTGGCCATGCGGTCCGAACGGCTCATGGAGCCGGTCTTGATCTGCAGCGCGTTCAGGCCGACGGCGATGTCGGCGATGGTGCTGTCTTCGGTTTCGCCCGAGCGGTGCGAGATGACGGCGGTGTAGCCGGCGCGTTTGGCCATCTCGATGGCGGCAAAGGTCTCGCTCAGGGTG